>URWC01000073.1 GCA_900551555.1 uncultured Collinsella sp. | reverse complement strand
CCGCGGGCGAGAGCAAGCCGCTCGGCGCACCGCGGGGCAAGCGTCCGCGTATCCGCGTGAGCTGCGTGGACCAGCTGGGCGCGTGTCGCTGCCACCATGGCCATAAGCCCGGCGACGTCTTTGACTTCGACCGAGACCGCGGCAAGATGTGCGCCATGGCCTGCCATGTGGGCTTTCCCTATATCGATATCCTGCGCTACGGCGGAACCGTTCCTGGCAACGAGCCCGGTACGGCAAAGTTCTGCTGCCCCGAGGTCGATACGCTGAACGTCTGGCTCGCCGAGATCGTCGACGAGTAGTTGAGCGTGGATTTTCTCCCGTTTAGAGCGCGCTTGAACGCTCAAAGTGGGAGATCATCCACGCTCGTTTTATGCCGATGGCGTGGCACGTGCGTCCGCGTGCTCGCTTGCCTAAAACTGCTCGAGCATGGCCGTGCAGCCGGCGAGCACATCGCGGTAGGTGGCATCGAAGTTACCGGTGTACCAGGGATCGGCCACGTCGCCGGGGCGATCGGTCCAATCGAGCAGGCGCGAGATCTTGCTATCGGGATCGCTGCCAAAAATGCGACGCAGACCGCGCGCGTTCTCGGCATCCATATAGACAATGTGGTCCCAGTCACCATACTCCGCGCGACGCACCTGGCGCGCACGGTGGGCAACGACAGGAATCCCGACTTCACGCAGCTTGGCAACGGTGCCACGATGCGGCGGATTGCCGATCTCCTCGGTCGAGGTCGCAGCGGAATCAATGGCAAACTCCGCCTCGCGTCCAGCGCGGCGCACCAGCTCGGTAAACACGGACTCAGCCATCGTCGAGCGACAGATGTTCCCATGGCAGATAAACAGTACACGTTGCATATGCGGTTTCCTTTCGATCGCCATCATCGAGCTCGAGTATCGCATTTACGCCTACGCCTACGCCTGCGCCCTCGCCCGCTTGCGCTCCCAACGTGCCAACTTAATCGTCACCAGCGTGAGTGCCCAGGCCACAAGCGAGAATGCGGCGCCCACTGCGCCCACGTACGCAATGCCAATGCTGCTTACCACGGCGCCGCCCACTGCGGTGCCAAACGAAATGCCGACGTTAAACGCCATGGGCTCAACCGAGCTCGCGAGCACCATCGATTTGGGATGGCGGCTGCGAGCCACGTCCATAAAGTGCGTGATGCACGAGACCGAGAACAGGTACATGAGCATTGCCAGACTAAAGACAAAGACAAGTGCGAGCGGCATGGCAGCACCCACGGCAAACAGCCCAAACAATGCCGCCGCCTGCAGCGCGAACGTAACCAGCAGTGCCTTCATGCCAAAACGCGCGTCGATCCATCCACCCAGGATGTTCGAGATCAGGCAGAACACGCCGTAGGCCATAAGCGTGGTACTGGCTTCGACCGTGCCCATGCCCAGCACCTGCTCAAGATAAGGCGTCACGTAGCCGTAGAACACATAGACCGACCCCACGCCAAACAAGAAGATGAGCATGCCAGTGATGATGCTCGGCTCGCGTAGCAGCCCCGCCTGCTCGCGGAAGGTGGCGGGCTCGTCGGTTTGCCCGGCGCGCGGCATAAACGCCACGAGCGCTCCGCAGATTAAAACGGCAAAGGTCAGCGCGCCGTACATGGCAACGTGCCAGTCGAGCGTGTCGGCCACAAACTTACCGATCGAGGTCACAAAGACCATCGCCACGGAAAACGCACCATATACTACCGAGATGGCAAGCGAAGTTTGCTGCGGGGACAGAAGCTCAGGGATGTACGTCACGCCCACGGCGAGCAGCGCACCCGAGACAGAGCCCAGGACAATGCGCGAGATAAAGAGCACCTGGAAGTTGGGCGCCAGTGCCATAAACAAATTGCCAAGCACAAAGACGATGCTGTAGCACACGAGCAGCTGGTAGCGGCGGAATCGCCCCGTGCTGAGCGCAAGCACCGGCGTCGCGATGGCGTAGACCAGCGCGAACACGCTGATGAGCTGGCCCGCAGTGGCAAGTGATACGCCGAGTTCCGTCGCCAGGTCGCTTTCGATGCCGATGACCACGAACTCGGAGCAGCCGAGCGAGAATCCCAACAGCACGAGCAGCGCCAGGCAGAGCTTGGTGCGCGCAGGGGAGAGCGCGGCGGCGGTTGACTTACTTTTAGGCGTGGTTGCGGCGATCAAGGTTGTCACTCCAATGTCGCATTGATAAGCGGGATTCAATCCCTGCAACTCTAACAGAATGTGACAAAGGGGCAGTCCCTTTGTCACATTGCGCTGCCGGCCAGTCGCCCAAACCATCACAACATTCGATGAAAATCTCGAAATCGAAGAAAAGCGTCGAATGTTGTGACGGTTTTCGTGTCCGGCGCGGGTGAGCTTCGGTGCCGTCTGGGGGTATAAGGCTAGCGAGTGTTTATTTGCGAGGCCTAAGGGGCGCCCCGTATGGATATCGATAACTTTGAATGGTGGTATAGCGAGGGTGAGGCTCCGGACGAGGAGTGGGACGAGTCCATGCCGCGTGACGTGTCGAGCGACGAGGACGAGACCGGCAACGACGTCGCCGCCGATTCGGACGCCGCCCTCGACCCCGTCGAGCCCCTGACCTTCGAACAAGCTTGGGCCCAGGCCGAGGCAGACGAGGCCAAGGCCGACGCTACGGCCACGCTCGGCGAGCCAGCCGACATGTCCATCTCGCCGGCAAAGACCCCACAGCCGCGTCACACCATCGATCCCGACAGCACGGCATCCTTCAGCATTCTCGACGTGCCCTCGCGGGGCGCTCAGGCGCCCGCACCCACACGTCGCCCCAATCTGTCTCGCGAGGAAGATGCAGGACGTCGCTCTCCGCTTGGCCCCATCCTTATCGCCTTCATGGCCGGCGTTATCGCATGCTCGGTAATTGGAAACGTCTGGAGTCATGTCGAACAACAGCGAAAAGACGCCGCCAAGGTCGAGATGTCTGTCGAGCAATCGCTCGGTCGTACGCGCTCGGTGCATGTGTCGGTCGAGGTCAAGGACGGCGCGACGTGGGACACCGCGCGCGGCGACAGCCAAATGCTCATCCACATCGTGGGGCGCACGCTCAAAGGGCAGACGATTGACGAGTATCAATACGTCAATTCCGCTGGTGACGGCATCGAGCTCAAGCCTGGCGACTACGAGCTCACGGTCGATGAACCGCCCGTCGCCACCGACGGCACGCGCTTCCGCGCCTCAAAGCGCATGGTTCCCGTGAACTTTAACTCACAGGCGCCCGACACGGTCGACACCACACCGCAGGGCGGGTTCGACCTTTACGTAGATACCCAGTAGGCGCTCGCCGCTCATTCCGCTATGGCTACTCAATAATCGCCTGCCGTCCCGTCTCGCCGCCAAGAGTGGGACAATAGCCCTCGACACTATTGTTTACTTTTGGAGGAAGTAGCATGTCTACCGTCACTACCATCAAGCGCGGCGGCCTCACCGCGGCCATCGATTCCATGGGCGCCCAGCTCACGAGCCTTGCCCTCAACGGCAACGAGTATCTGTGGCAGGGCGACCCCGCCTTTTGGGGCAAGCACGCGCCCATCCTGTTCCCCATTGTGGGCTCGCTGCGCAACAACACGGCAACGTCTGCGGCCGGCACCTGCGAGATGCCGCGCCACGGACTCGCGCGCATCGTCGAGCACAAGCTGGTCGAGGTTTCGGAGGACGGCTCCTCGGTAACGTACGAGATCACCGACACGTCCGAGTCGCTCAAGGCCTTTCCGTTCCACTTTAAGCTCAACATGACCTATGCCCTGACCGGCGACGCTACCCTCACGCAGACCTTTGCCGTCACCAACACCGGCGACGTGGACCTGCCGTTCTCGGTGGGCGGCCACCCCGCATTTAACGTGCCCGCCCCCGGTGCCGAGGACGAGGCGTTCGAGGATTACGAGTTGGCGTTTACCGAGGCTTGGACCAACGAGGCTCCCATCATCACGCCCGACGGTCTTATGACGTTCGAGGGTAGCTACAAGGCTCCCGATAACTCGGACGTGCTGCCCATCACGCACCGTAGCTTCGATAACGATGCCATCATGTTCACCGATACTCCGGGCTCCACGCTCACGCTGCGCGGCCGCAAGTCGGGCCACGGCGTCAAGATCGACTTTGAGGGCTTTAAGTACATTGGCGTGTGGTCTGCCGCCAACGACGCTCCGTTTGTGGCGCTCGAGCCCTGGACCGGTCATACCACCATGGACACCGAGGACGATGTCTTTGAGCACAAGGTCAACACCATCACCTTGGCTCCCGGCGCTACCGATAAACGCAGCTTTAGCGTCACCTTGCTCTAGAGGTTCCGCCGCTCGGTCGATGCTGCGCGCCGTCCAGAGCGATAATTTGTCATTCATAAGGCAAGGCATAGACCTTCTGGTCATGCCTTGCCTTTTTCATGCCACTTGTTCGCTCTGGACGTCGCTCGCCGGCATTGCCAAAACATCGACGTCCCCAATGACTACCGTGTGTCTATTAATTTTTCGAGCTTGTGCTGCGCTGCTGGTCGCTGGCGTATATCCTGTTAAGTCGTCAGCATACGATTCAACAGGGAAGGCAGATTATGCATTCTCCCCATCAACGCGACGCGCATCCACAGCCGGTATGCAGCCGTCGCATCTTTTTGGGAAGCGCTCTCGCTGCGAGCGCTTCCGTCGTCGCCGGCGCGCTCGCCGGCTGTCAGCGCCCGTCCACGCTCAAGGTGGTTCAGCCCACGACGGGCGGCGGTCGCGACGACCTGTCCGATTCCGTGATCGGCAAGGACAAGATCCGCATCGGCATGGAGGCGGCCTACGCCCCGTACAACTGGCAGGTCTCCGAAGCCAGCGAGTACACCATCCCCATCGACAACGTGAAGGGCGCCTATGCCGATGGTTACGACGTGCAGATCGCCAAGATCGTCTGCAAGGCCCTCGGTGGCGAGCCCGTTGCCGTCAAGCAGAGCTTCTCGGGTCTTATCGATTCGCTCAACAACGGCCAAATCGACCTCATCATCGCCGGCATGAGCGCCACGCCCGAGCGCGAGGAGTCCGTCGGCTTTTCCGATCCGTACTTCATTGGCTACTTTGGCCTGTTCGTAAAAGAGGGCTCGCCCTACCAAAATGCGACCAAGCTCAGCGACTTTAGCGGCGCAACGGTACTCGGCCAAAAGGACACCATGCTCGATACCGTCATCGACGAGATCCCGGGCGTTGTGCACAAGAACCCGGTCGACTCCGTCCCCACGGTGTTTTCGAACCTGCTGCAGGGCACCTGCGACGCCGTGACCTACAATACCGAGAACGAGAAGGGCTATATGGCCCAAAACCCGGGTATCGTGCCGATTCAATTTGCCGAGGGCGAGGGCTTTAAGCAGGAGGTCACGGCAAACGTCGGCTGCCGCAAGGGCTCGGACAAGCTGCTTAAGCTCATCGACAAGACACTCAAGGGCATTAGCCAAGAGGAGCGCGACCAAATGTGGGACGCGTGCCTCGACCGTCAGCCGGCATAGGGAGGCAGCATGAAAACCATTAATCGCCTGGCCTCCTTTTTCAAGGCCGACCACCGTTATGTATACCTGGGCACGAGTGTTATCGCGGCGCTCGGCCTGGCGTTTAGCCAACGCAACCCCACGCCGATGAGTTTCTTGGCGCCTACGGGCGTGTTCCAAGACTGCCTCTGGGCAATCCTTTGGTCCTGGCTCGTCGTGTCGGCGGCGGCGCTGGTCACCAAGCTTATGCACTGGAGCGACTATCGCGTAAAGTCGCCGTTCGCATCCGAGCGTTGCCGTCGTGGCGCACGCCTGGGCAGCTACGTCGTGGTCGCCATCGCGGCAGTTTTCTTTATCGACCGCTGCGTCATGTCGTTTATCGACCTGGTGCAGGTGAGTATTGTCTCGGACTCCAACCCCAGCGACTTTTTGTCGAGCCTGGTCTACATGACCTACAAGAGCGGGGACTTCTTTATTCGCGGTATCGAGATCACCATCGCGCTTGCCACCTTCGGCACCGTCATCGCATTCTTCCTGGCACTGCTCTTTGTGTTCCTGCGTATTCAGACCTTCGACCGCGTGGATAACGACCTGGTGCGCTTCTTTAAGAGTATCGGCCGCGGCTTTGCGACCATCTACTCCACCATCGTGCGCGGCACGCCCATGATGGTCCAGGGCCTGCTCATCTATTACGCGGGCTTCACCGTTTTGCGCGGCATGGGCTTCGAGACCGCTCAGGCCAACCAGATTTGGAGCACCTTCACCGCCGGCCTCGTTACCATCTCGCTCAACTCCACCGCCTACATGATGGAGGTCCTGCGCGGCGGCATCGAGTCCATCGATCCCGGCCAGGCCGAGGCGGCGCGCTCGCTGGGCCTTTCGCAGTGGCAGGCTATGCGCAAGGTCGTGTTCCCCCAGGGCATTAAAAACGCGATTCCGGCGCTCACCAACGAGCTCATCATCAACATCAAGGATTCGTCGGTGCTCTCGGTCATCGGCGTGTTCGACCTCATGTACGCCACCACCACCGTCGCCGGCGTGTACTACCGCCAGATGGAGGTCTACTGCGTGGCGCTCGTGGTCTACCTGATCCTGACGCTCGTGGCGAGCCGCCTGCTCGAGGCCTTTGGCAAAAAGCTCGGCGCCGAGGCTCCGGTCACGCTGCCCAGCTCCAACTAGGCTCAAGACGAGGAGAATTATCATGGCAGATACCGCCATTACCGGCGTTGCGGCCGCCGCACAGACCAATGAGCCGCTCATCCGCGTTGAGGGCCTGCGCAAGAGCTTCGGCTCGCTCGAGGTACTCAAGGGCATCGACCTGTCCGTCAATCCCGGCGAGGTCGTCACCATCATCGGCGCCTCGGGTTCGGGCAAGTCGACCTTCCTGCGCTGCCTCAACCTGCTCGAGACTCCGGACGCGGGCCACATTTGGTTCCACGGCCAGGACCTCACGGCCGAGCGCTGCAACATCAACAAGCTGCGCGAGGACATCGGCATGGTGTTCCAGGGCTTTAACCTGTTCAACAACATGGATGTGCTCGACAACTGCACGCTCGCGCCCGTCACGCTCAAAAAGATGAGCAAGGCCGAGGCCGAGAAGGTCGCGATGGAGCATCTGACGAGCGTGGGGCTCGAGAAGTTCGCGCACGCCGCCGTGGGTCGCCTGTCCGGCGGCCAAAAGCAGCGCGTTGCCATCGCTCGTGCCCTATGCATGAATCCGCAGATCATGCTGTTCGACGAGCCGACCTCCGCACTCGACCCCGAGATCGTGGGAGAGGTGCTCGAGGTCATGCGCAAGCTCGCTGCCGACGGCATGACCATGGTCGTCGTCACGCACGAGATGGCCTTTGCCCGCACGGTGTCCGACCGCGTGGTCTTTATGGACAAGGGCGTGGTCCTCGAGGACGCCGCGCCGGCGGAGCTCTTTGGCAACCCCAAGCACCAGCGTACCCGCGAGTTCCTCTCACGTTATCTCGAGGACAAGTAAACGACCGCAAACGCTTATGTGGCAGGGCCGCTCCGGTGGGGCGGCCCTCGTCATCACAATCGAAAGGATGTCATGGCCGAGGTTTGGCGCTTCTTTGCGCATGAGGATGATTTTGCCGGTATAGACGAGGCCGGCGCATGCGAGCGCCTGGGCCGTGTGCTGTCGTTTCCGACCATTTCGAGCATGGATGCCGAGGCAGTGGACTGGCGGCCGTTCGACGACCTGCGCGCCTATATGCAGCAGGCCTGGCCGCACGTATTTACAGCGGGGAAGGTCGAGCTCATCGATCATTCGTTGCTGGTGACGCTTTCCGGCTCCGACCCCGCACTCAAGCCCGTTGTGCTCATGGGTCACATGGACGTGGTCCCCGTGGTGCCGGGTACCGAGGACGACTGGACGTACGCCCCCTTTAGCGGGCATGTAGACGACACCTACATTTGGGGTCGCGGCGCCATCGATATGAAAGACCAGGTCGCAGGCATTCTCGAGGCGGTTGAGTATGCGCTGGCGCACGGTTGGCAGCACGAGCGCACGCTGCTCCTGGCCTTTGGCCAGGACGAGGAGACTACGCAGTACGGCGCAGGCGCCATCGGCCGCGCGCTCGAGGAGCGCGGCATTGAGCTTGAGTACCTGATCGACGAGGGTGACTACCGCATCGTTCCAGCTGCCGAGTACGGCGCGGGCGAGGGCTGGCTTATGCATGTCGACCTTGCCGAGAAGGGCTACGCCGATATTGTGCTCAAGACGAAGAGTGAGGGCGGGCATTCGTCCAACCCCTACGGCGGCACATCGCTCGAGGTACTGAGCCGCTCCATCACCGCAATCTGCGATATCGAGTGGCCGACGCGCGCCACGGACCTGCTTGCCGCACAGCTCGTCAAGCTGGGGCTCTACACGGCGGATGAGATTGCCGCCAACAAGGACGTCATCGTGCGCGAGTGCCTCGCCAGCAAGAAGCTCTATCCGCTCGTGACCACCACCTGTGCACCGACCCAAATCGAGGGCGGCAGCACCGGCGCCAACGTGATGCCGCAGGATATGTGGGCCAATATCAACTTCCGCATGCTCGAGGGCACGAGCGTGGCCGAGGTCGTTACCCGCTGCCGCGAGG
>URWC01000072.1 GCA_900551555.1 uncultured Collinsella sp. | reverse complement strand
CCTCGTTGGCACCCAGACGATGGTCGTTGCCGGCCGAGGCAACGGAGGCACGCAGGAGCTCCTGATAGTTATCGACGGCCTCGATCACCGCGGTGAGGAAGACGATGAACTGCAGGTTGTCGAGCGGGGTGTCGCCCGGATCGAGCAGATTCTCGGACTCGGTGCCAAGCGACCAGTTGTTGTGCTTGCCCGAACCGTTGATGCCCTCGAAGGGTTTCTCGTGCAGCAGGCAAACCAAGTCGTGGCGGGAGGCGATGAGCTTCATTTTCTCCATCATGACCAGGTTCTGGTCGATGGCCTCGTTGACTTCGCCATAGACGGGGGCGAGCTCATGCTGGCAGGGAGCAACCTCGTTGTGCTTGGTCTTGGCGGGAATGCCGAGCGCCCACAGCTCATCGTCCAAGTCCTTCATGTAGGCCGAGACGGTGGGGCGGATAGCGCCAAAGTAGTGCTCCTCGAGCTCCTGACCCTTGCATGGAGCAGCACCAAAGAGGGTGCGGCCGGTAATGACCAGGTCCTTGCGCTTGCGGTAGGCGTCCTTCTTGATCAGGAAGTACTCCTGCTCGTCGCCCACGGAAGGAACGACCTTCTTGGGGGTCTTACCGAACAGCGCCAAAACGCGCTTAGACTCACGCGAGAGCGCGGTCATGGAACGCAGCAGCGGGGTCTTCTTGTCCAGGGCCTCGCCCGTGTAGGAGCAGAAAGCCGTGGGGATGCACAGGACATCGTCCTTGATAAAGGCGGGGCTAGTGGGGTCCCAAGCGGTGTAGCCACGGGCCTCGAAGGTAGCACGCAGACCGCCGTTGGGGAAGCTCGAGGCATCGGGCTCGCCCTGGATGAGGTTCTTGCCCGTAAACTTTGTAATGGCGGTGCCGTCGTGGTTGGGCTCCAGGAAGCTGTCGTGCTTCTCGGAAGTAATGCCCGAAAGCGGCTGGAACCAGTGCGCGTAGTGCGTCGCGCCCTTGGAGATGGCCCAGACCTTCATGGCATGGGCAACGGCGTTGGCCACATCCAGGTCGAGCGGCTCACCGCCCTCGAGGGTTGCAGCAAGGCGCTTCCAAATGTCCTTGGGGAGGTAGTCCTTCATGACTTCCTCAGAGAACACCATGGTCCCGAAGCGGTCAGTAAGTTCGGCCATACGGAACTCCCTTCGTATCGGCACCGCGTGAGAAGCGGTGTTGATTACTAACGAACGAGTCATAGCTTAGACTCGCCGTGTTTCCGCGACATTACCGTTATGTTGCTGTCGCGAAACCAATCAATGAGGTTACCCTATCGAGGCGGCGTTGCCACCCTCAACAGCCAATCAACTGCATAAATTGCAGACCTCTCCCCATGGTTTAAGGGTAGTCAATTTGGGATGGAGCTCTATTAACTGGTATTTTGCATCAGATACCAGTCTTTATAGTCCGTGCCTAGATTAGCCGCTCTGTTATAGAGAAAGCCGATAGCAAGGCATCTTTGATTGGTATCCCCGAATAACGAGTGAAACTCCACCGTGACACAGTGGTGCTGTAGAATCCTTACAACACATCACACTATTACGTATCTAGAGGAGCACGATATGCGCGTCGACGAGGTTTTTAAGCAGGCAGCATCCCAGGGCACCGCGCCCGTTTCGTTTGAGATGTTCCCGCCCAAGGGCGAGCTCACCCTCGACACGGCTCGCGAAGTGGCAGGCAATCTGTGCAAGCTTTCGCCGAGCTTTGTCTCGGTCACCTGCTCGGCCGGCGGCTCGGGCAACGGTGCCACCACCGCCCCCATCGCGCATATGATTTCGAGCGAATTCGACACGCCCTCGGTGGCACACCTCACCTGCGTGGGCCGCACCCACGCCGACATCGCCGCCAAGATCGACGAGTATCGCACCGCCGGCGTTGAAAACATTCTGGCCCTGCGTGGCGATCTCCCTGCCGGCGCGACCGAGGACGACAAGCCCGCCTCCGACTACGCCTACGCCCGCGACCTCATCCCCGAGCTCGTCGACGCCGGCTTTTGCGTGGGCGCCGCAGCCTACCCCGAGGGCCACATTGCCTGTGTGGATCTCAACCTCTCGGTCGAACACCTCAAGCAAAAACAGGACGCCGGCGCGAGCTTCTTTGTGACACAGCTCTTCTTTGATAACGAGTGCTTCTACCGTTTTCGCGAGCTTGCCGACAAGGCCGGTATCACCGTGCCCATTACCGCGGGCATCATGCCGTTTATGGGCAAGTCGCAGATCAGCCGCATGGTCTTTATGTGCGGCGCGTCGCTGCCCTCCCCCGTCATCAAGATTCTCGCCAAGTACGAGAACGACCCCGAGAGCCTGCAGGCAGCCGGTGTAGATTATGCTGCCCGTCAGCTTTGCGACCTTAAGGAGCACGGCGCCGCCGGTCTGCACCTGTACACTATGAATCGTCCTGCGATTGCCGCAACCATTATGGAGCGCCTGGGGTAATGGAAAAACCGCACATCGATACAGCTTTTGCCGAAGTGCCGGCCGACCTTGCGTCGCCGGCGCTTTACCGTGTCGATGCTGCGCACCATCCCCGTGTCGACCGTGCCGAGATGCTGCGATATCTGGGTTACGGCGGCCAGCAGATTGAATCCGAGTTGTCGCAGCGTATTGAGCTTGTCGTTGAACGTCTGGAACTGGACATTGAACCCCGTGGCGTGCGCCGCGTGTTTGCCGTCGATGGCACGGGCGTCGATGAGCAGGGAAAGCCCAGTATCCGTCTGGTCGGCACCAACGTTGAGCTGCGTGGTCGCGACATCTATCGCCATCTCAAAGACGCCCGCTTTGCCGCACTCATGGCATGCACCCTCGGCATGGACGCCGAGCGTCGTCTGCGCACCACGGGAGCCCAGCAGCCCCTAGAGGGAGCCGTGCTCGACGCCGCATGCTCTGCCTATGTAGAAGCCGCCGTCGAGCAGATGGACCAGCAGGTCAAGGCTGCGGCCACCGCACACGGACTCGCCGGTAACTGGCGCTTTAGCCCCGGCTACGGCGACTGCCCGCTTACGGCCCAGCACTCAATCGTGGCTGCGCTCAACGCCACGCGGCTCATCGGGCTTACCGTCACACCTACCAGCCTGCTCATGCCCACCAAGAGTGTGACCGCAGTGATCGGTCTATTTGACGGCGAGGTCCACGATGCCCAGAGCCGCCCCACCTGCAATATCTGCCGTATGCGCGAGCACTGCCGCTTCCGCGCCGCCCACACCACCTGCTATTCCAGCCATTAGGAGCTCATTGATGTTTACTCCGCTTATCACTCATGATTCTGACGGTGCTGCGCTGGCGGCACCTGTCAATGCTGCGCGCTGCAACGGGGCTGCATACAAGACGCGCACAATCGACGACCTTCGCATTAAGGACGATCGACTGCGCGCCGCCATCGAGGGCACGGGACACCTGCTGTTCGACGGCGGCATGGGCACCATGCTGCAGGCGGCCGGCATGAAGGCCGGCGCCCTACCCGAGCTGCTCAACTTTGAGGAGCCCCAGGTCATTACCGACATCCAGCGTCAGTACGTCGAGGCCGGCTGCGACGTGATCACCGCCAACACCTTTGGCGCCAACGCGCACAAGCTCGATGGCGCCGCCACCGTGGCAGATGTCTTTGCCGCCGCGGCCTCTTGCGCTCGCGCGGCCGGTGCCCATTACGTCGCCGGCGACATCGGCCCCATCGGTGCGCTGCTTCGCCCCCTGGGTACCCTCAGCTTCGACGAGGCCTATGACCTCTTTGCCGAGGAGGTGCGCGCCGGCGTCACCGCGGGTGTGGACCTCTTTATTATCGAAACCATGACCGACCTTGCCGAGATCAAGGCGGCCGTCCTCGCCTGTCGTGAGAACTCCGACCTGCCCGTCTTTGCCACCATGACCTTTGAGGAGGACGGCCGCACATTCCTGGGCACGAGTCCCGAGGTGGCCGCCATCACGCTCGATGCCATCGGCGCCGACGTTTTGGGCATCAACTGCAGCCAGGGACCGGCCGAGCTCCGAGGACTCGCCGCGCGTATGCTCACCGTTACCGACAAGCCCGTTATGGTACAGGCCAATGCGGGACTCCCCCGCGTGGACGATGACGGCAATACCGTCTTTGATATCCAGGCCCCCGAGTACGCCGAGGCCGTCGCCGGCATGATCGAGGACGGCGTGAGCGTTGTGGGCGGCTGCTGTGGAACCACGCCGGCGCACATGGCCGCCCTGCGCACGCTTATCGACAATCACACGCCCAGCCCGCGCCACCGCAAGCCCAGCATGTCGGTCACGAGCGCCCAGACGGTCGTGGACCTTCCCTGCGACGGCCACAAGATCGCCGTCATCGGCGAGCGCATCAATCCCACCGGCAAAAAGCGCCTGCAGCAGGCCCTGCGCGACGGCGACCTTGACTACGTCGTAAGCCAGGGCATCAGCCAGCAAGAGCAAGGTGCCGATATCCTGGACGTCAACGTGGGCCTGCCCGAGATCGACGAGGTCAAGATCATCCAGCAGGCCACCGAGCAGCTCCAGGGTTCCACGCTCCTGCCGCTGCAGATCGACTCCACCGACCCCGCAGCCGTCGAGGCAGCCGTGCGCCGCTACGCCGGCAAGCCCATCATCAACTCGGTCAATGGCAAGCAGCAGATCATGGATGAGATCTTCCCGCTGGTCGCCCACTACGGCACCAATGTCGTCGGCCTCACGCTTGACGAAGGCGGCATTCCCGATACCGCCGAGGCCCGCTTCGCCATCGCCGAGCACATCGTGGCCGAGGCCGCCCGCTACGGCATCGGCCCGGACCGCATCCTCATCGACTGCCTGGTCATGACCGCCTCGACCAATCAACGCCAGGCCGAGCAGATCCTGCGCGCCATGTCCCTGTGCAAGGAGCGCCTGGGCGTCAAATGCGCACTCGGCGTGTCGAACATCAGCTTTGGTCTACCTGCCCGCCCGCTGCTGGGCTCGGTCTTTTTGGCTGCCGCTTTTGGCGCAGGCCTGGACGCCCCCATCATGAACCCGGGCTCCAAGCGCTTTATGGATACCGTCTACAGCTATCGCGTGCTGAGCGTTGAGGATGAGGGTTCGACCGGATACATCGAGCGCTACGCCGGCTGGACCGATCCATACAAGATCGCCGCGAACCCGGCGGCGGCCCAGGCGGTATCGACTGACGCCGCGCCCACTGCTGGCACTGCCGGCTCCGACGGCAACGACGACCCGATCCGTCGCATGGTCGTCTCGGGCCGCAAAGGCGAGATCGCGGCCGAGACCGAGCGTCTGCTGGCAGACCACGACGCCATGGACCTCATCAACAATCACTTTATCCCCGCCCTCGACGAGGTTGGCGTCCTCTTTGACCAGGGCAAGTTCTTCTTGCCGCAGCTCATGGCCTCGGCCGAGGCCGCGCGCGTGGGCTTCGACACCATCAAGCGGCTGATGCCCGCCGGCGAGATTGCCGACAAGGGCAAGATCTGCGTGGCCACCGTCAAGGGCGATATCCACGACATCGGTAAGAACATCGTCAAGATGCTGCTCGATAACTACGGCTATACCGTCTTTGACCTAGGCCGCGACGTCGACCCGCAAGAGGTGCTCAAGACCGTACAGGAGCGCGACATCAAGCTCGTCGGCCTCTCGGCGCTTATGACCACCACGGTCGTCGCCATGGAGGAGACCATCAAATTGCTTCATGCCGAGGTTCCAGGCGTCAAGATCATCGTAGGCGGCGCCGTACTCACCCCCGAATACGCCAAGCAGATCGGCGCGGACTACTACGCCAAGGACGCCGCCGAAAGCGCCCGTATCGCCGAAGAGGTCTTTGGACAGTAACACAACGGAAACAACCGAGTACCAAAACGTGCCGCGCGCGCCATTTGGCACGTGTGGCACGTTAGAATAGATAAGACTATGCTCGTTTTGGCAGATAGGAGCGCAAGGATGGCGATCACGCCCGCAGAAATCGCGGAAACCCGCGGCATGGTTGAGGAGCAGAACCTCGACATCAGGACCATCACCATGGGTGTTTCGCTCATGGGTTGCGGCGACGAGAACCTCGACCGCATGTGCACGAAGATCTACGACCACGTGACGCACACGGCTGAGCATCTGGTCGAGACCGCCGAGAACCTCGAGCGCGAGTACGGTATCCCCATCGTCAACAAGCGCGTTTCCGTCACCCCGGTGGCGCAGATCGCCGCGTGCTGCAAGGATGAGGACCTCACCCCCATCGCGCATGCCCTCGACCGCGCGGCCGAGACGCTCGGCATCGACTACCTGGGCGGCTTCTCCGCTCTCGTCCAGAAGGGCATCGGCGACGCCGACCGCCGCGTCATCCAGTCCATCCCCCAGGCGCTCGCTACCACGAGCCGCGTCTGCTCCAGCGTCAACGTCGCCAGCCTGCGCGCCGGTATCAACATGGATGCCGTGCTCATGGCCGCCCAGACCATCATCGATGCCGCTAAACTCACGGCCGACCAGGATTCCGTTGGCGCGTCCAAGTTTGTCTGCTTTGCCAATATGGTCGAGGACTCCCCGTTTATGGCGGGCGCCGTCCACGGCGGTGGCGAGGCCGACGCCGTCATCAACGTAGGCGTCTCGGGCCCCGGCGTTATGGCCGCAGCCCTGGAGACGCTGCCCGATTCCGCATCGATGATGGAGGTCGCCGAGAAGATTAAGCAGACCGCCTTTAAGATCACCCGTGCCGGCGAGCTCATGAGCCGTGAGGCAGCCCGCCGTCTGGGTGTCGAGAAAGGCATTGTCGACCTGTCGCTGGCTCCCACACCCGCCATCGGCGACTCCGTCGCGCGCATCCTCGAGATTATCGGCGTGGGCACCTGCGGTGGCCCGGGCACGACCTGTGCGCTCGCCATGCTCAACGATGCCGTCAAGAAGGGCGGCGTCATGGCCAGCTCCAGCGTGGGCGGTCTCTCCGGCGCCTTTATCCCCGTGTCCGAGGACGCCGGCATGATCGCCGCCGTCGAGGCCGGCGCGCTTTCGCTCGAGAAGCTCGAGGCCATGACCTGCGTGTGCTCCGTTGGCCTGGACATGATCGCCATCCCCGGCGACACCCCGGTCGAGACCATCGCCGGCATCATCGCCGACGAGATGGCCATCGGCGTCATCAACAACAAGACCACGGCCGTCCGCGTGATCCCCGCCATCGGCCGCAAAGCCGGTGAGGTGCTGGACTTCGGCGGCCTGCTGGGCTACGGCCCCATCATGCCGGTCAACAGTCACGACCCCTCGGTGTTCATCAACCGCGGCGGCCGCCTGCCGGCTCCCATGCAGTCGCTGAAGAACTGAGCCCTCTCAGTCATCTCTCATTCGCTCGAAGCAGCTGTATAAATCACCTTTTACAGACCCATCCTCTGGATATCATTTCCAGAAGAAGGGTCTGTTTTTTTATGGGTAAGATGCTTTCCCGGCGGCAGATGCAGCACCTGTGCATCTGCCTTGCGCTCGGACTTTTGCTGTGCAGCCTGTGGCAGGCGGCGGCCTGGGGCCGCACCCAGCTGCACACCGGCGATGCGGTATGTGCCGATACCCTGCGGCTGCACATCCGCGCTGCCAGCGATGCCGTGGCCGACCAGAGCGCCAAGCTCCGGGTACGGGACGCCGTGCTGACCTGTCTGGACGCTGCCTGTCCCGCCGGGAACCAGACCGACGCCCGCAGCTGGGCGGCCCGGAACCTGTTCACTTTGCAGCTCGCCGCCCGGCACGCGCTGGCCCGGTGCGGGGTGAATGCCCCGGTGCAGGTGCAGCTGGTCAACATGTACTTCCCGGCCCGGCAATATACCGGCGGCTGCCTGCCCGCCGGGCGGTACGATGCGGTGCGCATCACCATCGGCTCCGGCAGCGGGCAGAACTGGTGGTGCGTGCTGTACCCCGGGCTGTGCCGTGCCGCCTGCGGCGGCTATGCCCTGCCGGAAGAAAACGATCTGGTGTGCGGGGACTACATCCTGCGCCTGCGCTTCGTGGACTGGTGGAACCGGCACACTGCTTCCCGCACCACCCGGGTGCTGGCCGGGTGACGCTGCCCTCCCCTGCCGCATAGCATGGAGGGAAAGGAGCGTGTGATCCTATGGCAATCCCTGCTTATTATTCCCTGCTCCATCGGGGCTCCTCCGGCCCGGATGTGGCCCTGGTGCAGACCTGGCTCAACGGTGTCCGTGATGCCTGCACCTGGCATGACCCCCTGAAGGCGGACGGAAGGTTCGGTCTTTCCACCGAGAACGCCGTAAAGGAGTTCCAGCTGAAAAACAAAATGAACGTGGACGGCAAGGTGGGTGCCAACACCTGGAACGTGCTGTACACCCAGTACACCGCAAAGCACGGCCTGAACGTGCCCTACCCCGGCATCGTGCTGCGCAGCGGCGCATCCGGCGGGACGGTGCGGCTGGTGCAGCAGAAGCTCAACTCTCTGGGTGAGCGTCTGAACGCAGACGGCCGGTACGGAGCCGCCACCGCAGCCGCCGTGCAGCGGTTCCAGCGCCGCAACGGCCTTGCCGCCGACGGCAGCGTCGGTCAGGCCACCTGGGAAAAGCTGTTCTGACCGGTAAGAGAACGATTGGAAATGCCCTCCGCTTTGCTCTGGGCAAATTCAGAGGAAAAAATAGTTTTTATTCTGGGCTTCCGGAAAA
>URWC01000071.1 GCA_900551555.1 uncultured Collinsella sp. | reverse complement strand
GGCCACCGCGACGGCTCCGGTCGTGGCCGAGCTTGCCCGCATGTTGCCGATCACTCGCACGGTGGTCGACGAGACGGTGCGCGAGAACCTGCAGCTCGAGGACGACCGCGACCTTGCGAGCCGCGAGAACCGTTTAGTGTCGATCGTGGCGACGGGGGAGAAGACCGTCATTTACGTCAATTCGCGTGATCAGTCCGTGGCGCTTGCCAAGACACTACGCAAACGCGTTCCCGACTGTGCGACCCGTATCGCGTTCTATAACGCTGGCCTTACGCGCACCGACCGCCATCGCGTAGAAGAAGCGTTTCGAGACGGCAGCCTCAGCTGCATCGTTTCGACCTCCGCCTTTGGCGAGGGTGTCAACCTGCCCGATATCCGCCATGTCGTGCTCTACCACATGCCGTTTGGCAGCATTGAGTTCAACCAGATGAGCGGACGCGCCGGTCGCGACGGCCAACCTGCCGTGATTCACTTGCTCTACTCGTCGCGTGACGCTCGCATTAACGAGCGCCTGCTCGACTGCTATGCGCCCGAGCGCGACGAGCTCGTCACGCTCTATCGAGCGCTGCAGACTATGTGGCGCTCCAACCGCGGCAAGACCGGAGACGACTCGTTTAGTGCGAGCGATATCGACATCGCGCAGATGTGTCTTGCCATCGATGCCCGCACGCCGGTTGACGAGCGCTCGGTGGCAAGCGGTCTGGGAATCTTCGAAGAGCTTGGTTTCTGCCACGTTTCGGGGTTTGACGACACCCGTCGCATCGCGATGGCCGAAAACCCCGGCCGTGTGCAATTGAGCAGGTCAATTCGCTATTTGGAGGGCTTGCACTCGCGCATGGAGTTCTCGGCTTTCCGGAGTTGGGCGCTCGATTCGTGCGCTTCTGATATGCTAGCCAAAGTTAACCGCCCGATCGTACCGCGGGCCTAGGGGAAGGGGACCTCGATGGATGCCGCAGCCCGTACCGCCCATGATTCCACCCTCCAGCCTTTTTCGGAGATGGAGCACTATAAGCATGCCGATGAGCTACCGCCCGAGATTATGGCGGACAGCTACGACAAGCTGGAGCGCCTGTGCCTCAAATATATGAATGAGGACGACTTTTCTAAGGTGGAGCAGGCCTATTGCTTTGCTGCCGAGAAGCACTGCAACCAAAAGCGCCGCTCGGGTGAGATGTACATCAACCATCCCGTCGAGGTGGCCATCATTTTGGCCGACCTCAAGATGGACTGCGATGTGGTGTGCGCCGCGCTGCTGCACGATACCGTCGAGGATACCGAGACCTCGCTTGCCGATGTTTCCGGCCTGTTTGGCGATACAGTGGCCGAGCTCGTCGATGGCGTGACCAAGCTCACCAACATCGAAGTCGATAGCATGGACGAGAAGCAGGCCCTCACGCTGCGCAAGATGTTCCTCGCCATGTCCAAGGACATCCGCGTCATCATCGTTAAGCTTGCCGACCGTCTGCACAACATGCGCACCCTTGCAGCCCTGCGCGAGGACCGTCGCCTGTTTAAGGCGCGCGAGACCATGGACGTGTATGCGCCCCTGGCCGACCGTCTGGGCATGAGCTCCATTAAATGGGAGCTCGAGGACCTGTCCTTCTTCTACCTTGAGCCCGACGCCTACCAGCGCATCGCGCGCATGGTGGCGGAGTCACGCGAGGTCCGTGAGCGCTATCTGGCCGAGACCATCAAGACACTCACCGATGAGCTCAACCGCATTGGCCTGGAGGACTTCCAGATCAACGGCCGTTCCAAGCACTATTGGTCCATCTACCAAAAGATGAAGCGCAAGGGCAAGGAGTTCTCCGAGATTTACGACCTGGTGGCACTGCGCGTCATCACGCACTCGGTGCGCGATTGCTATTCCACGCTCGGCGCGGTGCATACGCTGTGGCACCCCATGCCCGGTCGCTTTAAAGACTATATCGCCATGCCCAAGGTCAATAACTACCAGTCGCTCCACACGACGGTCATCGGCCCTACGGCTCGTCCGCTCGAGATTCAGATTCGAACCTACGAGATGCATGAGCAGGCCGAGTACGGCATTGCCGCCCACTGGCTATATAAGAAGTCGGGCGGATCGTCTGCTTCCAAGACCAATGACGCTCAACGTTTGGACGACCAGATCAACTGGCTCAAGCATTCGCTCGATTGGGCGGCTTCCGACGAGATTACCGATGCCAAGGAATACCTGCACTCGCTGAAGGTCGATCTGTTCGATCAGGAGATCTTTGTCTTCACGCCCAAAGGCGAGGTCATGGCGCTTCGTGCTGGCTCCACGCCGCTCGACTTTGCCTATGCCGTTCATACCGAGGTGGGAAACCATTGCGTCGGCGCCAAAATCAACGGTGCGGTGGCTCCGCTCACGCACGAGATCAAGACGGGTGACCGTGTCGAGATCCTGACTAACAAGAGTTCCAAGCCGTCGCGCGATTGGCTCAAGATTGTTAAGACGCCTTCCGCCAAGTCAAAGATCCGCCGCTATTTTGCCGCCGCGACCAAGGACGACGACGCTGCCGCCGGTCGCGATATACTGGCCAAGGACCTGCGCAAGCGCGGGTATGGCATCTCTACGCCGCGATCCACGCGTGCGCTCAACGCCGTGGCGGAGCAGTTTAACTACAAGCAGCTCGAGGACTTGTTTGCCGCCGTCGGCGCCGGCAAGGTTGCCCCGCGCGCTGTGGGTAACAAGGTCGAGCAAATCTTGGACCCCAAGCCCGAGGAGCAGCTCACCAAGACCGAAGCCATTGCCGAGGTCGTCAAGCAGCCGGCCCGAGGCTCCAACCGCAAGCCGCAAAAGCGCGGCAAGAGCGCCAGTAACGGCATTATCGTCAAGGGCGAGAGCAACAGCGGCCTGCTGGTCCGTCTGGCTCATTGCTGCAACCCCGTGACGGGTGACGACATCGTCGGCTTCATCACGCGCGGTCGTGGCGTTTCGGTGCATCGCGCCAACTGCCCCAACGTCAAGGGTCTTATGGAACATCCCGAGCGCATGATCGATGTGGAGTGGGACGGCGCTGCCGACACCCTCTTCCAGGTCGAGATCGTGGTCGAGTGCCTGGACCGCATGGGCCTGCTCAAGGATGTCACCATTGCCATTGGCGATGCGGGCGGCAATATCCTTTCTGCCGCCACATCGACCAACCGCGAGGGTATTGCAACCCTGCGCTTCATGGTCGAGATCTCGGACGCGAGCGGTCTGGATCCGCTGCTGGCTTCCATCAGCAGTGTCGATTCGGTCTACGACGCTCGCCGTCTTATGCCCGGCGAAGGCGGAGCTCAGCTCAAACGCCGTGTGTAGGTGCGAGAGCCTCTCAGCATCATAGATATTGGTTACGTTCGAGGCATCGTTTGGTGCCTCGAACGTATTTTAGAAGGAGGGTATGCGCATGGGCGATATGACTTTGGACCTGACACCCCGAGGTGCGGCTTCGATTGAGACACTCGTCAACGGCCCGATTCAGACCAACAGCTACGCCGTGATTTCGAATGACGAGTGCTTAATCGTCGATCCGGCGTGGGAGGGCGAGCGTCTTGTGGAGCATATCCGCACCGCGCATCCCGAGGTGCGCGTACTCGGCTCTGTCTGCACGCACGGTCATGCCGACCATGTTGGCGGGGTTGCCGGGGTTCGAGCTGTCGTTGGCGACAGCGCACTATATGAGTTGTGCGCTAAGGACGTGACGGTACCTCGCGCAAATATCGAGGAGCAGCGCGCCATGTGGGGTATCGAGACGCCCGATCCGGGTGAGCCGACGCGCTTGCTTGCCGAGGGCGATACAATCGAGGTGGGCGACGTCTGTCTGCAGGTGATCGAGACGCCGGGGCATACGCCGGGCGGCATCGTCCTGTTCGCCGCGACCGAGCAGGGGAACATCGCCTTTGTGGGCGACACGCTTTTCCCGGGCAGTCACGGTCGTACCGATCTTTCCGGCGGTGACGAGGCGGCGATTATGCGCTCGCTCTCCAAACTTGCCAAGACGCTTCCGCCCGATACCGTTTGCTTGACGGGCCATGGCGATTCGACCACGATGGCGCGCGAACTTATGCAGAACCCGTTTATGCAGATGTAGGCTCGAAGCCGTCTTTCGAACCACGAAGACCGCTCAATCGTCAAGCTATTTTCCCCAGTGGGTCGATTCTGTGGGGCAAACGGTCAAAATTTGTCCAATCGGATGGTATTCGTGAACAAACGAACGTTTATGCTCGGGTATGTCGTGGTAAAATCTCAGGCGTTATCGGAGCAACCTTACAGGAGGTTTCTTTTATGCTCGTCAACGCAGCAGACATGCTCAAGAAGGCCGAGGCCGGCAAGTACGCTCTCGGTGCCTTCAACACCAACAACCTCGAGTGGACCCTGGCTATTCTCCAGGCCGCCGAGGAGGCCAAGTCTCCGCTGATCCTTCAGTGCACCGCTGGTGCCGCTAAGTGGATGGGCGGTTTCAAGGTCTGCGCCGACATGGTCAAGGCTGCCGTCGAGGCCACGGGCGTTACCGTCCCCGTCGCCCTTCACCTCGATCACGGTTCTTACGAGGACTGCTTCAAGTGCATCGAGGCCGGCTTCACGTCCATCATGTATGACGGCTCTCACGAGGAGACCTTCCAGCTTAACCTCGACCGCACCAAGGAGCTCGTTGAGCTTGCCCACTCCAAGGGCATGTCCATCGAGGCCGAGGTCGGCGGCATCGGCGGCACCGAGGACGGCGTGACCTCCAACGGCGAGCTCGCTGACCCCGCTGAGTGCAAGCAGATTGCTGACCTGGGCGTCGACTTCCTCGCCTGCGGTATCGGCAACATCCACGGCGTGTATCCCGCCGACTGGGCTGGCCTTTCCTTCGAGCGTCTGGGCGAGATCAAGGCTCAGACCGGCGACCTGCCCCTCGTTCTGCACGGTGGTACCGGCATCCCCGAGGATCAGATCAAGAAGGCCATCTCCCTGGGTATCTCCAAGATCAACGTCAATACCGATCTGCAGCTCGTCTTCGCCAAGGGCGTTCGCGAGTATATCGAGGCTGGCAAGGATCAGCAGGGTAAGGGCTTTGACCCCCGCAAGCTCCTCAAGCCTGGTCGCGACAACATCGTTGCCCGCACCAAGGAGCTCATGGAGGAGTTTGGCTCCGTCAACAAGGCGTAAGTAGCGGTTTAACTTTCCCGTCGGAGGTCCCGTTCACCCTACGCTTTTCCCTTGCGCTCACCTGGCTTTGCCAGAAGTCGCGCAATGGGAAAAGCTTCGGGTGAACGGGGCCTCCTTCGTTAACTCGCCACAGGGTTACTGGGCTGAATTCATTTTTTATAGGTACCGTTTATCGGTGTTGAGGGTTCCTTTATTGGGGCTTTCTTTTTATCTCGCTACAATGGACTTCAAGAGTTCTAATGACTTGGAGTTTGGTATGGCTGTTATTAATGTGCTGCCTTCGGATGGGAAGGTTATTGACGAGGGTCCTGTTGGTTGCTCTGTTGATGTTTGCAATGATGACTTCCGTTTTCTAGATGTTGGCTTGCCACCCGAGATTCTGCGTTTAAAGGACGCGGGGTATCTTTCGCAGGCTATTGAGGCTTGCGACCGCCTACTTGCCCAAGATCCCGATCCCTCGCTTGCTGCCTGCGTTCGTGCCGAGCGGTATCGCATGCTTGAGACGCCGCTTCATTTTTCGGTGTCGCGCGATCGAGCTATTGCGATGATTCGCGAGGAGTGGCCTGAGTTTACCGAGGAGCAGTTTGACGATCTGATTGACCGTAAGCGTATTGACTGGCGCTTTATCGATGGCGAGCTGTTCGTTCTCGACAACTTCCTCGATTCGCTTCGCGTATATCCCAAAGAGGTCCCCGGCATGCGTCCCGATTCTACGGACGGAATAGCACTGCGCGACGAGATGCTCAAGGAGATGGAGTCACAAAACGGATTGGCTCGCGTCATTACGCTTAAAGCGTCCGTGTCTGTCCCCGGCGCTCTGGAGGGAGAGACCGTTTGCGCTTGGCTTCCCGTCGCGGCTGCCTGCCGTCAGCAGTCTCGGGTCGAGATTCTCGACATGACGCCGGAGGGTGCTGTTGCTCCCGCGAACGCTTCGGCGCGTACCGCCTCGTGGTCTTCTTCGAGTGAGCGCTCATTCTCGGTGACTTATCGTTATCACATCGATGCTGCTTATTGTGATGTCTACGGTGGCACACTTCCGGTTCATCCGCGTATGGACGCGCCTCTGCCCGAGGATATTTCCGAGGACCGTCCGCACATTGCATTCACGCCGTATCTGCAGCAGCTGACGGCCGGTGTTGTTGACGGACTCGAGGATCCGCTCGATCGCGCTCGTGCTATCTATGATTATCTGACGCAGCATATCGACTATCGCTATCAGCCGCCGTACTTGCTTTTGGGATCTATTGCCGATGACTGCGCGCATTCGCTCCGCGGCGATTGCGGCGTTATGGCGCTCACGTTTATCACCATGTGCCGTATCGCGGGCGTGCCTGCCCGTTGGCAGAGCGGCCTGTACGTTGCGCCCGATTCGGTGGGGTCGCACGACTGGGCAGAGTTCTATACGCCGCAGACCGGTTGGCTCAACGCCGACGTGTCATTTGGATCTTCTGCTCACAGGATGGGGGAGGAGTGGCGCCGCCGTCACTACTTTGGCAATCTCGACCCATGGCGTATGGTGGCCAACAATCGATTCCAGGCAGAGTTTGAGTCCTCTTTCGACGGCATGCGCGAGGACCCTTACGATAACCAGATGGGTGAGGCTTCGGTCGACGGTCGCGGATGCCGTCAGCGCGAGATGCTACGCACGGTCGAACTCATCGAAATGCTCGAAGTTCCATTTTCGGACTAATCGGTAGAAAGCTGTGATAAACTAACTCACGCATTGCGTGCCCGAGTGGCGGAATTGGCAGACGCAGTGGACTCAAAATCCACCGTTGGCAACAACGTGCGAGTTCGAGTCTCGCCTCGGGCACCATACATGCAAGCGAGCGTTCAAGGGGGTCAAGGCCCCTTTTTCGTGTACGTAATGTGATAACGCGCTGTACGTGTTATTATTCGCAAGGCGTTGTTCCCGCAATGCCCTAAAGAGGAACCCGAGGGTTCCCACCTTTTGGCGCCAATGAGCAGCTGACTGGTCATACAAATTAGATTCTCTTCCTCAAATCGAGGATGTCTATGTGTACGACCTGGTTGCTGAGAAGCGCCGGGTTATTTTTTTATGAATGGAGGTAGGGAAAATAGCTAAGTCTGATGACACCCGCATCAACGACGAGATTACTGCATCTTCGTGCCGTTTGATTGGCGTCGATGGCTCTCAGCTCGGCCTGTTCGCCATCCGCGATGCCCAGCGCGTCGCCGACGATCAGGGTCTCGACCTGGTCGAGATCGCTCCCAACGCGGAGCCGCCGGTCTGCAAGGTCATGGACTACGGTAAGTTCAAGTACCAGCAGGCCATGAAGGCCAAGGCTGCTCGTAAGAACCAGTCCAAGGTCGAGGTCAAGGAAATGAAGTTCCGACCCAAGATCGACGTTGGCGACTACGAGACCAAGAAGGGCCACGTTCTGCGTTTCCTCAAGAAGGGCGCACGCGTTAAGATCACCATCATGTTCCGCGGCCGTGAGATGGCTCACCCGGAGCAGGGCCTTAACGTTCTCGAGCGTCTCGCCGAGGATCTCAAGCCTTACGCTACGGTCGAGTCCAAGCCTAAAATGGAAGGCCGTAACATGCTTATGCTGCTCGCCCCGATTAAGGGCGCCTTCGATGAGGATAAAGCGGCAAGCGATACCAAGTAACTAGTGTTCTGTAACCGATTAAGGAGTATTTCATGCCTAAGATGAAGTCCCACAGCGGCACCAAGAAGCGTTTCCGCAAGACTGGTACCGGCAAGCTTATGCGCGCCAAGGCTTTCAAGAGCCACATCCTGAGCAAGAAGTCCACCAAGCGTAAGCGTGGCTTCCGTCAGGAGACCGAGATCGCCGCTGCCGACCGCAAGGTCATCAAGTCGCGTCTCGCCTAAGTTCGCGTTCCCGTTTTTCGTTTTACCGTCTAGGAGTTGATAGAACATGGCACGTATTAAGCGCGCTGTTGCCGCCAAGAAGAAGCGCCGTACCGTTATGCACCGTGCGAAGGGTTACTACGGTGCCGCTTCGCGTACTTACAAGCATGCTAAAGAGCAGGTCCAGCACTCCCTGCAGTATCAGTATCGTGATCGCCGCAACAAGAAGCGCGAGATCCGCTCTCTCTGGATCACCCGCATCAACGCTGCCGCTCGCCTGAACGACATCTCTTACTCTCAGTTCATGCACGGCCTGAAGGTTGCCGGCATCGAGCTCGACCGCAAGGTCCTGGCTCAGATGGCTTACGAGGACATCGAGTCCTTCAACGAGCTGGCTACCATCGCCAAGAAGGCTCTCGAGGCCTAATAGGTTCTCTTGAATCGCTAGGGGAGTGTCGCGTTGTGCGCGGCGCTCCCTCTTTTTTTATCGAAAGCGCTGGTCTACATTGCTAAAAGCGCGGGTAGATAAACACTTACAGGTGACCGATCTCTATATATTCCTGAACCAAAGGGTCATCATCTGATACGTGCGGAAGATCCACACCAGTCTTTCTATTATCTATAGAAAGCAATAGGTTGTGTAGGACTTGTGAAGAGTGGAATTGACGTCCCACAGGGCTTCGCGGTCTGGCAATATATCTCCTTGCCGCGCGGCCCGGTGGAACCGGGAACCAGCGCAGGCGTGCACCTTGAGAACCGGATACTGCGAGGATGGACACTTCAAGTGTCGCATCC
>URWC01000070.1 GCA_900551555.1 uncultured Collinsella sp. | reverse complement strand
GCCGTGGCGACAACGGTCGCCGGCGCAGCGATGCTTGCAAATGACCGCGAAAACAACGGGAACGTTGACGAATAGGCCAGCCGACCTTTTTGGACACATCGATTTGATGAGGGGCGCAGAATACCGTTCTGTGCCCCTAGCTTTTTGCAAATGAAGAGGTGGTGTGTTCAGAAAACTCGCAGGCTGAGCGACCAGCCTCAGTGCCGCCCGATGCGCGGGCGTAAGTCTGGCCCGAACGCCACTATCGACTACATCACCGAGTTCAACGCATTCACGAACTCCTGGGCCTTCGCACGACTGCTCAGGCTAAAAACACAAGCAGTCAACAGCCTGTTACGCAGGAAAACGTCGCGCCCCTTGATCCTGTTGACCCCCGTGATGTCCTTAAGATAGACACTTTCGGTGTGCTTGCCGCCAAAAGTGCCCTTCTTGAGCACCTCAGTACGTTTGGGGTAGATCTTAACGTCTTTAAACCTACCCGAACCCTTGTCCTGGAATAGCAGCGTGTTGTTGTCCATACGCGTCACTCCCGCGGGGTTCGCTAAAACTGTCTCTATGGTCACATTTTAGTCACCGCAAGGCTCCCATGCGAAGGTGCCAGACAGCACAGCAATTCGTGTCCGCGCGAGGCTTTAAACTAAATGCGATAAAGATGCATTCCACAAGAGGAAAGTGGGGCGACAGTGATGGGCGAACTGGTAAACCGTGGAGAATCGGCAATCGTGCCAGAAGTTTTTTACAAGCAGGTTTCCTCGATTCTCAACGCCGCTCGCAACAAGGCCTATACCGCCGTTAACTTTGCGATGGTTGAGGCATATTGGGAGATCGGCAAAAGTATTGTTGATGAGCAGGGCGGAGAGGGGCGCGCAGCATATGGAGAGGCATTGATTGCAGGCCTCTCCAGAAGGCTTACCGCGGATTTCGGAAGAGGCTTTGGCATCGCAAACCTTCGCAATATGCGTCAGTTCTTTCTTGCGTTTCCAATTCGCGACGCACTGCGTAGCGAATTGAGCTGGACTCATTACCGCAGGTTGATGCGCATTCCCGACCCTGATGCTCGCACATGGTACATGAACGAATGCGCCGTTTCTCGCTGGAGCACGCGCCAGCTCGAACGCCAGATCAACACCATGTTCCGCGAGCGCCTACTTACCAGCAAGGACAAAGAGGCCGTCACCCAGGAAATCCAAGAGAGCGCCCCGGTTCGTCGCCCCGAGGATATCATCCGCGACCCATATGTACTGGAGTTTTTAGGTTTCTCGGACGATGCTACGTTTCGCGAGAGCGATCTAGAGCAGGCGCTCATCACGCATCTTCAGAAGTTCCTGCTGGAGCTTGGTCGTGGCTTCGCTTTCGAGGCGCGCCAAAAGCGCATCACCTTTGATGGGCGCCATTTCTATATTGACCTTGTTTTTTACAACTATCTGATGCGCTGCTTCGTGCTCATCGACCTTAAGACCGATGACCTTACGCATCAGGACCTGGGCCAGATGCAAATGTATGTGAACTACTACACGCGCGAGCTCATGAACGAAGGCGACAATCCGCCCATAGGCATCGTGCTCTGCGCGGACAAAAGCGATTCGATTGTCGAGTACACGCTGCCCGAAGACAACGACCAAGTGTTTGCCGCCAAATACCTGCCGTATCTTCCAAGCAAGGAAGAGCTGGCGCGCGAGCTGAGTGCCGAGTACCGCGCCATCAACGAAGCGACTAATGGCAAAGCGCAAGGGTAGCAGCACGTTGCGACCGAAGCCACCGCAGCCGTCGCAGGCGCACTCGCGGTTGCGACGCACGCTACGAAACAATACCGGTCATGGACGCCGGCAACGACATTCTAGCCGTGGCTGGCGAGCGTGACCTGACAGGCAAAGACGCGGCCTTCGTCTGATGTGGGTCCATTGGCTGCCACAGAAAAGGGCCGGTTGCAGCCGGCCCTAGACGATAATACCTGCGTTGCCCGCGCTTCCGAAGTGAGACTAGCTGAAGAGCGGGTTCCGCGGCACAACCTGATTTTACCCAGTGAGGAGGCTCTTTTGCAGCCGCTCCACTGTTTATTTACATCTGGCACCCTCAAACAATCAGACGGCAGCCCGCACTCCTGAGAGCTGCCCCGCACCCCCGGCCATCACCTTACGGCAACAACCGGTGCTACTCCCCTACTTCCCAAATAGCGCACCCAGCAGACCGCGGCGTTTGGGCTTCTCCTCTCGGTAGGAACCCTCGACGGCGGCTGCAACCTGGCGCGGTTGCTCGCCGCCTCCACGGCACACGATCTGGTACAGGAAGGGCGATTTAACGTATTTGACCTCGACGGGCGTGGCGTGCACGGTGCTCTCGCCGGACAGATGCAGGCTCGGGCTGAGCGACGCCACGATATGCGTTTCGCGCTTGTCGCTAAACACCACCGCGGCCGCGCGGCCCGTCTGGCCGTTTACGGCAATGCGCACCTGCTCGCCATCGCGGCCGTCTGTCGCCGGACGATCGACAAAGTAGACCGGCACCATCACCAGGCCGTCCTTATGTTTGCGGGCCTTGCGCGCCCACATGCGAATGCTCTTTTTATTGAGCCCCAGTACAGCCTCGGCGTCGTTGCCCGCAACGTCGAGCGCCAACTTATCAATGACCACCTGGTCCTTGGTAGACGCATCGACTGAGACAACGCGAAAGTCACCTTCCTGCATGGCGGGATCGAACGGACCGACCTTGGCAAAGTCCCACGGCTCCAAAATGCCCATGAGGCGAACGTCCAGGTAGTTTGCCCTGGGGTATGCCCAGTCGAGCACCTCGTAGTACACCAAGGCCTCCTTGCTCAGGCCCTTACCCGGGAAGCTCGCCATCATGCGCAAGTCCGCCAGCGCCATGGGGAAATAGAAGAGCATCATGTCGTTTTGGATCGCGTCTTCCACGTCGTGCCCGGCAAAGGCATCCGGATACTGGCGCACCAGCTGCAGCGCGTTGGCACGTGCCTGCTGCGGCGAGATTTCGCAGGGAATACCCTGCTCGGGCACATACTCCGCACCAACGCCCATGGTCAGGCGCTTGCTAAACGTCCCCGGCTTGAGCAGGTCCGCAATGCCAATCTTATTGCCGCAGGACGGGCACTCAAACACACGCTGCGTTGACTCGCCCTCAAAGGACGCTCCGCAGAAGGGGCAAGGAATGCTCACATGCGTGGCCTCTTGGAACTCCTGCGCCGTGCCGCGATCCTCCCACAGCAGATGTTCCAGGACCGACTGATTGCGCCAGTGCGCATTGAAGAAATACCAGTCCGGGTCCTGCGGGCGCTCGAGTTGCGACACATGCGTGAGTTTGAGCAGTCCATCCACCACCGTCAACGGCGTATGGCGAATACCCAAAGCGCTCTTGGGCTCTCCGGCGTCCGCCTGCCACGGAACCACCGTGCCGCAATAGGCGCACTCAAAGCTGCGCTTAGCCTGGTGCGAGTACATAGGGCCGCCGCAGTTTTGACATTTAATGGCAAACATCTCGTCCATGGAAACGTCCTCCTTTGCACAGGGGCTGTCGACATTAAGTATGTCGAGCAAGCAGGCACATGCCCATACCCATGTGGCCCAAAATGGACCACCCAGGCAGACGAGAAGGCTCGTTCGTTAGCACCGGCAGACTATTGCTGCATTTTCTGAGCATCGGCGCACGGCGCCCCCGTGCGAGCTACACTATCCCCTTAAACATGATTGTGAGGACGACCGCTATGCTATTTGTAAATCGGCTGGTACATACGCTTGTTCCCGGCAGCGAGAGCGAGCCGGTCGATGCATCTTGCCGCACCAACGCGGGCTTTTCCGCAAGCCTCGTCTGCATTGGCCTCAACATCACCCTGTGCCTGGCCAAGGGCATCGCGGGTCTGCTCGCCGGTTCCGTCTCGCTTATCGCCGACGCTTTCAACAACCTCTCCGATGCCTCGAGCAACATTGTGAGCCTGCTCGGTTTCCGCCTTGCCAGCCGCCCGGCAGACGAAGGCCACCCCTATGGTCACGGCCGCTACGAGTACCTAGCCGGCCTGTTCGTCGCCGTCCTGGTTTGCGCCGTCGGCATCAACCTGATTCTCGAGTCGGTCACCAAGATCATCAAGCCCTCGCCCACCGCTTACACGTTTATTTCCCTTGCGGCACTGGCTACGTCCATGCTCGTTAAGCTCTGGATGGCAGCGTTCAACCGCACGCTGGGCAACCGCATCGATTCCGAGACACTCATCGCCACGGCGCAGGACTCCAAAAACGACGTCATCACCTCGGGCTCGGTCTTGGTGGCGGCGCTTATTTCGCAGACGACCGGCTTTGATCTCGATGGCTGGGCAGGCCTGGGTGTGGGCATCTTCATCTGCATCAGCGGTCTGGGCCTGGTGCGCGACGCCATCAGCCCGTTGCTGGGGCAAGCGCCCGACCCCAAGCTCGTCCAGGCAATCCGCGACAAGATCATGTCCTATCCGCAGGTCTTGGGCACACACGACCTCATGGTGCACGACTACGGCCCCGGTCGTCAGTTTGCCAGCGCCCACGTGGAGATGCCCGGCGAGGGCGACGCGTTTGAGCACCACGAGATTCTGGACACCATCGAGCACGACATCAAGCGCCAGATGGGCATTGGTATCACGCTGCACTGCGACCCCATCGCGACAACCGGCGATGACTTGCGCGGCTGGGTCAAGCGCGGCGTCATGCAGATCGATCCCGCGCTCTCCATCCACGATCTGCACGAGCACGACGGGTTCGTTTCGTTTGACCTGGTGCGTCCCGACGGCTTTGACATATCCGACGAGGAGCTGCTGGAGCTCGTCACGCGCATCGTGCACGAGCGCCGGCCCGATGTCTCATGCGTCGTCACGTTTGATTCGGGCTTCAGCTCGCCCGAGCGTCCGGCCGAGCAGCTGTAGCCCACTTAACAGCTAGTTTCCCTGCGCGCCCGAGATGCCGTTTTGCAGGGCGTTCCAGGCATCCGTCGCCATGCCGCCCAAGTTCTGCGCGGTATCGCCCAGATTTTGTGCCGTATCGCCCAGCTCTTGCGCCTTGTCTCCCAACTCCTGCGCCTTGTTGCTCAAGTCATCCAGCGTATTGGAGCTCGAGCTGTCGGTACCGCTTTGGCCGTCGGACGAGTTGCCCGAACTGTTCTTGTGCGTGAGTTGAATTTCGAGGTTGCCGTTGTCGTTATAGTAGGCAGAAGTAACGACCCAGTTGGCATCGACGACGGGCGTTGAGCCATCATCAGTCAGGACCACGGCATTCGAAAGATCGGCGCCGCGCGACTTGAGGATCTTCTTGGCGTTGGACCAGTACTGCCCCGGGATATCGCTCAGATCGACGGTGCTAGACGAGGCGGACTCGGTTTGCTCGGCAGTGGCATCGGCCGTTGAACTCCCCCGCTTGTTGAGCATGCCCGACACGATGGCAAACACAATCGACAGCGCAAAGAAGATCGCCAGTACGATGAGGATCTTCTTGATCACGCTCGACGAACGCGACGGCTTCCTCTCCTCGTCCTCGCCATATTGCGGAATCGACTTGGGGTACTCGCGATACGGCTCGCGCGACTCGCAGCGAGGCTGTGCCATGCGAGGCATATACGTCGTCTGCTGAGGCTGCGGAATGGGATTCTGCGGCAGGCCATCATAGGGATTCGGCGTCGAGGCAGCATAAGAATCCTGCGGTGCGTAATCAAACGGATCCGGAGCTGCGTTGCCATAGGGGCCTTGCGAAGATGTAGCGTAAGAATCCTGCGCCGCGTCGCCATAGCCCATAACCCGGGTGGGCTCGGCAGAAGGCTGCGTCGCGGCGGGGTCGGTATAACCGGGGTTGGAAACAACGCGGGTCGCATCGGCGCTATCGCCAGCCTGCGCGGAACCGTAGCCGCCCATCACGGTTGTCTTGTCCTGATCCATGCAACGATTCCTTTCCGTCGCGCGTGAGCCTCAAGTTATCCATGCATTCTACCCGCGCAAAAGCCTATGATGGGCAGAGTCCGTCGGTATCTACAAGACATGCGCGGGCCTAAGGATCAAAAAGCCCCGCCGGGCCTTGTGGGCACGGCGGGGCGGACAAGCAGCTATGGACAGCAGACTTAGAACAGGCCGGTGATGTTGCCGTCGTTGTCGACGTCGATGTTTTCGGCCGCGGGCACCTTGGGCAGACCCGGCATGGTCAGAACACTGCCGGTCAGCGCGACCACAAAGTGGGCGCCGGCAGAAACCTTGAGCTCACGCACGGTGATGCGGAAGTTCTCGGGAGCGCCCAAGGCCTTGGCGTTGTCGCTAAAGCTGTACTGCGTCTTGGCGACGCACACCGGCAGATTGCCAAAGCCATTCTCGCGCAGCTCGGCGAGCTGGCGCTTGGCGGCCGGCGTAAAGTCAACGCCGTCGGCGCGGTAGACCTTGGTGGCAACGGCCTCGAGGGCATCGGCAACATCGGCGCCGTCCTCGTAGGCAAACTTGAGCTCGCTCGGCTGCTCAATCAGACGCATGACCTCATCGGCAAGCTCGAGCGCGCCCTCGCCGCCCTTGGCCCAGACCTCGGAAAGCTTAACGTTGACGCCGAGCTTCTGGCACTCGGACTCGATGAGCGCAAGCTCGGCCTCGGTGTCCGTCGGGAAGCGGTTGATGGCGACCACGCAGGGCAGACCATATACGTTCTGGATGTTGTCGACGTGACGCAGCAGGTTGGGCATGCCAGCCTTGAGTGCCTCGAGGTTCTCCTCGTTGAGATCGGCCTTGGCGACGCCACCGTTGTACTTCAGCGCGCGGGCAGTGGCGACGACCACGACGGCGCTGGGGCGAACGCCCGTCATGCGGCACTTGATGTCGAGGAACTTCTCGGCACCCAGATCGGCACCAAAGCCGGCCTCGGTAATGGCAACATCGCCAAAGCGCATCGCCATACGCGTGGCCATGATAGAGTTGCAGCCGTGGGCAATGTTGGCGAAGGGACCGCCGTGGACAAACGCGGGCGTGCCCTCGAGCGTTTGCACCAGGTTGGGCTTGAGCGCGTCCTTAAGCAACGCGGCCATGGCACCCTGGGCCTTAAGGTCGCGGGCACGGACGGGCTCGCCGGCAAAGCTATAGCCGACGACAATCTCGCCCAAGCGTTCCTTGAGGTCGCTGATGCTCGTAGACAGGCACAGAATTGCCATGACCTCGGAGGCGACGGTGATATCGAAGCCGTCCTCGCGCGGCACGCCCTGGGCCTTACCGCCAATGCCGTCGATGACGTGGCGCAGCTGACGGTCGTTCATATCGACGACGCGCTTCCAAGTGATGCGCTTAACGTCAATACCGAGCTGATTGCCCTGCTGGATGTGGTTGTCGAGCATGGCGGCCAGCAGGTTGTTGGCAGCACCGATGGCATGGAAGTCACCGGTAAAGTGCAGGTTGATATCTTCCATCGGAACTACCTGTGCATATCCGCCGCCGGCTGCTCCACCTTTTACACCGAAAACCGGTCCTAAGGATGGCTCTCTTAAAGCAACCATAACGTTCTTACCCATTCTCTGCATACCGTCTGCCAGACCTACAGTTGTTGTGGTCTTTCCTTCACCGGCCGGTGTCGGGTTGATAGCGGTAACCAGGATCAGTTTACCGTCTTTTTTGTCAGATTCTTTCAGCAGATTGTAGTCGATCTTTGCTTTGTACTTTCCGTACTGTTCCAGATATTTGTCATCAATACCTGCTTTTGCTGCAATCTCGGTGATCGGTTTCATTTCGCATTCCTGTGCGATCTCAATGTCTGTTTTGTATCCCATAGTTATTTCTCCTTTTTATTGTATTGTAAAGATAATCCTTGCTTTAACTATACCACAATTTTAGGATTTCAGACACTTGCAGAAATGGGTTTCTGGTAGTACAATTAAGGAGTCACAAGAGGAGCAATTGCTGAGAATGGCTAGCTTGAATTTTTTTCAAGACTTGCCTAAACTCTTACCACCTGATCAGGTTAGGACCTGCGTAGGGATGTGTCTCAAAATAGATTGAAATAGAAGAACTTCTATGACAACGTTTTGATGTGGCAAAAATAGCCAATCAAGACGATTGGTATAGGAGGTTCTTTTATGTCGAAAACAAGTATTCGACCAATGATTGAGGTTTCACTCTTTGCAACTATTGCTTACATTCTCGACTTGGTTACTCAACCCATGTCTATAGGCCCTTGGATTTCCCTTTCCTTTAAGATGGTGCCCATCTTTCTCCTCAGTTTTCGCTGGGGCTTAAAAGCTGGTGCCATGGGCGGTCTTATCTGGGGGCTACTTCAAGTTGTTACAGGGCAAGCCGCCGGTGGTTGGCTGACCTTGACACAAGGTTTTCTGGAGTATTTTGTCGCCTTTAGTCTGATTGGTATCAGTGGTGTGGTCAAACCAGCCCTTGATAAAGCCATTAAACAAGACAATAAAGTCAAGTCTCTGATGGTTATCACCGGAGGTATTCTGCTTGGTAGCTTTGCTCGTTACCTCATTCACTTTATAGCCGGTGTCATCTTTTGGGGAAGCTATGCCCCTAAGGGACAAAGCCCTTATCTCTATTCACTCATTGTCAATAGCTCATCTTTCCTAGGAGAAACATTGGCAAGCCTTATTGTTTTCTTCGCCCTGCAACGATTCCTAGGCAGATTACTCAATACAGAAAAATAAAAGAAACCATAGGACAGTCTTAAGTGGCAGTCCTATGGTTTTTCTTGTTTATATAAGATATTATGACATGAGAAAACGGAAACGATACTTTTCCGTTTTCGAGTTAGTAAAGGACTTAGCCACGCTCTAATAGGA
>URWC01000069.1 GCA_900551555.1 uncultured Collinsella sp. | reverse complement strand
TGGCCCTGACCGGCGCGAGCATCGGAATCGGCATCGCGACGACGGCGCTTGGGCATCGACGTGCCGGCCAGACGGTCGGCACTCGACAGGCCATCGCCCACGTCGACGCCGTTCTCGCGATCGAGCTCCATGAGCGCCAGGCGCATCTCGGGCGACTCGATGCGCTCGAGCACGTCGCGCGGCACGCAGTCGGGACGGAAGTTACAGCCCTGCTCGGCTGCCTTCTTTTTGCAGCCCTCCGAGCAGGTCATATCGGCCAGGTTGACCTTAAAGACTTTGCCGTTCTCCAGGCGCAGCACCAGCTGCTCGCGCGGCGTGTCATATTCTTGAATACGTGCCTTGCCAAGCGGCGTATCGATAAGCGTCTTCTTTTTGGGTGCGCGGCTCTTAAAGTCCTTATACGCCTCGAACTCGTAGCGCAGGCAGCACATTAGACGGCCGCATACGCCGCTGATCTTGGACGAGTTAAGCGGTAGATCCTGCTCTTTTGCCATGCGAATCGAGACGGGCTCAAACTGTCCGCCAAAGCGCGTACAGCAGAGTTCCTGTCCGCACTGGGCATAGCCGCCCACCAGGCGGGTCTCGTCGCGCACGCCGATCTGGCGCATGTCGACGCGAATGTGCAGCGTCGAGGACAGATCCTTGACGAGCTGGCGAAAATCGACGCGCTCCTCGGCCGCAAAGTAGAACACGGCCTTCTCGCCGCCAAACAGGTACTCGACGCCGACCGGCTTCATCTCGAGGTCGAGCTCCTTGACCAGGCGGCGGAAGTCGACCATGGCCTCGTCGCCCTGGATGGCCAGGTCGTCGGCAAGCTGCAGGTCGATGTCGCTCGCCACGCGCAGCACGGGCTTAAGCGGCTGACCGATCTCATCTTGCGGCACCTCAAAGGGATCGGCCGTGACCAGGCCGATCTCGGTTCCGCGCTCGGTGGAGCAAATGGCATAATCGGCCTCGAGGATATCCAGATCCTGCGGGTCAAACCACAGGTCGCGCGAGGCGTAGGTAAACTTAACGGGTACGACTAACGGCATTTCAGTGCCTTCCTGATATCGAACAGCATGACCTCGATGGCCAGCTGGGGAGTAACGTTTCTGGCGATGTTGCGCTCGGCGGTCGCGACTGCCTCGAGCGCCCGGGTGGCACCCGCAACATTCGTCGCGGCGGCAAGCCGACCGATCGTGTCGCGCACGTCTTCGTTCACCACGTCGGCCGCCTCGTCCTGAAGCGTCAGCAGCACGTCGCGCATGAGCGTCCGCGCGCTCGCCAGCGCTTCCATGATACCCGAACGCTCGCGCGCGTTGAGTTCGCGCTTGTTGCGGTCCTCAAGCTGCTTCAATGCTCCACGCGACAGGTAGTCGGCGTTTTGCTCGAGCACCTTTTCCTGCGTGGACTTGACCTCGGCGAGCGGCGCCTTAACGGCGACGATGAGCGACTTGGCGCGGCTGAGCACGTCGGCCTCGTCGGCGGCAATGAGCGAATCGATGGCGCGGACCATTTGGCGGCGAGCATCCTGGCGCTCGGCACTCTTAAGGAACTCGATGCCGCGTGTGGGGCTTCCCGCCACGGCGACCGCCATGCGGCAACGCGCGAGATCCTGACCCGTCGCGCGGCTCACGGCCTGCGCGGCCACGGTGGGCGACACCAGCCGAAACGGCACGCACTGACAGCGGCTCACGATGGTGGGCAACATCACGTCTGCCGAGGTGCCCAACAAGATGAACATAACGCCCTCGGGCGGCTCCTCGAGTGTCTTGAGCAGCGCGTTGGCGGTGTTAGCGCGCAGTTGCTCGGCACGATCGATGATGTAGACCTTGGCCTTGGCACGGATGGGCGCCAGCGGCACGTCATCGAGCAGCTCGCGGGTCTGGGCAATGAGGTAGCCTGTGGCGCTCTCGGGCGTGTAATAGTGCACGTCAGGATGCGTATGCCGAGCAACGCGTACGCAGCTGTCGCATGCTCCGCAGCCGTCCTGCTCGCACAGGAAGGCCTGGGCGAGCGCCCATGCGGCATCGAGCTTGCCGGCACCGGGAGCGCCCAAAAACAGGTAGGCGTGCGATGCGCGGCCGCTGGCGACGGCGTTGGTCAAAAAATCGCGAACGCGCTCTTGGGTGTCGAGCTTGGCCAGCAGGCTTGCCTGAGCGGGGGCCATGTTACTCGGCCTCCTTGGCAAGCGCGGCGGCGACAGCATCTTGCGAAATGACGAGACCGTACGCGCGAATCTGCTCGACCGTCTTCTCGAAGACTTCCTCGACGGTCGCAGTGGCGTCGATGAGCTTTACGCGGTTTGGCTCCTCGGCAGCAATGGCGCAAAATCCCTGGTAAACACGCTCCTGGAATGTCATGCCTTTTGCCTCCATGCGATCTGCCGCGCCACGGGCTGCCATGCGTAGCGCCGCCTGCTCGGGCGTGATGTGGTAGACGAGCGTGAGCGCCGGGTGTGTTCCCGCGACGGCCAGGTTATTGGCATCGCACACTATCTGGCGATCGAGGCCGTCGGCAAATGCCTGGTAGCAGGTCGTGGAATCGTAGAAGCGGTCGCACAGGACCACCTTGCCGGCCGCGAGGGCGGGAGCTATGACCTCGTGCACCAACTGAGCGCGCGCCGCCTCGTAGAGCAGCAACTCGCAGGTGTCGCCCATCGCCGTATTGGCGGGGTCGAGCAGCAGAGCGCGGATCTTTTCGCTGATGGCGGTGCCGCCCGGCTCGCGCAGGCTCACAACCTGGTAGCCAGCGAGTTCGAGCGCGCGGGCAAGCAGACGCGCCTGCGTGGACTTGCCGGCACCATCGACGCCCTCGAGCGTGATAAAGCTATGTTGAGCGGGCTCAAAAGCCATGAGCGCAGCCCCTTCCTATAAGGCGCGTAAATGCAGATATATCAACCAAGCCATGATACCCCAGGGGCAGGCGCGCCCCAAATCGGGCCTAGTCATTGGGTAGTCATTGGGGACGCTCTTAAATGACTAGGCGACAGCTAGGGACGTTCCTAAAGTGCCGGCAGAAAAGGAACGTCCCTAGCTGCCGACTTTTTTGAGCACTGGGTATAATCGTCGTATTGATTTGAAATGTGGCGAAAGGAGTGGCAATGTCTCGGTATTGCGCCTCGTGCGGCAAACTTCTTGCAGATGATGCCAAGTTCTGCACCTCATGCGGTGCACCCGTTGAGCAGACAACCGCAAGCAATGGCCAACCCGCGTTTGAGCAGACCGGCTTCCTCGATACGCCGCAAGCTAAGCCGGACGACCCCCTCGCCTATCGCCCCGACCCCGCCGCAGGCCCCGCGACCGACGAGACCACGCAGCGCATACCCGTCTCGAGCGGCTCGCCCCAACAACAGCCGGCTCCCGCATACGCGCCCGCTTCGCCACAGACCCCCGCTCCCAAAAAGAGCGGCACCGGGCCGCTTATCGCCGTTATCGTTGTGCTGGTGGCGATTATCATCGCCCTGGTCATCTTCTTTGCAATCAGACCGTTCGACAACGCCGCCACGCAGACGACTGCCGAGGTAGCTAAGCTACACCATGACGTCGACGACGATGACCTAAAGCCTCTCGGCGATCCCAACAGCCTGTACGACGATGACGACGATGATGACGAGGATGGCAGCCAGGCGACCCTCTCCGAGCAAAACCTCTACCGTCGCCTGAGCGAATACTACGACCTGCTCGAAGATCTCGATAACCAGGTCCGTGCCTGCGCAGAGGCGTTCAATGGCGGTTATCTGGAAGAGGACCGTACCGCCCGTCAAAATCTCGCCGACGTCGCCGAGCGCACGGAAGACACCATCGAGCAGTACTACGATATCGTCGAGGACCTGGACGTCCCCACAAGCTCTAAGAACTACAGCTCGTGGAAGGACATCATTGCTCTGTACGACGACCTGGATCACCGCATCGATGCGATCTGCGATGCCTGGGAGATCAGCTTAAAGTACGCAAAGCCCGCGGACCATAAGAACGAGATCGTGGCGCCGCTGTCGCGCGACAACGTGGCGGGCACCAATGACAATAAGTACCGCCTAGACTTTGAGGAGCGCTATCCCGGCGCCAAACCCGTCGAAGTGAACTAACGCCTTGTCGTTTCCGAGCCGGCAGTTAGGGACGTTCCTAAACTGCCGGCAGAAAAAGGAATGTCCCTAACTGCCGGTCAAAAAACGAGCGAGGATCATGGGACCCTCGCTCGTTTTTTGGGCAATGTTTCGACTGCGCCGTTACTTGTCGGCGGCTGCTTTCTTGGCAGTCGACTTCTTCGCGGTCGACTTCTTGGCGGCAGTGGCTTTCTTAGCCGTGGCCTTCTTTGCCGTCGAAGTCTTCTTCGTCGTGCTCGCCTTGGTCGTGGTCTTGCGGCCGCGGGCGGGCTTCTTCTCCTTGGTCGGGCAGTCCATGTTCACGCAGATGCGCCACGGGCCGCGCGCGGTGTTGACCACCACGATGGGAGCGCCGCACTCGGGACAGGTCTCGCCTGTCGCCTCGAGCTTGCCACGCGCCGGCAGCGGATAGCTCACGCCGCAATCGTCATAGTTGGTGCAGCGGATAAAACGCTTGCCGCTCTTCTCGCTCTTGTGCGCAATCAGATCGCCATGGCGTCCGGCCTCGGCACACACCTTGCACTCGCCCACCTTAAGGTCGGGCTCGTAGTTGGTGGGGCATGTGGGGTTCACGCAAATCTCGAAAGCCTTTTGGCGGAACGGCTGACACTTAATGCGCGGCGCACCGCACTCGGGGCACACGGCGGCCTCGCCCTCTAGCGGGCTCACCTTGACGCCACTCGGCACCGGATAGGTCACGTCGCAGTCGGGCCATCCCATGCAGCCGATAAAGCTGCCGCGGGTCTTGGCACTCGTCTTCATAACCAAGTCCTTGCCGCACTTGGGGCAGGCGCCCACGCGCGCATCGGCCGTGACGGCGTCGCTGATGGCGTCGCCCAGCTCCTGCGTATGCTTGAGCAGCTCGTCGAGCACGCCGGCCAGCAGCGCGCGCGAGTGCGTCACGACATGCTCTTCGGTGTCCTCGCCGCGCTCCACACGGGTCATATCGCCATCGAGCTCGCTGGTCATATCGGGGCTCGTGATGCGCGGGGCAAACTGCGTCAGTGCGTCGATGATGGCGATGCCCAGCTGACTCGGCTCCACGGGATCATTTTTGAGATAGCGCACGGCATACAGGCGCTCGATGATGCTCGCGCGCGTTGACTTGGTACCCAGGCCGCGCTTTTCCATCTCCTGCACGAGCTTGCCCTGGCTGTAGCGCGCGGGCGGCTCGGTCTGCTTGGCCTCGAGCTTAATGTCGAACACGTCGACCGTATCGCCCTGCTCAAGCGGCGGCATCTGCTCGTCGCGCTTGAGTCCATACGGGTACGCCTCACGGAAGCCGGGGGTCACGAGCACGTCGCCCGAGGCCACGAACGGCTCGCCGTTCACGTCGAGCTCGAGCTTGGTGTTCTCGATGGTCGCGGGACCCATGAGCGTTGCCAGGAAGCGACGGGCGATGAGGTCGTAGAGCTTGCGCTGGCCACCGTCGAGCGTGGACGGATCGCCCTCGCCCGTAGGATAGATAGGCGGGTGGTCGGTGGTCTCGACCTTGCCGCGCGTGGGCTTCATGGGACCGGCGAGCACCTTTTTGCATACGGGCGCCAGCGCCGGGTTGATCTTTGCCAGGTCGCTCACCACGGCGCCCAGATCGAGCGTCGCAGGGTACACGGTATTGTCGACACGCGGGTAGCTGATGAGACCGGCCATGTAGAGGGACTCGGCGATGCGCATGGTACGCGCAGGTGAGATGCCCTCGGCTGCGGCGGCAGCCTGCAGCGAGGTGGTCGCAAACGGCGTGGGCGGCTGCTGCTTGCGCGAACGCTTGGTCACCGCGGCGACGGTTGCCGTCGCAACGCCGTCGACATGGCCGTACGCCGCCTCAGCAGCATCCTTGTCGGTAAAGCGCGCCGTCTTGTGCGCAATCTTAAAGCGGTCGTCCTCGGCAGCACCCTGTGCGGCGCCCATGCCGCGGATCTGCCAATAGTCCTCGGGCACAAACGCCATGCGCTCGCGCTCGCGCTCGACCACCAGGGCAAGCGTCGGCGTCTGCACACGGCCGGCAGAGCGCACGTTACCAAAGCCGCCAAACTTGGCGAGCGTCAGGTAGCGCGTGAGCACCGCACCCCAAATGAGGTCGATGTGCTGGCGGCTCTCGCCGGCGTCGGCCAGATTCTGGTCGAGCGAGACGAGATTATCGAAGGCCTGCGTGATCTCGGCCTTGGTAAACGAAGAGTACTGGGCGCGGGCAACCGGCAAGTCCGGCGCCACCTCGCGCACCTTGTTAAGGGCGTCCGAACCGATTAGCTCGCCCTCGCGATCGAAGTCCGTGGCGATAATGACGCTATCAGACTTTTTAGCGAGGTTCTTGAGCGAACGAATGAGTTCCTTCTCGGCCGGTAGCTTAATGACGGGCGCCCAGGTGAGGTAAGGCAGGCTCTCGAGTTTCCAGCCCTTGATTGAGATGCCATCGGCAAGAAACGGCTTGCGCTTGGTGTCGTAGGGCGGACGTGCCAGGCCATCGGGTATGTCGGCCGGCAGCATCTCGCCGTCCTCGGTGACCGAATACCAGCCCAGCTTTTTATCGAACAGCACGCTGTCGCAAAAATCGGGCGCTAGGATGTGACCGGCAAGGCCGATGGTCACGCACTCCTCGCCCTTCCACTCAAAACGGTAGATGGCGGTGTTGTACACCTTGTCCTTTTTGGGCTTGCCCGTGGACAGACGCTCGGCGATCTGACGCGCGGCGTCGTTTTTCTCGGCGATGATGAGCTTCAAAAGAGGCTCCTATCTCGTATCTCTGCGGCTACGCCCGCCCGTATGGCGGCCGACTTACGCCCTTGCTTGCTCAATCTGCCCGATGAGCCAATCGCACCAGGCATCCATGCCCTCGCCCTTGCGCGCGCTCACGGCAAACCGCGGCGCCTGCGGATTGAGGTCATCGAGTGTCTTAGTATACCTATCCATGTCAAAATCGAAAGCCGGGGCCACGTCGACCTTGTTGAGCAGCTGTGCGCCGGCGTGTTGGAAGATGCCCGGGTACTTGACGGGCTTGTCGTCGCCCTCGGGCACCGAGAGGATCATGATAGACAGGTTCTCGCCCAGGTCAAAGTCGACTGGGCAGACCAGGTTGCCCACGTTTTCGATAAAGATGACGTCGATGTTTTCCAGACCCACAGCCTGGTCGAAGGCGTCAACGGCCTCCATGATCATGTTGCCCTCGAGGTGGCACAGGCCGCCCGTGTTGATTTGGATGGCGGGCATGCCGGCTTCCTTCATGGTGATGGCGTCGACGTCCGAGGCGATATCGCCCTCGATGACGGCGCAGCGCAAGCCGGCCTTGTCGCGCAGGCGCTCGTTGGTGCCCAGAATCGTAGTGGTCTTGCCCGAGCCAGGGCTCGACAGCACATTGATCACATAGGTGCCTGTCTCATTAAATCGCTGACGCAGCTGATCTGCCAGGCGCTCGTTGCGCGACAGGATCGGCGACGCGATATCAATCGTTTTCTCGGCCATACTTAGCGCTCCTTACTTTAGCCCCTTTGTACCCTGTCCCCAGGTGGCTGGCGGGTTAATCGTCGGGGGTTTCGATTTCGATACTGGCGATGTCGAGCTCGCGGCCGTGCAGCAGACGCACGTTGGCGCCGCCACACTGGGGACAGCGGCAATGGAAGCGGTCGTGCTCAAAGACCTCGCCGCAGTCCAGGCACTCGCTTTGTGGATGGACTTCCTCCACAGCAAGCTCGCAGCCGCGCGTGAGCGGGTCCTCGTCGCGAAACGTCTCCCAGGCAAAGTCGAGCGCCTCGCGCACGACCTCGGTCATATCCCCGATACGCAGCGTCACCAAAACGGCGCGCGAGGCCCCCGCCCCACGCGCCGCGCGAATCACTGTATCGAGTATGCCGTTGACAATGCCAACTTCGTGCATACCGTTTTACTCCTCGTCGTCCTCGTCGTCCGAGAACAGGTCCAGACGGCTCACAAACAAGCCCTCCTTGCCCTCGCGCGCGGTAATGACCACACGGGCGATGGCGAGCGAAATCTCGTAGAGCGAGAGCAGGGCGCCATACATGAGACCCAGCGTAACGGGCGAGCCGTCGGGCGTGATCACAGCCGAACCCACGAGCAGGCCAACGTATACATAACGCCAGGCACCGCGGAAAGCAGCGTAGGACACGATGTGGAAGACGGACAGATAGAAGATGATGAGCGGCAGCTCAAACGCCACGCCAAAGCCGATCATAAAGAGCAGCTCCATGTTGACGTAGTTCTCCAGATCGGGCAGTGCCGTAGCGACGGCCGAGGTCTCGCCGATGAGCCACTCAAAGCCCGCAGGAATGATGATGAAGTAGCAGAAGATGGCACCCAGGAAGAACAGCACCGTCGAGGCGAGCACCGTGGGCACGACCCACTTGCGCTCGTTGGGGCGAAGCGCCGGCAGGAAAAACGCCAGAATCTGCCAGATGATCATGGGCGTGCACATGACAACGGCCATCTTGATGGCCAGCGAAAAGCGCAAACCAAAGCCACCGAGCGTGGTGGTGATGTAGAACTTACCGTCCGGCACAAAAGAGCGGATGGGGTCTTCCAGGATGTCGAGCACCACAGGCGTGGCGAAATACAGCACGATAGCGGCGGCAAACACCGACACGACCACGATGGTCAGGCGGCGACGGAGCTCTCCCAGGTGATCGAAGAGCGGCATTCGCGCAGGTCCGATAGGCATTACTCATCGCCTCCCTTCGGGGCGTCGGCGTCAGCAGCGTCGTCCTCGGCCTCGAGCTCGCGAGCGAGCTGGTCGACGACGGCCTTGCGCTTACGGGGACGACGGGCGTAGAGGTCAGCCGTCGTGGGCTCTGCCGGCTCG
>URWC01000068.1 GCA_900551555.1 uncultured Collinsella sp. | reverse complement strand
CGGCCGCGGGCTTTCCCCACCGCGCGGCGATGGCGGGGCCGGAGGCGAGGCCCTCGAGACAGCTCGCGTGGCTCGGGCAGACGCAGCGTCCCTCCTCGGTGGGACGGGTCCTTACCAGCATGTGGCCGGCCTCGGGGTGCAGCATGCCGTGAAGGAGCCTGCCCGCGCACATGACGCCCGTGCTCACGCCGGTGCCGATGGTCACGTAGACGGCGTCCTCGAGCCCCTTGCAGCAGCCGAAGACCACTTCGCCGAGGCAGGCAACGTTCACGTCCGTGTCGTAGGTCACCGGAATCCCGAGGGCGTCGGCGAACGCGGCGCGAAGACCATAGCCTCGCCACGCGAGCTTGGGCGTCTGGAGGATGGAACCGTAGCGCTCATCGTTGGGGTCGACGCAGGTCGGGCCGAAGGCGCCGATGCCCAACGCGTCCACATCGCGGGCGGTGAACCACTCGACCATTTGCGGGACGGTCTCGGTGGGCGTAAGCGTCGGGGTCTCCATACGGTCGAGGACCTCGCCGTCGCCGGACACCACGGCACAGACCATCTTGGTCCCGCCGGCCTCGAGGGCGCCGAGCCTCATTTGCTTTTCGCTCATGTGGTCCTCCTTACGAAGGGACGCCCGCAGTCATGGTCAACCGCGGGCGCCCATAACGTTGGCTTGTTTCGAGGCGACCCTACCTGGGCACGCGGTCCTGCCTTGCGGCAAACGGGGCGAGCACGGCGTGCGGCTCGCTTTGGTACCAGTAGGCGACGGTGGAGATGTCGTCCTCGCGCTCGTAGAGCTTGATGTCGTCGTTGCCGAGGTCCTGGAACGTCACGCGCAGGTCCTCCTTGAACGAGATCGGGTCGGGAAGGTGCCACCTGTAGAGGCCGTGCCTGGGCAGCGCGTCGTCGTTGGTCGCGAGCATCGGGTTCGGGTTCGGCTTGCCCGCGCTGAAGCGGTCGCGCGTGGCGTCGCGCGTCGAGCGGTACGGGTAGCCGGCGAACAGCGTGTTGAAGCACTGCGCCTCGGGCAGCGCGTGGGGCGGCCTGTCGAGGAAGGCCCAGGCACCGCCGAAGTAGTCCTCGGCTCCCGTCGAGGTGACCGTGGGGAACTCCTCGTCGCCGTCGAGGAAGAACTTCATCTCGCCCTCGCCCCACCAATAGCGCTCCAGGGCGCACAGGGCCATGTAGGTGCCGACGTAGTAGCCCTTACCGCGCACGCCGTCGAGCACGGTGTAGTCGACGCCCCTGCGGGTGCTGCACTCGCGGTTAAAACGGGCGTGGAAGTACATGGCGTCGTCCGGCACGTCGGTGAGCGCGTAGTTGAACGTGTAGAAGATGTACTTAATGAACCCGGGGTGCTCGCTCGTAAGCGTGACCTTGGCGTGCTTCCTGAAAGGCATCTCGAAGTAGCAGTTCATGCCGCCCGTCGGGTTCACGCAGATGGGCATCGAGTTGACGATGGCGCGCTCACCGAAGCCGTTGCAGAAGAAGTCGCCGACAGGGCACTCGACCGAGGGGGTCTCCTCGTCGTCCCAGTAGAAGCGCAGTACGAGGTCGCGCATGACGAAGCTGCCGGCGGCGGTCTTGTCGGGGACGGTCATCCAGATGTGGCGGATGATGCCGGGGCCCTCGATGTCCGCGAGCGTGATGGTCTCGCCGGACTCAAGGGGCACGCAGCACGAGCCCTTGCGGCCGACGCCGAGGTGGCTGGCCGACATGGCGGCGCGGCCCTTCTCGCCCGTGATGTTCTCGGGGGTGATGGCGCGGCTTTCCTCACCGCCGTGCATCCACACGTCCTTAAGGAACTCTCTCATCGTCGACCTCCTCTATTCGTCGTCTTCGCACTCGGCGGAACTGGCACCGTTCACGTAGACGATCTGCTGGCGCGCCTCGTCGACGAGGGCGTCGAAGTCGAGTTTCTCGTCGGGGCGCGCGAGCGCGACCGTCATGGCGAGCGGGAGGTTGACACCCGCGATCACGTGGATCCGGTCGGAGGCGAAGCGGGAGAAGCGCTGGTTCACGCTGCCGCCGAGCGCGTCGGTGAGGACGACGACCTCGTCAGTGCCCGAAAGCGCCGCCTCGACCGCCGCGTCGAGCCCCTCGCCGTTGTCGTTCACGTAGGCGCACACGGCGTTGATGGCGTCGCTCTTACCCGTAAGGAACTCGAGGGTGTCCTTGAAGCCCTGGGCGAGAAGGGAATGGCTCGCCACAACTATCTTTCTCATTGATTCACCAATCTCTTGGGTCGAAGCTAGGCGAGGATGCCGGCGGCGGAGGCGACCATCGCGAGGACGATCACCACGAGGATGAGGGCCGTCATGCTCGCGTTCTTCTTGGTAAGAAGGTAATACGCGCTTCCCGTGATGGCGGCGGGGATCATGGCAGGCAGGATCTTGTCGAGCAGCGGCTGAATCTCCATCGAGACGTCGCCGAAGCTGAAGCTAATCGGGCAGGTGACGCCGATGACCGAGGCGATGAGGCAGCCGACCACGGTGAGGCCGAGCACGGAGGCGGCGGCAGTGAGGTTGGGAAGCTTCTCGCTGAAGTCGGTGACGAGCTTCACACCCTGCTTGTAGCCGAACTCGAGGGCGTGCATGCGGACCCAGAAGATGGCCAGGATGAGCGCGAACCAGATGCCGGCTCCCACGGGGTTGCCCTCGATGGCCATGTAGGCGGCGATGGAGCCCATGATGGTCGGGATCATGGTCATGAGCAGGGAGTCGCCGACGCCGGCGAGCGGTCCCATGGTGCCGATCTTCAGGTCTTGGACGGCGTCCGCCGCCGCGAGGCCGTCACGCTCCTCCATGGCCACGCAGGCGCCGAGGATGATGGCGGCGAGCCAAGGCTGGGTGTTGTAGTAGCGGAAGTGGTTGTTGAGCGCTTGCTTATAGTCCTCGTCGTTCGTGTAGATCTTCCTCAGGATCGGCGAGAGGGCGTAGGCGACCGAGGCGCCCTGCTGGGTCTGGTAGTTGAAGGTGCACACGCTCATGAGCCAGCGCCAGTTCGCGTTGCGCAGGTCCTTCTTGGTGACCTTATAGCCGGAGGGCTTGCCCTCGGCGACGGCGGTGATGTTCTCGTTTTCCATGGTTACTCATCCTCTCCGATGAAGGCGTCTGCGGAAGCGTGGGCGGCGAGCTCGGTGTCCCTCTCGGCGCGCTGGTAGAACGCGATCGCGAGGGCAACGCCGACGATGGCGGCACCGATGATGGGCACGTTCAGGAAGGCCGAGAGGAAGAAGCCGGCGAGCAGGTACTGGAAGTACTTAGCGGTGGGCATGTAGCGAAGCAGCATGGCGATGCCGACGGCCGGGAGCATCTTGCCGGCGAGGGTGAGGCCGGAGAGGAACCACTGGGGCATGACCTCGAGGAGCCAGTTGACGGCGGGCTGGCCGAGCGTCACGGAAACAAAGACGGGCAGGGCGGCGCACAGACCGAAGAGCGCGGGGCAGACCCACAGGATGGCGTTCATCTGCTTGAACTTGCCCTCGTTGCAGAGCTTCTGGGACTTCTCGACGACGAAGCCGTTGAGGATCTTGACGATGACGTCGAGCTGGATGCCGAGCATGCCGACCGGCAGGCCAATGGCGAGGCCCGTGTCCGCGCCCAGGGTCACGCCGTAGGCGGTGGCGATGATGGCCATCGTGCCGTAGTCGGGAATCGACGAGCCGCCGAAGCCCGCGACGCCGAGCTGCATGAGCTGGATGGTGCCGCCGATGACGAGGCCGGTCTGCCAGTCGCCCATGACGACGCCGGTGATAAGGCCCCAGAAAACGGCATAGTTGACGAAGATCATCGGGATGCCGTAGTAGTCCACGTGCTTGATGAAGGCCAGCAGGGTCAAAAGGACGACCTGCAGGATAGTGAAGTTGACCATGATCCCTCCTTAGATGAGGTCGGCGACGGAGACGGGCTTGTCGGCGGGCACGAACTGTGCCGTCACCTTGACGCCGCGGGCGATGAGCGCCTTGTAGCTCTGGACGTTCTCGGCGGAGGCATAGGCGCGCTGGGTGAGCTGGACGCCGTCCTCCTTGACAAGAGAGCCGCCGACGATCAGCGACGGGAACTCGACGCCCGACTCGGCCAGGTGAAGGATCGTCTCGGGCTCCTTAGCGATGACAAAGACCTTCTCGCGGTCGTACTTGCCCGCCGCGAAGTTCTTGAGCGCGGTCTCCTCAGAGATGATCGAGACGGCCATGCCCGCGGGGCGCGCCATCCTCATGGTGGACTTCAGGACCTCATCGCCGGCGACCTTGTCATCGACGACCATGACGCGGGTTGCGCCCGACACCGGGGCCCACTGCGTCACGATGATGCCGTGAAGCAGGCGATTGTCGATTCGTGCCATAACAACACTCATGTTTGCTCCTATCAAATCAAGTCTTACGTTCGGTACTGCCTTGGCGCTATCCGGATTCGCGCCGGGCAAGGGGTTATCGGATTATTGAAGACGCGCGGTCAGCTCGTGACGGCGCGGGGGTCACTCGTCGAACAGGAGGCTCGAGGAGCCGAGACGCTCCTCTCGCGCCGGGGCGGCGCTCACGCTGATGTAGTCGAAGACGTAGGCGATCTCGCTTACAGGAACCTCCACGCGATAGCGCGTCGAGATGCTCGAGAAACTCTGCCTGAAGGACTCGATGAAGTCGGTGTGCTCTTCCTCGAAGCGATCCTGGCCGACGTAGGTCTCGATGGGGTTGCGGGTGACGAGGCGCTCAACGAGGCAACAGAGGTGAACGTACAGCCCGATGATGGCGTTGCTGCCGATCTTCTCGCCCGTTCTGCGCTGAAGCTCGTGCACGGCGCTCTCGATCTCGTGGAATAGCCGCTCCGGGTCGAGGATGGTGATGGAGCGGATAACGTTCTGCAGCGTCATGTTCGAAAGCAGCTTCTCGTGGAAAGAAGAGAGCTCGGAAGCGTCAAGCCACCTGCCGAACACGGCATCGACCTTCGAGGCGGACGCCGTCGACATAATGTCTTCGAGGGCGACGAAGGGAACGGAGGCAATCCCGGGGTCTCCCGTGCCGATGACGGCGCAGACGCGGTGCTCGGAGAAAACGGCGTCGTTCGACCCGTTCGTGACGAGCTGCTTGAAGGGCCTCGTGAGCAGGCGTGCGCCTATGGTGCGCGGGAGGCTCTGCGAGACGAGCTGGCGTATCCTCTCCGCGGCGTCGACCCCGGACTCGGAGCAGAAGACGATGGCGTCCTCACGGTTGACGCGCTCGATCACCTTGCAGTGCGTCACGCACACGGCGGTCGCATCGCCAAGAACCTCGGCGATGGACTTGCCGCCGAGCAGCCCGGACCCGATCTCGAGCGCGAGCCCGGTGGAGACGTTGTTCACCACCCCGATGGTGGAGTCGGTAACGTTCTCGAGGGCCTTATAGGCCTCCTCCAAAGAGCCCATGTCAACAAGAAACACGACCCCAGTGCAGTACGAGTGACGGTCGACGAGGCGCTGGAGCGGACCGACAATGTCCTTCAGCTGCTGGTCGTAGGGCATGTCGACCGCCTCGTACACATGCACGCCGAGCATACGGTTCGCCGCGTCGGCGATGCTCGTCGCCGTCGAGTAGCCGTGTGACAAGATGACGCAGAGCGTCCGAAGGGCCTTCGCGTCGCGAGACTCCGATGCGACGCACAGCGTCAGAAGCGTCTTCGTGAAGTGATCGAGCGAGATTCCGAGTGCCCCTTCCATGTCTGCGGCGACCTGATCGGAGACGCTCGAGGCAAACGGCAATTCGGAGGTCACGACGCCGAGGAGATGGGAGATTTGCTCCGCACAGGCAGACTTTCGCTTAGCCAGGCCGATGCCCGGCCACAACTGCAGGCAAATCTCCTGGGCCAGTAGAAAAGTGACCTTCCTCGAAAGCTCGATGCCATAAGAAGAGCCTGCGTCGGCAAGGACCGCGCCCACGACGCGCTCGAAGGCGCGCGACCTCGATGAGGCGACGCCGTGGCCGAAGATCAAGTGATCCTCAACGCCGCGCACAGCGGAGACAGCTTGCGAGACGAGCTCGGAGACAGAGAGCTCCCCGGCGCAGAATCGCTCATCGAGAGAGCACAGGGCATCGAGCGCCTGCTCGACCGGCCCTGTGCTCTCGGCGGTATCCAGGGACGCGTCGATCAGAGCGCCATCGTCGGGCTGTTGATCGATCTGCGCGGAGGAGAGGAGCCCGCTGGGAAGAAGATACGGGCGAACGACGACGTAGTCGCCCTCGCGATTGAGGAACGCTTTGGCGCAGCAGTTCGTCACGCAGGCGCGCAAGCCGGCGATGTTATCGGAAAAGTCCGCGTTCACGAGGCAACGGTATGCGCCGCGGCTAATCTTCACATCAGAACCGATTCGGCACCCCTCGCTGCGCAGGAAGCTCAAGATGAGATCCTCGCGCTCCTCGGGGGTCCGCTCCTTGAGTGAGGGGACGCGGGCACAGATGGGCATTTTGCTGTAGGCCGAGGAAACCTTCAGGTCATCGGCGGAAAGCGCCGTCGAAAGAACGAGGCGAGCGCGTGGCGCATCCTGGGAGGCATCGAGCCCGAGGGCCGTCGCAAGGCAGTGCTCCATCGCAGAGGGAGAGAGTGCCTCGATGCCGTTGACAAAGACCACACCCCCGCGCGATTTCGCGATCGACTCGTCAAGAAGCCCGTTGAACGAGGCGGCGTCCGGGACCCCGGCGCAGTCGATGCGCACATAGGAGGAGTCGCGGGACAGCAAGCCCTGGTTCTTGCCGTACTCGTACACAAGGCGAGAAAGGAAAGACTTACCGACACCCACGCCGCCGCTCAAGAGGATGGGCAGGCCAAACGGAGGGTACTGAACCGCAGCCTTGCACTGCTCGACAACGGAGCTGAGGCTCAGGTCGAAGCCCACGGCACGCGCGAAGTCGCGGTGATCGGCGATTCCCGTCGCCTGGATGAGGTCGGCGAGCGAGGCGTACTCGCTTGCAGAGAGCTTTACCTGAAAACGCTTCTGGAACGCGCGGCGATGAAAATAACGGACAGGCCTGCCCGCCACCTTAACCACAAGGCCGGCGCGAACAAGGTCGTTGAGGTACTGGCTCGCCAGACTCCTGGAGATGATGAGTGTCTCGGCGATGTCGGAGGTGGACAGACGGGCAAGGTCGTCGAGCGAGACGGCAGAGGTGAGGGCCTCGAGATGCTCGAGAATCCTGTCCCTCATGTCGACGGGCTTCTTTGCCAAGCTGTCCTGTGCGGTCTTGTCCATGACTTCTTACCTCCTTGTACAAGGAGTATAAGGGGAACACAGAGAACGGAAGGGGGCGCGTGGGGGAATCAACAGCCCCGAGGAGAAGTTCACCACTTGAGGGGCAGAAAACAACGGCCATTGAACATTCAGGGCCGACGCTCAACACTTCGGCTCGACACTTCGCTTTGGAAAGGGCCCTGCGCGATGGTGCAGCCCTCCATCTCGCAGCACAGGTCGCCGAAGGTCGCGGGGATGCGCTCCTTCTGTTCCGTGGGCGAGACGGCTCGGTGGGCAAGGTCCTCTCAAAAGGGGTCGTCCGACGCCGCAAGACCTCGATGACCGACTACCACCTCGAGCAAGTGGCGGATTACCTCTGCACCATCGAACTTGCCTTGGTCAAGTACGAGGCCAAGGAGAACGGTGAGACGTACAACAAGTTCTTCGGAGGTATAGGCTCTTTCAAGAGGAACTGGCTCAAGCAAGCCCGCAGCAAGCGGATATAGCTGGTCTCGCGGTTTCGCAAGGAACGGTCGGTTCTCCTCTGGCGAGGAACCCCGGGCGACGTGCTTCGAGCAGCGGAAGCTGAAGCGCAAGCAGAAGCAGCGCGGGCATTGATCGGTGCCGACATGGGCCCAGACGTGAACAGCGCTACGTCCCCTGTTCACGGGGCGCGAAACCGCAAAGGTTGCACAGAGGTTGCAAAATAAGAAGCCCCCGACCTGTTTTCGCAGGTCAGAGGCTTGAAATCAACGAATATCGTTTATTCCCACTCGATGGTTATAGTTTTGCCGCCCCGTCATTCCAGTTACACCCAGTTTTCGGTGCCGCCTCGAGCCGAGTGCCGCCAGGTGACACCATGTCGCGTTTCGTCGGCTTTGGAGACAAAAGCTGGGACAACTCTAAAAACTTTTTTCAAACTCAGGGCTTTGAGTTTTTGTTTTTGTCCCAAAGGGCGCGGCGGGACGCCTTTGCAAGCTCAATATCGCCGAAAACGCCCGTTTTGAAACTCAACCGCCCTTTTGCCCGCAAGCCGCCAGCTACAATCGCAAGTGAATTAACGCGGGCGGCTTTCATGCTGGTTGAAAAACCGCAGGTCGCAGCTCTTCGTCGTCCGCGGGTAAAGTGAGTAGTCTCAGGTGGCTTGCTTATGAGTTGGCGAACGGGCCTTCAGGATTCAGGGCAAACATGCTGGTAGAATAGGATTCTCAAATCAATGACAGGAGACCGAGCATGGCCGAACCCCACGATAGGAAGCCGATCCTCACGATCGAGCAGCAGATAGAGCACCTCAAGCAGAAGGGCGTAGCCTTCGAACTGTGTTCCGAGGAAGAGGCCGCGGACTACCTGCGCGACAAGTGCAACTTCTTCAAGCTCGCATCCTACCGCAAACTCTTCTCGAAATACGAGGGAGGCCCGCGCGACGGCCGCTACGTAGACCTCGACTTCGGCCAGCTGCGCCTGCTCGCGGCGCTCGACCAGGAGCTGCGCCACGCCCTGCTCGGCATGACGCTCGACATCGAGCATTTCCAGAAGGTGACACTGCTTCGCGAGATGGAGGACCGTGGAGAGGACGGCTACGCCATCGTGGCCGACTACATGGCATCGCTTACCACTGCAAACAGGGAGTACCGCCTGCGCGAGCTCAAGATGAGCGGCCGCAGCCCCTACAGCTCGAGCCTCTACGCGAAGTACTCCGGCGACATGCCTGCCTGGGCCTTCCTTGAGCTCACCTCGTTCGGCACCCTCATCGACTTCGTGCGCTTCTGCGCCAGGCG
>URWC01000067.1 GCA_900551555.1 uncultured Collinsella sp. | reverse complement strand
TGCGTCTGCCTACATCCCCGCAACCCCACGCGCGGCGCTCAACAGCTCGTACTCCCTCTGACTCCACTGGTGCAGCTCGGCCGCGCGTACGGCGTCGCGGCACAGATCCAGGAATACCTCGGCGCCCTCGCAGAAGCACTCGCGGGCAAAGATGCCCGACCCGCCCGCAACGCACGCGCCATCGGCAAACCGCTCCCAGCTAGACGGCTCACGCGAATCGTCTCCGGACAGTTTGATCTGCAACACATGCGGGTCGCCGGCAACGCAGAACTCTTTCTCGAGCTTTTGCACCGTGAAGCGCATCTGGTGGGAGAGGCTGCTCTTGACCATGGCCGAGGCGTAGCCGTTCTGCTTGTCCAGAAGATGCATTCGTTTTGGCTTGGCTGCCAGGTTGTGGAAGTTGCGCTCGCTGCGCACAGAGAAATTGTCCATACGGACTCCTTTCATCGATGTTGGCAGGGCCACCGTGCCTTTTGGCCGGTTGGCGTCGGGATCGTGGAGCCAACTCTCTACCCCGACTCTGGATAAAACGTGCCCGCTCCTTGCGGGCAAGAGGAAGTCTATCAACGTGTACGGACTCAACGTGTACGGACAGAAATCAAGCGCCATCCGCGAAATGACGCGCGGATGGCGTTGGTTTCCCAAGTGATTATTCGGCTTTCATCCGGAAAAATGTCGAAATCAGCCGTGTAAAAGTACGGAAAAGTGTCGAAATAGGCACCTTAAAACTTCGGAAAAGTGTGGCTGGATGACAAAACAGCACTTAGAAGCCGGCGCTGGATGCGGGATCCTGCGGCCGCCTTCAGCTCCCGCTACTCATCGTCTCCGTCGTTGGGGTCGCCCTTGAGGGTGTTGATGTCCAGGTACTGGTTATCGTCCTCTTTTTGCTGGGTTTCCGACTCCGCTTGGGTGGGGCCGCGGAACAGCTGGAATCCCTCGAACGCAATGACACCGAGCAGGGCAATGACAATGGCGATAAAGGCAACCTTGACTGCCTGCGGAAATTCCGAGAAACGCAGCGCCTTTTCCTTGGCGTAATAATCGGCGAAGCGCTCTTCGCCCGTGCTTTTGGTATACACCGGCGCGGACGCGGCCTCCGGGTCATATTCCGGTGCAGGCGTGGCAGCGTACGGATCGTTGAGATAATCGCTCGATGCGGTGCCATAATCCTCGGTCTCGATGCGACCGGTGCCAGCATAGCCATCGGAATAATCGGAATATGCCGCACCGCCCTCATAGTCCGCGGCGCTCGTGTTGGCGGCAAAAAGCGGGTTAACTGGAACATCGAGCGCCGGCATGCCGGTAGAGGTCTCATCCAGATCGGCTGCAGCCCAGGAATCGTGGGCAACCTGATGGGCGACGGGCTCATCGAGCCTTGTGACCGGAGGCTTGCGTGCCGCAGGAACGGGCAACTGCTGGGCGCTGTACATAACGGTGCTGTCGGCCGATTTGCTCTGCGTCGCCGCAGCGAGAAATGCCGCCGTCTCGGACGGGTCGTTTGCGGGGCGGGGAGCGGTCGTGGGCGCCGAAGTGGGTGCGGGCGTGGGCGCGGGCGTCGAAACAGGCGACTGCGCAGGAGTCGGCGCAGGTGCGGACTTAGGCGCAAGTGCGGGATTGGGGCTTGACGGGCGAGCCCCACCGCCGCCCATGAGTTCGTCGGCGGTCCACGGGCGATCGTCCATCACGTCGTCAAGGCTCAGCGAAAACAGGTCGTCTTCACCCTCATCGAACATGCGGTGCACATGTCCACCAATTGCCGGAATCAATCCGCGACCGGTGCATGATGCCTTGCTCAACGCCATTCTGTTCCATCCTTTCGAAATACTAATGACATCGATTATATGGAACTTCCCAAGCGGCTCGGTCTTGGATTCGCGCTTTCCAGAACTCACGCCCAAAAGGGGAGGGCAATCCGGGCGAGTGCCTACTTATCGCCGGCCGCCGCCTTGGCCTCATTGAGGTAGCTATAGAAGCTGTACTTTGAGATGCCAAAGAACTCGCAGGCGCGCTCGCTCGACTTGGAAATGAGGAAGGCGCCGCGACGGTCGAGGTAGCCAATGGCACGAATGCGCTCGTCTTTGGTCATGAGCGCCGCGGGCTTGCCCACAAACTGCTCGCACTCGTGCAGCAGGTCCTCGAGCAGGTCGCCGATGTTCTTGGTAATGGGCTCGGGCTCGGTATAGCCCGTGCCGCCGGTGCCGGTAAAGGCGTCGAGCGAACGCTCAAAAGCCTTCATAAGCGTAATGTCAAAGTTGATGCCCAAAATGCCGACGGGCTTGCCTTCGTCGTTGCGGATAAAGATAGTCGAGGACTTGAGCAGCTTGCCATCGGTGGTTTTGGTGAGGTATGGCTCGCGGTCGTGTACGTCGGCGGTGCCCTCGTGCATGGACTCAAACACGATATGGCTGGGGCCGTCACCCAGTTTGCGCCCGCTGACGTGGCCGTTTTCGATCACTACGATGGAGTGGTCCACGTCCTCGGTCTCCAGATCGTGGACGACGACTTCGCAGTTGGGGCCAAATTGGAGCGCCAGGCCGTGTGCAAGGCGCTTATAAAACTCAATCTGTGCGGGGGTCATAGGTGCCTTCCTAAAAATTAGTTTGGGCTCACTGTGCCATAAACCACACTTGACCGCAAACAAATCCATCAACAAGGCAATTCATAACCGTTCGGCGGCGAAAAAGTACCGATTGCGGCAACAAACAATTCGTTAGGTATACCAATCAAAAAGTGTGATAGAACATTACTAACAAACTTTTTGTTTGGCATCCACATAAAAGTTCAGTCGCATGAATGGGAATGGGCTGAAACGCGTATGCGGGGCCGGCAAGAGAGGACTTAAGGAGTTCACCGTATGGCCGATAAGATCCAGTGGGCGGGCAACACGATGCCCAAGAGCGATGACAAGCACTTGGGAATCATGAGTCTCGACCACGTGAAGAAGGCCCGTGCCTTCCACCAGTCGTTCCCTCAATATACCGTCACCCCGCTTGCCCGCCTGGACGGTCAGGCTGCGCGCCTGGGTCTGTCCAACCTGTGCGTTAAGGACGAGAGCTATCGCTTTGGCCTCAACGCCTTTAAGGTTCTGGGCGGCTCGTTTGCCATGGCCAACTACATTGCCGACGAGACCGGCAAGGACGTTGCCGACTGCACCTTCGATTACCTGACTTCCGATCAGCTTGCCAAGGACTTTGGCCAGGCCACCTTCTTTACCGCCACCGACGGCAACCATGGCCGCGGCGTGGCATGGGCTGCCAACAAGCTGGGTCAGAAGGCCGTCGTGCACATGCCCAAGGGTTCCACCAAGCCCCGCTTCGACAACATCGCCGCTGAGGGCGCCACGGTGACCATCGAAGAGGTCAACTACGACGAGTGCGTGCGCATGGCCGCCGCCGAGGCCGACGCCTGCGAGCGCGGCGTCATCGTTCAGGACACCGCCTGGGAGGGCTACGAGAAGATCCCGTCTTGGATTATGGAGGGCTACGGCACCATGGCTTCCGAGGCTGCCGAGCAGCTGCGCGAGATGGCCATCAACCGCCCGACGCACGTCTTTGTCCAGGCCGGTGTAGGCTCGCTCGCCGGCGCCGTGGTGGGCTACTTCACCAACCTGTATCCCGATAACCCGCCCACCTTCGTCGTGGTTGAGTGCGCGCCTGCCGCCTGCCTGTACAAGGGCGCTGCCGCCGGCGACGGTGACCCGCGCATCGTGGACGGCGACATGCCCTCCATCATGGCCGGTCTGTGCTGCGGTGAGCCCAACATCCTGGGCTGGGATATCCTGCGCAACCACGCCACCGCCTTCGTGTCCTGCCCCGACTGGGTCACCGCTCGCGGCATGCGCACCCTGGGCGCTCCCGAGAAGGGCGACCCGCGCGTCATCTCCGGCGAGTCCGGCGCTGTGACCACCGGTCTGGTCGAGACTCTCATGCTCGATCCCGAGTACGCCGAGCTCAAGGAACTCATCGGCCTGGACAAGACGAGCTCCGTGCTCTGCTTCTCCACCGAGGGCGATACGGATCCCGACCAGTATCGCCGCATTGTTTGGGAAGGCGAATATCCCACTTGCTAATCGTTGGGGCGGAGTAAATAGGTATCGCTCCGCCACCTCAAAGGTAGATTCCTTCGTTTGAAAGGTTATGAACAATGGCTAAAGAACTCGATTTCGACGCTATCAAGGCTGCTGCTGAGTCTCATCGTGCTGATATGACTCGCTTCCTGCGCGCTATGATCTCCCATCCCTCTGAGTCCTGCGAGGAGGGTGAGGTTGTTGCTTGCATCAAGGCCGAGATGGAGAACCTTGGCTATGACGAGGTCAAGGTCGACGGCCTGGGCAACGTTATGGGCTTTATGGGCGAGGGCGACAAGATCATCGCCATCGACTCCCACATCGACACCGTCGGCATCGGCAACATCGAGAACTGGGATGCCGATCCCTACGAGGGCTACGAGACCGATGAGATCATCTACGGCCGCGGCGGCTCCGACCAGGAGGGCGGCATGGCTTCTGCTACCTACGCTGCCAAGATGATGAAGGACATGGGCCTCATCCCCGAGGGCTACAAGATCATGGTCGTCGGCACCGTCCAGGAAGAGGACTGCGACGGCATGTGCTGGCAGTACATCTACAACAAGGACGGCATTAAGCCCGAGTTCGTCATTTCCACCGAGCCCACCGACGGCGGCATCTACCGCGGTCACCGCGGCCGCATGGAGATCCGCGTCGACGTTCACGGCACCTCCTGCCACGGCTCCGCTCCCGACCGCGGCGACAACGCCATCTACAAGATGGCCGACATCATCGCCGACGTCCGCGCCCTCAACAACAACGGCTGCGACGAGTCGACCGACATCAAGGGTCTCGTCAAGATGCTCGACCCCAAGTACAATCCCGAGCACTTCGAGGATGCCCGCTTCCTGGGCCGCGGCACCTGCACCGTCAGCCAGATCTTCTACACCAGCCCCAGCCGTTGCGCCGTGGCCGACTCCTGCGCCATCTCCATCGACCGTCGCATGACCGCCGGTGAAACCTGGGAGTCCTGCCTGGACGAGATCCGCAACCTGCCGGCTGCCAAGAAGTACGGCGACGACGTGAAGGTCTCCATGTACATGTACGACCGTCCGTCCTGGACCGGCGAGGTCTACGAGACCGAGGCTTACTTCCCCACGTGGATCAACAAGGAGACCGCTCCGCACGTCAAGGCTCTCGTCGACGCCCACAAGGCCATGTTCGGTGACGAGCGCATCGGCTGCGAGCCCAGCATGGACAAGCGCACCGGTCGCCCGCTGTGCGACAAGTGGACCTTTTCCACGAACTGCGTTTCCATCCAGGGCCGCTACGGCATCCCCTGCGTGGGCTTTGGCCCGGGTGCCGAGTCTCAGGCTCACGCTCCCAACGAGGTCACCTACAAGGACGACCTGGTCACCGCTGCTGCCATGTACGTGGCTGCCCTGAACCTCTACGATCCGAGCAAGGCCGATGGCGACGCCACCGTGTTCCGCGCCGGTCTGACCAACAACAAGATTGATTAGTCCCATTCCTCGATTTTGTTGAGCCGGGGGCTGCTCGTGTCCCCGGCACCCCCTGTTGACTTGGGGCCCGCGGTCGTTATCTCCCATGCTTCCTCAACGGTGGCGGGTCCTCGTCATGGTGCTCTGCATGTTCTAGCCACACGCGCATGCCGGAGCACATCTACTCATTGCGATCGTTTCATCTTTAGAAAGGACATTTCCATGGACGCTAAGTTTACCGAGCTCGTCGAGCAGCTGAACGGCCTCGATTTTAAGGGTATGTACGGCAGCGACTTCCTGCACACCTGGGACAAGACTACCGATGAGCTCAAGGCTCTCTACATCGTCGCCGACGCCCTGCGCGAGCTGCGCGAGAACAACGTCTCGTCCAAGATCTTCGACTCGGGTCTGGCCGTCTCCCTGTTCCGCGACAACTCCACCCGTACGCGCTTCTCCTTCTCTAAGGCCGCCAACCTGCTCGGCCTTGAGCTGCAGGACCTGGACGAGAAGAAGTCCCAGATCGCTCACGGCGAGACCGTCCGCGAGACCGCTACCATGATCTCCTTCATGGCCGACGTCATCGGCATCCGCGATGACATGTACATCGGCAAGGGCGACGCCTACATGACCGAGGTCTCTGAGTCCGTGCAGCAGGCCTACGAGGACGGCGTTCTGGATCACCGTCCCACGCTCATCTCCCTGCAGTCCGATTCCGACCACCCCACGCAGTCCTCTGCCGACATGCTCTACCTCATCAACGAGTTTGGCGGCCTCGAGAACCTCAAGGGCAAGAAGGTTGCCGTCACCTGGGCCTATTCGCCCTCTTACGGCAAGCCGCTGTCCTGCCCGCAGTCGCTGATCAGCCTGCTGCCCCGCTTTGGCATGGACGTCACCCTGGCTCACCCCGAGGGCTATGACCTCATGCCCGAGGTCGTCGAGCGCGCCAAGGGCTACGCCGCCGAGTCCGGCACCACCTTTAAGCAGGTCAACACCATGGCCGAGGCCTTCGAGGGCGCCGACATCGTGATCCCCAAGAGCTGGGCTCCGTTTGCCGCCATGGAGAAGCGCACCAACCTGTACGCCGAGGGCGACGACGCCGGCATCGCAGCGCTCGAGAAGGAGCTGCTCGCCCAGAACGCCACCCATCAGGACTGGTGCTCCACGACCGAGCTCATGGAGAAGACTGCCAACGGCCAGGACACCATCTTTATGCACCCGCTGCCCGCCGACATCTCCGGTGTCTCCTGCGAGCACGGCGAGGTTAACGCCGACGTCTTCGACATGCACCGCGTGGGCATGTACAAGGAGGCAAGCTACAAGCCGTACGCCATCGCAGCCATGATGTTCCTGCAGAAGGTTGCCGATCCCGCCGCTACCCTCAAGGCCCTCGACGAGCGCAACACCGCCCGTTGGCTCCAGGCCTAAAGCCGGGTTGAGGTAAGCCATGTAAAGGGGGCGCTCTGCCAACCGGCGGGGTGCCCCTTTTTTGCATCGCGGGCGTGTGGGATAAGCGCTTTCGATGTGGATGCCCGCGGCGCGAGTTATGGGTACGATGGTTTCAGGGGAGGTATCACCATGAAACTTGGATGCGTCATTATGGCTTCGGGCGAGGGCAAGCGGTTTGGCTCTAACAAGATGCTTGCCGATATCTATGGCGAGCCGCTGATTGCCCGGACCATCGATTCGGTTCCCCGGGGCTTTGACGTCGTGGTTTCGACGCGTTGGCCCGAGGTCGCTCAGATTTGCGAGGACAAGCATTGCCCGTGCGTGCTGCACGATGGCGAGCTGCGCAGCGATAGCGTCCGTGCGGGCCTTTCGTGGGGAGTCGAACGCAACTGGAAAGGTTGCCTCTTTTTGCCGGGCGACCAGCCGCTCGTGAGTTCGGATTCTTTTGAGGCTATGGTTCGTGCATTTGACGAGCGTGGCCGCAAGCATCCGGTGCGTCTTGCGTGCAACGGTGAGCCTTCGAGTCCGGTGCTCTTTCCGGCGGAACTGTTCGATGCGCTCATGCGTCTTGAGGGCAAGGACGGCGGGGGCTCGATTCTCAAAGGTCGCGTCGACGTTACGCTGGTCGAGGCGCGTGCCTACGAGCTGTGGGACGTCGATACCGTCAAGGGACAGCGACGCATAACGGAGCATATTGCCGCCTGCTCGTATTTTGATCGCGTGGCCAACTGCATCAATCAATAAGGAGCAATTATGATCATTATCAAAAACGGCGCGCTCGTGACGCCCCAGGGGCTTCGCCGCGCCGACCTTGCCATGGAGGGCGACAAGATCGTGCGGATTGCCGTGGCGATTGAGCCGGGCGAGGACGATACCGTCGAGGACGCCACGGACTGTTGGGTGTTCCCCGGCTTTATCGACGGCCACACGCACATGCAGTGCTGGACCGGCATGGATTGGACAGCCGATAGCTTTGAGACCGGTACGCGCGCGGCTGCCTGCGGCGGTACGACGACCATCGTGGACTACGCGACGGCCGATCGCGGCGTGACCATGCCCGATGCCTTGGCCGAGTGGCATCGCCGCGCCGACGGAACCTGCACGGCAAACTACGCTTTTCATATGGCACTCGCCGAGTGGAATGAACGCAACCGCGCCGATCTTTCGGCCATGCGCGAGGCGGGCGTGTCGTCGTTTAAGACCTACTTTGCCTATGACCACCTGCGCCTGGACGACGCCGAGACGCTCGAGGTGCTGGAGGAACTCAAGCGCGTGGGCGGCATGCTCTGCGTGCATTGCGAGAACGGTACGCTGGTGAATGAACTGCAGAAGCGCGTGTACGAGCAGGGGATTCATGGGCCCGAGGGGCATGCGCTCAGCCGTCCGGACGTGTGTGAGGCCGAGGCCGTGAGCCGCCTGCTGTATCTGGCTCACTTGGCCGGGGACGCTCCGGTCAACGTGGTGCACCTTTCGACCAAGCTGGGGCTCGAGGCCATCCGTGCTGCCAAAGCGCGCGGGCAGAAGAATATCTATGTCGAGACCTGCCCTCAGTATCTGATGCTCGACGACACCTGCTATCTGGAGCAGGGCGAGGACGGCTTTGCGGGCGCCAAGTACGTGATGAGCCCGCCGCTGCGCCATGCCGGTGACCGTGCCGCGCTGCGCGAGGCGCTTGTGGCCGGCGAGATCGATACTATTGCGACCGATCATTGCAGCTTTAACCTGCACGGGCAAAAGGACCGCGGACGCGACGATTTCCGCGCGATTCCCAACGGCGGACCCGGCGTGGAGCATCGTCCTGTCGCGATCGCTACGAGCTTTGAGGGACAGCTGGGTCCCGAGGATCTGTGCCGCTTGATGAGCGAGAACCCGGCGCGCATCTTTGGCATGTATCCGCGTAAGGGCTGTCTTGCCGAGGGCGCCGATGCCGACGTGTGCGTGTGGGATCCCAAGGCGCGCTGGACCATTAGCGCGGCGACGCAGCATCAGGCTGTGGACTACACGCCGCTCGAGGGTTTTGAGGCACATGGCCGCGCCAAGGCCGTGTTTGTGAACGGCGT
>URWC01000066.1 GCA_900551555.1 uncultured Collinsella sp. | reverse complement strand
GCTCATCCGGTTCCACCGGGCCGCGCGGCAAGGAGATATATTGCCAGACCGGAGGGGCCCCGTGGGCGGGAATCGCGCACTTCATATTTTGTTCACAAATGAATATGTCCCTCAGTCGCGTCCCTGAGGTTATAACTGAAGCATTAGCTTCTGATATTGTCGATGACCAGCTGGTTTATAGATGTTAAGGCATCGGTCATCTCTGGAGCGCCACTTTACTCCAAAAGCATCAGCTATTTGTTTCCCGTCGGTAAAAGGCAGGTTTTGTTCGCCAAGCGTTCTTATATATAGAGAAGTTCGGGTTCGAACCCATGCACCGGCAACAAAAAAGACGGCCAACCGAAGTTGACCGTCTCAACAATCTTTGGGTGGGCCGTCAGGGGTTCAGCCTGCTTCGCAGGCGGCCGCTGCGGCGCTTTCGCGCCTTGCGCGCTGCGCTGGCAAACGCTCACGCGTTTCCTCAGCTCCGCGCCCTTTCGGGTTCGAACCCGTGCCGCGGCAACAAAAAAGCGGCCGGCATCCGCCAGTCGCTTTTCTATTCTATGGTGGGCCGTCAGGGGTTCGAACCCTGGACCTTGGGATTAAAAGTCCCCTGCTCTGCCAGCTGAGCTAACGGCCCGCGGGTGGCATTGTACCACGGTCTGGGACTATTCCCAACTCCATTGGCCGTTCTGGAAAATCACAACTTCACGTCCATCAGGCGTAATGCCCGTAATATCGATGTCGTCCGTGCCGATCATAAAATCGACGTGCGTGCTCGAGACGTTCACGCCATGCTCCAGGAGCTCTTCCTTGGACATGTCGTACCCACCCTCGATGCACTCGGGGAAGCCGACGCCCAGCGCAAGATGGCAGCTGGCGTTCTCGTCATAGAGCGTGTCATAGAACAGAACGCCGCTTTCGCGGATCGGAGTGTTCTTGGAAATGAGCGCGACCTCGCCCAGATGAGCGGCACCTTCATCGGTGTCAATAATGCTCGCAAGCGTCGCCTTGCCCACACGGGCATCGTAGTCCACTACGCGGCCGGCCTCGAACTTAATCCAAAAATCGTCAACCTTGTTACCGTGGTGAATGAGTGGCATGGCCGAGTACACGATACCGTCGGCGCGCATGCGATCGGGCGAAGTGAAGACTTCCTCGGTGGGAATGTTGGGGAAGAAGGGGTGCCCATCGGGCGTCTTGCCCTTGCCGCCGGCCCACTCGTGACCTTTCGTCATGCCAATCGTCAGATCGGTTCCATTTGCCGCGGTGTAATGCAGGTAGTCGAAACGATTGTCGTTCAGGAAACGCAGGTTCTTTTCGAATGCGGCGTCATGGAGTTCCCAGTCACTCTCTGGGTCCTGGCCATCGGCGCGAGCGGTGTGCAGAATCGCATTCCACAGCTTATAGATTGCAACCTCATCGGCGTCTCCCGGGAACACCTCGTGCGCCCAAGCCACGACCGGAGCGCCGGCGATGCACCACGGATTGATGTTGTAATCCAGTCCACGGCGGAAAACTTTGCACTGCGTATTCCTCGCCTTTGATGCCGCGGCCGGCTTGGCTGGATCGATGCCCTTGAGGGCCGCAGGATCCGCACCCTCGATAAAGACAAAGCAGGCACCATCCTGAGCCAAGGAATCCAGCTGTATGCGCTTCCACTCGGGTGTCTTCTCAAAATAACTTTTCTCGACATGCTCGTACGTGAGCCTCGTCACGGCATCATCGGCCCAAATGACCGTCACGTGGCCGGCGCCGGCAGCATAGGCCTCCGCGACCACCACGCGCGCAAACGGCGCGCACTCGACCGGAGACTGAACGACGACCTCCTGGCCGGGCTTGACGTTTACGCCCTTGCGGACGACCAGGCGCGCGTAGTTTTTAATCTTGGGCTCCAGGGCCTTCATGCCCTCCAGAGCCTCTTCGACCGTCAGGGCAGCTCGAATCATGTGCCACTCCATCTATCTATAGAACAGTAAAAAGGCGCGCCGCAAAAACGACGCGCCTTATATCTTAGCGATATGTATGGATACAAACGCTACTTCTTCTTGGAGTCCTTCTTGTCCTCCTCGGCAGCCGAGCGCTCGATAAGAGCGTTGAGCTTGTTCTCGGACATGCCCTCGGCCTGCGCGCGGTACATGTTGCGCAAGGGACGAATACGAACGAAGTCGTAGATAAAGTCACCTAAGATGATGACATAGGACAAAACGATGCCGACCATCTGAACAGGACTGGACACCGTGCCGCCGGGAGCGAAGTAGAGCGAAGCCCAAATTGCCACGACGAGCACCATGCCGATGGCGAGCACAGCCCACCAAATACGGCGGCGCTTGGTGTAGTCCTCATCCTGCTTGAGAAGGATATTCGACACCGTATAGATGCGGTCCTCCTTGGCGCGCTGCTTAGCCTTGCGGGCGCGCTTCTCCTCTTTAGAGAGGCCCTCGAGGTTCTCGCCCTTCTCGAGCTCTTTGCGGCGTGCCTTAGACGAAGCCGGCACGACGCGAACGGAGCTCGCTGCTTGGCGGGCGGGCTTAGCAGATGCGGCAGACTTGCGCGCAACCCCGGTAACTTCGTGGGATTGCGTGCGCTTGTTCGTGGCGCTACGGGTACTCACTTATGCGTTCTCCTTCATGCTTGTGAACTGGGAGCCCGTGATGATCTGGAAGGCCTCGCGATAGCGCTCGGACGTGCCATCGATGACCTCGGCGGGCAGGTGCGGGGTCTCCCCCGTCATATCCCAGTTGGCCTTGAGCCAATTGCGGACGAATTGCTTGTCGTAGCTAGGCTGGATCTTGCCCTCCTCGTAGCTGGCAGCAGGCCAGAAACGGCTGGAGTCGGGCGTGAGGCACTCGTCGATCAGCGTGACCTTGCCATCGATGACACCAAACTCGAACTTGGTGTCGGCAATGATGATGCCACGGGTCGCGGCGTACTCGGCAGCGGCCTTGTAGATCTTGAGGGAAAGGTCACGAATCTGCGTGGCGATGTCCTCGCCCACGATCTCGCAGCAACGCTCGAACGAGATGTTCTCGTCGTGGTCACCGATCTCGGCCTTCGTGGACGGCGTGAACAACGGCTCGGGAAGCTTGGAAGCCTCGGTCAGGCCCTCAGGCAGCTGGATGCCGCAGACGGTGCCGTTCTCGTCGTAGGTCTTCTTGCCCGAACCGGTCAGATAGCCGCGGACGATGCACTCGATAGGAATCGTCTGGGCCTTCTTAACCAGCATGGCGCGGCCAGCGAGGTAGTCACGATACTCAGCAAACTCCTCGGGGAAATCCGCCGGGTCGATGGAAACGAGATGGTTGGGGACGATGTCGGCAAACTTATCGAACCAGAATGCCGAGATGCGATTGAGCACCTCTCCCTTAAACGGAATCTCGTCGGGAAGAATAAAGTCGAACGCAGAAATGCGGTCGGTGGCGACCATCAGCAGGTTTTCACCGGCATCGTAAATATCACGAACCTTGCCACGGGAATCCGGACGACGCTCCATCGTTGTCACGTGAGTCACTCCTTACCTAAATACGACAGAAATGCGGGTTCTTTCCCGCATGTTTTCGCAAACTCGGAGCGGCAGGGACGCGGCCCCTCCTTCACCGAATAGCGAAAAGCTAGTGCTCCATTGTAGTAGATGCCGCGTCCGCCGTGTGCTCGCGGGGCAGATGAATTGTAAAAGTCGTACCCTTTCCAAGCTCCGACTCCACGGATATGTAGCCATGGTGACGCTCGACGATCTGCTTGGTCACGGCGAGGCCGACGCCCAGGCCGCCAGCTTCGCGGGCGCGGCTGGCATCGGCGCGCCAAAACCGCCCGAAAATGCGCGACAGATCGTCCTTGGCAATACCGATACCGGTATCAGAAACGGCAATGCTGACGTGCCTGCGGTCACTGAGCACCGACACCACGACCCAACCGCCCTCGGGGGTGTAGCGCATGGCGTTGCTCATGAGGTTGATAACACATTGCGTGATCATGTCGGGATCGGCCTCGACGACATCGTCGTGCCCTTGGGTTTCATCTGCAAAGCGAAGACGAAGGTCACGGTCGGCAAACAGACGCTCCTGGCCGTTCACAATCGATCGCACGAACGGAACCATGTCCACCGGTTCTAGATTGAGCGGAGCCGTGCTGTTTTCCATACGCGATAGGTCGAGCATCTGCTGCACCAGACGAGCCAGGCGACGCGTCTCGGAAGCAACGGTCTCCAAATGCTCATCGTCGGTGGGATACACACCGTCTTGCATGGCCTCGACCGTTGCCAGCATGGCCATGAGCGGCGTGCGCAGCTCGTGGGCAACATCAGAGGTCAGGCGCTTTTCGTGCTTCATATCCTTTTCGAGTGAGGTGGCCATCTCGTCGAAGGTCTCTCCCAGCTGATCGATCTCGTCATCGCCGCGCAGCCCCGTGCGAGCCGACAGGTCGCCGTCACGGATTTGCTTTGCGGTACTGGTGATGCGATGAATCGGTTTGGTGAGCATGCGCGACACGAGCGATCCGATAACGACCGAAATGCAGATTGCAACAACCGCGGCGAGGGCCATGGCGTTAAAGGTCTTCTCCCTAAACGCAGAGTCCGCCTTGGTGAGCAGAGCGTCGGAGCCGATGGCCCACAGCTTTACCTGTCCGACATGCTCGCCGGAAGACGTTACAATCTCGACGTTAGCAACGCTATCGGAGTCGGTTGGAGCAGACGAGACCGGGCTATGCGATGCCCTCTTGCCGCTCGTGTCGTCGGTCGTAGCCTGGTTTTCGCGTACATCGGCGGTGGCGCTTGCCGAGGGCCAGGAATCGTCATAAACGATCACACCCTTTTTATTGACGACCTGCATGCCCAGATCGTCGGAAACCAAACTCGACGTTGCGACCGTGCGCAGTTCTCCCGCGGTCCAAGAGCCATTTTCCTCATATGAGGTCGCCAACTTCTCGGCAGCGGAATTTGCGATTTCGACGATATTGGAGCGTGTGTAATCCGAAAAGACCGTGCCCCACACAACAGAGACAACGCCCACCAGCACCAATACCGTCATGAGCGATGTCAGAGCAAAAGCAAGTGCCATGCGCGAGGGATAGCTCATCGTTGGCCGTGAATCGGAACGAGGCGTGTTCCAACTAGCCTTGGAACCCGCCTCGCTCTCCTGCTTGTGCTTTTGTCCGATTTCAAAGCGCGCAGGTGTCATATGTGATTTCCCTATTTCTCGTCCGACTTATCGGTCTTGGCCGGAGCCTCGAAGCGATAGCCGACACCATGGACGGTGTAGAGCCACTTGGGCTTCTTGGGATCATCGCCCAGCTTGGCGCGAAGATTCTTCACGTGGCTATCGATGGTGCGCTCATAGCCCTCAAAGTCATACCCGAGCACTTTCTCGACCAGCTCCATGCGGTTATACACACGGCCGGGATGGCGGGCAAGCGTGGTGAGCAGCTTAAACTCGGAAGCCGTCAGATCGACTTCCTTGCCCTCGACCAAGATCTTGTGGCCCGAGATATCGATGACCAGATCGCCGAAGTCGAGTACCTCGACGGCGGGCTCGTCGGCCTGATGGGCACGGCGGAACAGAGCGCGAACGCGGGCGACGAGCTCGCGCGGCGAGAACGGCTTAATCAGATAGTCGTCGGCGCCGAGCTCAAGACCGATAATACGGTCCTCGATCTCGCCCTTAGCCGTCAGCATGATGATGGGGACATCCGAGGTATCGCGAATGGTGCGGCAAACGCGCTCGCCGGGGATCTTGGGGAGCATAAGGTCGAGCACGACCAGGTCGAACTGATGCTTCTCGAACTCCTCGATCGCGGACTGGCCATCGCCGACGCCCACAACCCAGTAGCCTTCGCGCTCGAGATAGGCAGCGACGGCGTCACGGATTGCCTTCTCATCCTCGACCAGCAGAATCTTTTTTGCATCTGAAGCCATAACACGGCCCCCCTGTCTCAATTAGCTAAGAACAAGCCCATTTTAACGCACCTGAGCCCGCCAGATGCCGCTATGACGCGGCAGCTCGGCGGGCGGTACTCACAATTACAACGCGTTTATTCCCCTGTTGGCGCCTTTTTAACCCCTCTAAGCTTAAAGAGAGAATAGGCGTGCAGTGACCGTCTCTGGTATACCCTGGCTGTTGCGCACCGTGGCGTACGTAAGGAATGAGTCCGATTTTCCCGCCGTAGCTGGATAATCGCCATACTCCAAAGCGCGGTCGGGCGACAGCAGCGAGCCATAGGTCTTGGCAGAGGTGTCGATCAGGAAATGCGACGCCTGTACCTTAACAAGGTATTTATTCTTCTTGCCAGCCGCACATGCGAGCGGCTCGCGTGACAGGAAGAGGTACGGCCCTCCCTCATTACCGATATACGTGCCCATATTGCCCAGGCTGCCCACGCCACTATAGGCCGCCTCGATAGAAAACACGAAGGTATCGCCCATATATACGGCCTCGAAAGGCGAAACTGACGAAGGGAGGACCAACTGGGCACGCTTGGTGTTGTTGCCGTCGGTCAGATCGATTGCCGTTATGCCGTAGTAGACGCCCTCGTCGTTGCGGACACGCGGCGAGATGGTCAAAATGCCGTCGCTCGCGCGCGGGGCCGATGCAAAGCGGCCCGTCGATTTCCAAATTACCTCGGCCTTGGATTCATCAAGCGAGCGACGATAGCAAAACGAATCACTACTCGTTTTATTGCCGCCTGCCGAAGGCATTTTATACCAGATGACCGATGACCCGAACGCCGTAAACAGGGGCGGATCATAGTCCTTGCCACCTCGATCGAGCTCAACCACGTCGCCAGAGAGCGAAGCGCCCGACAGATTTTGAGTGTAGAGCTTCCACGATGAATTGGCAAAGTTCATCTCAACCCACGCGAATACGCCGTCGCCGGCACGGACATCGTAGAATGCATATCCCGTGCCCTCGATAGGATCCTCGATTAATGTGGTAAGCGAGCCATCACCCAGGTTGAGCACACCGAGTGTGTTGGCATGCCGCGCCGATGCGGGCGCCATCATCGCCGCGGCGTAATCGCCGTCGCAGTAGTACAGCAGCGTACCCAGAGGCAATGTCCATGAAGCTGCAGGCTCGAGGTCGATTTCGACGGCCTCGTACTCATCCGTAATCGAGACAATCTTTGAATCGTCCTTGATAACCTGCGGCTCGCCGGCGGCATCATCACTGGTGCCTGTTTTTTTCGAGCATCCGGCAAGCACCGTGGCAGCGCCCGCGGCAGCTCCACCGAGCACAAAGCCGCGGCGCGATATTCCGTTCTTGATGTGGTCGGCGATACCCATTAGGCGATCTCGGCGCGAGCGGCCTCGATAGCGCGTGTAAGCTGGTCGGCGCAGGAGGTCTTTTTCATACCGCAGGTATTACCGGCGAGAACCTCGATTACGCGATCGGCAGGAGCACCCTCGACCAGCTTGGAGATAGCCTTGAGGTTGCCGTCGCAGCCGCCGGTAAACTCAACGCCCATCACCTTGTTGCCGTCATCGGAAAGATCAAGGTGAATATTGCGAGCACACACGCCCTGAGGCTTGTAATCAAACGAAATCATGCGATCCCCTCTCAGAATGTTATTCGAGACGACTATTATCCCCGTCTTTCCCTAAATGCAACGAGGCGCTTTGCCGGCAACACACATTACCAGCAAAGCGCCCTAAAAAGCTAACGTTATGCCCGAACCTACTCGAAGCTCAGCTGCTCCAGACGATCAAAGACCGTGTCGATACGGGTGAGGAAGTCCCACGGATCAAAGATCTCGTCGAGCTTCTCCTGACTGACGGTGCAGCGCGGGTCGGCCTCGAGACGCTCCTTAAAGGTGGGGCCGGAGACACAATCCTGTACCTCGTGCCAAGTTGCCATGGCGTTCTCCTGCACAATGGCGTACGCGTCCTCGCGGGTGATGCCCGTGTCGACGAGGGCGAGCAGCACCTTGGAGGAGAAGATGAGGCCGCGGGTCTTATTGAGGTTGGCCATCATGCGGGCAGGGTACAGCTGCAGGCCGTCGATAACGCGGATGAGGCACTGGAACATGTGGTCGAGGGCGATGAAGCTATCGGCCTGGGCGACGCGCTCGGCAGAGGAGTGCGAAATGTCACGCTCGTGCCACAGGGCGACGTTATCGAAGGCAACCTGGGCGTTGGACTTCACGACGCGCGACAGACCGCAGACTTTCTCCATGGTGATGGGGTTGCGCTTGTGCGGCATGGCTGAGCTGCCCTTTTGGCCCTTACGGAACGGCTCCTCGGCCTCGAGCGTATCAGTCTTCTGCAGATTGCGGACCTCGGTAGCGATGCGCTCGCAGGTGGCTGCGGTGGTGGCGAGAACGCCGGCGAGATAGGCGTGATGGTCGCGGCTGATAACCTGCGTGGACAGCGGGTCGTGAACCAGGCCCAGGTGCTCGCAGACATACTCCTCGACGAACGGCTCGATGGAGCTGTACGTGCCGACAGCGCCCGAGATGGCACCAAAGGCAACATTCTTGCGGGCGTCCTCAAGACGATCCAGATCGCGCTTGAGCTCCCAGGCCCAAGAGCCAAACTTCATGCCGAAGGTCATCGGCTCGGCGTGGATGCCATGAGTGCGGCCGGCACAGAGCGTGTTGCGCTCCTCAAAGGCGCGACGCTTGCAAATCTCGCCGAGCTTCTTGACGTCCTCGATGATCAGGTCGCAGGCCTGGGTGAGCTGGTAGCACAGGGCCGTGTCGCCCAGATCCGAGCTGGTCATGCCATAGTGAACCCAGCGGCTGGGCTTGGGGTCGCCCTCGGGAACATCGGCATCGATGTATTCCTTCATGTTGGTCAGGAAGGCAATGACGTCGTGGCGCGTGACTTCCTCGATCTCATCGACCTTCGCCTTCTCAAAGTTGGCATGGTCGCGGATCCACTGGGCCTCGTCTTTGGAAATACCGATCTTGCCGAGCTCCGCCTGGGCCTCGCAGGCCAAGACCTCGATCTCCTGCCAAATGGCGTACTTGTTCTCGAGGGAGAAGATGTGTCCCATCTCCGGGCGGGTATAGCGATCGATCATAGCGGCTCCTTTTTGGTTATTGGCACGTTGGTCGTAACCCAACCATTGTACCGTGCGCAGGTGCAAGTATGGGCAGCAGGCATTAACCTAACATTTTGGAATTGGAGCGAGCATGGGGACGTCCGCGTATTTGCTTCGCAAATCCGCACCGGCTGCGGTGGCATACCGAGACCCGGGGAAGTGCGGGGGCAAAGCAGGCTGAATCTACCATTCCCGAAATCTTCCTTGCTCCATGGAGCGGGCAACGGGACGTCCGCGCGCCCGCGTCGCGGACGCGCACCGGCTGCGGCGATCCCCTCGGATTCACGGAGACGATGGGGGAGACTTTGTTGAATTGGCCGTCCCGAGGTCTTCCGCGCTCGGTGGAGCGGGCAACGGGACGTCCGCGTATTTGCTTCGCAAATCCGCAC
>URWC01000065.1 GCA_900551555.1 uncultured Collinsella sp. | reverse complement strand
GGATGCGCTCGTCGAGGGACTCGACCTGGCTGCGGGCCTCCTTCCAGACCGCCGCGACGGACCGCAGCGAGGCCAGCACGCTCTCCTCGAGCGCGTCGCCCGCCTTCCTCCCGCGCGCGAGCAGCGGCATGAGGTCCTTCGGCCGCTCGCGGCCCCTGAACCGCTCCCTCAGGGCACTCGGGGCCGTCGTGAGCATCGACTTCGCGCAGGCCACGCAGGACGTGGACGTCGCGACGGCCAGCCTGCGCGCGACGTAGAGCTGGCGCACCGCCTCGACCCAGCCGTCCTGCGACTTCGGCACGGAGCAGCCCTTCCCGGACGCCGCCTTGCGCGCCGCGCGCTCGGCGTCCAGCGGGTCGCTCTTCCCCTCGCCGGGCCTCACCTTGTCCCTCTTGGGCCTGAGCACCTCGACGACGTTGTACCCGAGCTCCACGAGCCTCCTCGTCAGCCCGGCCCCGTACGATGCCGTGCCCTCGACGCCGACGACCATGCAGCTCCCCGGGTCGCCTATCGCCTCCGCCAGCCTGTCGTAGCCCTCGGGGTCGGCCCCGAAGCTCCCGCTCCAGATCTTCCTCCCGAGGCCGTCGAGCAGGCACAGGACATGCACGTCCTTGTGCGTGTCGACGCCCGCGATGACCGTTTCGCCTTCCATTTTCGCTCCCCTCGGTCTGCCGCCTGCTCCGCGCCCGGGTCTCCCAGACATTGCACTGACGGGAGCGCTACAATCCAATTGGCTTGTCCGATTGTCCGCGCTCATGCTCCTATTAGGTCATGGCAGGACTCCGGGACGCGGATGCCGGGGCGAGACAGGTCGGATTTGAGGACGGCCGAAGAGGCGTCAGCAGGTCAGTGGGTCATCGTCCCGGCATTCAGCATCAGGGTAGCGCTGCGACGCGGAAATCGCGCGCCGTTGCCGCGCCCCGCAGTGCCCGCTTCCCCCGAGAACAATTATCAGTGCAGGTAGATGCGTTGGCGCTTGGCGTGGTCGACCTGTCCTGATTTTGCCGCATACTTCTGGTTTTAGCCATCGTTGCGGTCGATCGACTGTCAAAACAATTCGATTGACAAGGCTTTCGAGGTTAATTATTTCTAGATTTCGGAATAATTTATAACTAATTCGCAAAAATTTATCGATATCTAGTATGATTATCAGTAACTTCCAAGCTAGGAGACTGCTGATGGTTCGTATTGTTCAGATCGCGTTTCATGATTTTAAGAATATTGCCTTTGGCGAGATTGCCTTTACGAAATCGAAGCCCGGCTCTGCCTTTGTGCCCGGGGCGGACGTTATAGGCATTTATGGTCAAAATGGCTCCGGTAAGACTTCTGTAATTGAAGCGATTGATCTGGTCAAAACCCTGATGACGGGTGCCGCATATGACAGGCAGAAAGTCCTCGACTACTTTTATCCTGGCAAAGACTCTTTTTCAATTGACATTGAGTTTAACATTGATACCACGGATGAATCATTTCTTACGTTCTACACCGTCACTTTTTCGCGTAGAGCAGCCTCTGTCTGGATTTCGCACGAAAAAATGGCTGTGAAACAATTTAATGTCGATAAAGACAAATGGGGGTCTAAGAGGAATCTCATAGAGCTTGTTCAAGAGGCTCCCGAGTCTGCCGCGGCGGTTCTGCCCAGAAATCGCTGGTCCCATCTTTTGAACGCTAATAAGCAGCTCAAGATGTCAATGCTTGTCTCGTTGGGTGTTCTTCAGCGGGGCAACATGTCTCCCATGCTTTCCATGCAGACTGTTAAATATCTAATCTCGCTTTATGCCTGCGATTTCAATCTTTATATGCAGGAGGAACCTCCGGAGCAATTGCAGATTAATGAGGCTGTGTACGAGCTGCAATCGGCTTCTTTCAAGAGTGCCCATCAAGAGATTCTCACTCCGCTTTATTGTCTACTCGCCGAGCTTGGGTTTTATTTCCGTTACCGAGTCAATGTGTTTACGACGTTGGCAAATGCAACTTGCAGCTTAAACGTGCTATCGATGGATATTATCGATAATCGCGTGTTTGGGCAGAAGGGCCATCTTTCTGTCAATCTTTTTAAGCCCGCTGTTATAAAGGATGATGATTTCCCAGCCGCTTCGTCTGCGATTAAGCGTGTGAGCGAATTGATCGGTACGCTTGTACCGGGCCTTTCCATCAAGGTTAAAGTTGTCGGCTCTCAGCTTCTTGATAAGGGCGATTCACCTGCTAAGCAAGTCGAGTTTCTTTCTTGCCGCAATGGGGTCGAGATTCCACTGCGCTGTGAATCTGAGGGCGTAAGAAAACTCATTTCTTTCTCGCTGTGCCTTATGGAAGTCCATTCGTACTCCGACGCATTCCTTGCAATTGATGAGCTCGACTCGGGCGTATTCGAATTCCTCTTGGGGCAGCTTCTTTCCGTGCTTGAGTCGTTTGGCAAGGGCCAGCTCTTGTTTACTGCCCACAACCTACGTGTTCTTGAATTGCTGCCGGCATCGGAGATTCTTCTGACCACTGCAGATCCTGATAATAGGTTTGTTCGCTTTAAGGGCGTTAAGCCCACCAATAACATGCGTGATCAGTACTTGCGTGCGATTAGCCTTGGCGATAGCGGACAGCGTTTGTACGATTCTACGGACAGGTACTCGATCGATGCCGCGCTCTGCTTGGATGGAGACGAGTAATGGGTGCTACCAAGTTCGTTCTCTTTATCGTCGAAGGTGAAACTGATGAGCTCGCATTGGGCCGTGCTCTTACAAGTTTGTTTGCAAGCGGGGAACATCCTGGTCCTCGTTTTGGGATTGTGCGCGGCGACATCACATCGGTACATGCTCTCGGTGCGGGAAATCCCGCTTCGACTATTAAGAAGCGGCTGGTTGATGCTGTAAAGGAATTTCTCGCTAAGGACAAGCTACGTGTCACCGATTTAGACGCCATTGTGCTGCTGTCCGATACCGATGGTGCATTTATCGATGATTCGCTGGTTGTCTTTGATGCAGATGAGCCTCGTTGTTCCTATTTTGAAGATAGGATCGAAACGTCGAGCGTCGCCTCGCTGCGCCAGAGAAATCAATGTAAATCTTCGTGTCTTAAGACGTTATCTAGGACGCATGAGCTGACCTGTAATAAAAGGAAGATTCCTTTTAAAGCTGCATATATGTCACGCAACCTTGAGCATGCTTTGTCCGATTATTCAGGTAGGGCAACGCAGCAGAAAAAGTATGATCTGGCGCGCAAGTTTTCTAAAAAATACGGTACGGACGTTATTGGTTTCTTGGAGCTCCTCGCGCTCCTTGCTCCTGTCGGCTCATATCAGGATAGTTGGGTTTATATCGCCCAGGACAATAACTCTCTTTTGAGGGGCTCCAACATGAAACAGACGCTCGAGGCTTTGCCCTCTAGTCCAATCGAGGCTGCCTCCTCCCTCTAAAGATGTTCTTAAAACAGCCTTAAAGATTTTGGTCATATGCGCGGGCAGCGTACAATACGCATGTTTGGCATGATTGAAATCTAAGGGGAGGGGCGCGCACGGTGGAAGTGCTGGTTGTTGGCAATACTTCGTATATCGATGATGACTTTTGTGCCAAGGCGTTCCCTGGGGACCATGTTCAGGTTGTAGCTGCTAACGATGCGCAGCGCGACGGGTCCTCGTCCCATATGTCGTGGAAAGAGCTGCTGCAGCACCTGGACCAGGCCTACGAGTTCGATCGCGTGGTCTATCTTTCCACGTACCTTACGCCACATACCGAGACCTTTGGTGATGTTGAACTGCTGCGATCGGTCTTTCGCGCCTGCTTGGGCCGCCAGGTGCAGCTGCTGTTTGTGGCCGGGCCCGCCGCCGCGGAGGATGCTGCAGATGCTGCGGGACAAACCGGTAAGGGCATCATTGCGCACGCGGCGAACGACCTGTGTCGCTACTATGCACAGCGCGATGGCGTCCAAGCCAAGATTCTGCGCACGCCCTATTTGTATACCGCGTCACCGTCGCTGGTCGACCCGTTTTTGGTGCCGCTCTTTGAGTCGTGCTCGGGCGGTTCGGTCGCTCTGGAGGGTGCAGCGGACGCGCCGTTGCCCCTGCTTTGCGCGGAGGAACTTGCCGTGCTGGTGAGCCGCGTCTTCGACAGCTGGGACGATACCTTTGAGATCATCGATGTGCCCGACAGTTTTAACCACACGGCGGGCGGTCTGGGCGACGCGCTGAAGGACTTGTTCCCTGGCCTTGCGGTCGCCTATGGTGAGTCGGCTGGCTATGCTCTGCCCACCGGCGATGCTGTCCGTGTGCGCTACGGCTGGCTCCAGCGCTATGACCTGTTGCGCGATCTCTCGACTATTCAGGCTCGCCGGGCCAATGCCCGCGCCAAGAAGACCAACCCGCTGCGTGCCATCATCGATCGCATGCGGGCGCGCAAGCTGCTCATCAAATGCCTGGAGACCGCGCTCGCTTGGGTGCTCTTTGAGGGCCTGGAGCTGGTGTTTTCCCAGTCTGCGCAGCTCAATGTGCTCGATTATCGCCTGCTCTACGTAGTGCTGATCGGCACACTCTATGGGCTCGATTTTGGTCTGGTCGCGGCGCTGCTGGCTTCGGCGGGTTTGGCGGCGAGCTTCTTTATCCAGTACGGCTATTCCTTTCAGAGTCTCTTCTACGAGCCGTCCAACTGGCTGCCATTTATTGCGTACTTTGTGGTGGGCGCCGTGTGCGGCTACGTGCAGCTGCGTAACGCCGAGGCGATGAAAGCCGAGCGCGCCGAAAGTGAGCTGCTGCGAAACCGCAACGCGTTCCTGTCGCGGCTCTACCACGATGCCATTGAGGACAAGCAGGCCTACAAGCGCCAGATCGTGGGACGCCACGACAGCTTTGGCAAGATCTTTGCTGTGACGCAGGAGCTCGACGTGCTCAATCCGCGCGATATTTACCGCAAGTGCTGTGAGCTGCTGGGCGATATCCTGAAGAACGATTCGGTTGCGATCTATCACGTTACGTCTGGCTCGTTTGCGCGCTTGGTGGCGGCGAGTCCCGCAATTGCCGACAACATTGCTCGCTCGTGTTCGCTTGTAGAGCCCGCGCCTTTCTTGGATGGCGGAGAGCGCTCGAGCCTGTGGGTCAACCGGTCGCTGACGCCGGGGCTCCCGATGTTTGGTTACGTCATATACCGCGACGGTGCGCCTGCCGTGTTGATTTTTGTGCGCCAGGTGGCCGAAAGCCAGATGACGCTCTACTACCAAAACCTGTTCCGCATCCTGTGCGGCTTGGTGGAAAGTGCATTGGGTCGCGCCTTCGATTACGAGGACGTGGCGCAGGACAAACACTGCATTGCCGGTACGTGCGTTCTTAACGAGAGCGCCTTTGGCCGCGAGCTTGCCGCCGAGCAGGCGCTGGCGGACAACAAGATGGGGAGTTTCTTGCTCCTGCGCGTGGTGCCGGGTCTGGAGCCTGTCGGCGAGTTGGTCGGCGCTATCGGGTCGGCGATTCGCGAGAGCGATGCCGCGGGCTTGGTCGATGGCGACATGCTTTACCTGCTTATGCGCCAGGCTGGAATGAGCGATCTGCCCATCATCCACAAGCGCCTGGGTGCCCAGCACATCGCGGTCGAGCCGGTGGATAGCGAGGGCGTCGTGGCGCTTTTGCAGCGTATTGCCCCTGCTGGCGATGGTGAGGTGGAGGCCGTTTGACCTCGTCGATCGTTGTCGCGGCGCTGCTGCTGATCCATGCGCTTGCATGCTTTCTGCTTTGGATCGCCTGTAAGCAGGGTCTATTGCGGATAGAAAGACATATGCTGGTCGTAGTCGTGCTCGTGCCGCTGTGGGGTCCGCTGCTGGCGGTGTTGCTGACGCTGCTCGGCTCCACGCTTGGCAGCGGGGCTAACAGCGCCGCGCTGGAATCGCTGCGCAAAAACGACGAAGCCCATCGTGGTCTGCTGGTTCAGAGCCGCGAGGGCGATGCCGGCGTGGTGCCGCTCGAGGAGGCATTGATTGTCAATGACCCTGGTGAGCGCCGCCGTTTAATGCTCTCCATGCTCACCGAAGACCCGGACGCATATCTGGCTCAGCTGCAGGCCGCCAAGCTCAACGACGATGTCGAGGTGGCGCACTACGCCGCGACGGCCGTGGCGCAGATCTCCAAGGAGTCCGACCTCAAACTGCAGCAGCTCGAGCGTATCTTTAAAACCGACCCGAGTCCTCAGCATCTGGATGCGTACTGTGACTATCTGGGCGACTATCTGGCCTCTGGACTGGCCGAGGGCCGCGTGGCTCAGATTCAACGCCAGCAGTATGCGCGCCTACTTGCGCGTCGTTGCGAGCGTGAGGACACCCTTGAGCTGCGGATTCGCTATGCCGCTGCGCTGGCCGATGCCAATGAGGTGGTCAAGGCCGAAAGCCTGGTCGACCAGCTGGTAATCGAGGCGCCGGACGATCAGGAAGTTTGGATGCTTGCCTTGCGACTTGCCGTAATGCGCCGCGACGGGCAGGCGGTGCGGCACGTGATTGATGCGATCGAAAAGCAGCATGTGTATGTAAGTGCCGCGAATCGCGAAAAGCTGGCGTTTTGGCGCAACGGGGAGGAGGCCCGATGAGTTTAAAACAGCGCGTCCGCAACCATGTGGGCCACTTTCGCTGGACGGGAATGCTCGTGGTGTGGGCGGTTTTTATTGCCATGGCTGCGGTGCTGCTCGTTGAGCGCGCCGGCGTGCAGTACAGCTCCACGCAGCACGAGCTCGGCATGCTTGCCGACAACGACGCGGTGCAGGCCTCGGCGGCGATTGCCGGCTCCAAGCCCACATGCCTGGTTATCACTGATTCGAGCCAGTACGACGTTGCAGACGCCAGGGAGCAGTTCGACCAAATTCTGCTCGATATGAAGATCGCCCACCGCGACGTGGATCTTGCTACCGACGGCGCGGCTGCGATTCCGGACCTAGCTGCCTTCGAGCGCGTTATCGTGCTTATGCCGTCGCTCGATGCGCTCGGCACGCATCTGTCCGACCTTACGAGCTGGGCAAGTGCCGGCGGCTCGCTCATGTTCGCCATGACGCCGGATAGCTCGGATGCCTTGGAGGCGATCGCTCCCAAGCTGGGGGTCGAATCGTTTGGCGACGGCTGCGTCATGTGCGAGAGTATTGTGCCCGCTGAGGACTTTATGATTGGAGGAGGAGAGCGCTACGAGTTCTCCGATCCCTTTGAATCCGCGCTTCCGGTGTCGCTGCAGGCGTCCGCGCATGTGTGGGCCTAGACGGAAGATGCGGGCGTGCCGCTGATCTGGTCGAGCGCATGTGGCAACGGCCGGGCCGTGGTCTGCAATATCGGCATTTACGACAAGGTCGTGCGTGGCTTTTATGCATCGGCTATCAGCCTGATGGGCAGCGCTACCGCCTATCCGGTTATCAACAGCTCGGTGTTCTACCTTGACGATTTTCCGAGTCCGGTTCCCTCTGGTGACGGCACCTACATTAAGCGCGATTACGGGCTTTCCATCGCAGACTTTTACGCTAAGGTCTGGTGGCCTGACGTGCAAAAGCTTGCGGAGCAATATGACATTCGCTATACGGGCGTGATGATCGAGAACTACGAGGACGCGGTCGACCAGGCCGAACCCGCCCGTCAGGCTGATGCGACGCAGTTTCGCTACTTTGGCGGCATGTTGTTGCAGATGGGCGGCGAGCTGGGATTTCACGGCTACAACCATCAGCCGCTCGCGCTTTCGGATACCGACTACGGCGACGTGTATGCCTACAAGACGTGGAAGAACAAGCAGGCGCTCGTCGCATCGCTCAACGAGCTGATCGATTTTCAGGACGAGGTGCTGCCCAATGCGCACGGCTCGGTATACGTGCCGCCATCGAATATCCTTTCGGCCCGTGCGCGCACAATTATCGAGCAGGATGTGCCGCGCATTAAGACCATCGCGGCCACCTACTTTGAGGACGGCACGGGCCTGCCCTACGTGCAGGAATTTGGCGTGGCGAGCGACGGCATGGTGGAGCAGCCCCGCATTGTTTCGGGCGGCATGGTCGGCGACACCTTTATGCGCCTGGCCGCGGTGTCCGAGCTCAACATGCACTACGTGAGCACGCACTTTATGCACCCCGATGACCTGCTTGATCCCGACCGCGGCGCCAAGGAAGGCTGGGAGGTCTATAAGGGCGGCTTGGTCGACTATCTGGATTGGCTCACCAACGCTGCGCCCGACCTGCGCCGTCAGACGGCATCGGATTGCTCGGGCGCAATCCAGCGTTTCTCTGCCGTGACGGTGAGCGTGGATTCGAACGAGGACGCCTGGACGCTCAGCCTGGGTAACTTCCATGACGAGGCGTGGTTTATGTTCCGCGCTAACGACGGCGAGCCCGGTACGGTGGCCGGCGGCGAGATAACGCACCTGACGGGCAATTTGTACCTGGTCAAGGCTAATGACAGCACGGTGACGATCGAGCGCAAGGAGGGTGGCGACCGATGAGAATCTGCTTGGTGCTCGAGGGTTGCTACCCCTATGTACACGGCGGCGTGTCCACCTGGATGCACGGCTATATCCAGGCCATGCCCGAGCACGAGTTTGTGCTGTGGGTGATTGGCGCGCACGCTGTCGACCGCGGCAAGTTTGTCTATGAGCTGCCCGGTAACGTCGTCGAGGTGCACGAGGTTTTCTTGGACGATGCCCTGCGTCTTTCGGGCGAACAGCGTGAGGTGAGCTTTGACGATCGCGAGCGCGAGGCGCTGCGCCGCTTGGTGGAGCTGTCGAATCCGGATTGGGATGTGCTGTTCGACATCTTCCAGCGCCGCCGCGTGCACCCGCTCTCGTTTCTGCAGAGCCGTACGTTTATGGACATCTTCCGCGACGTGTGTCTGGCCGAATATCCCTATATCCCCTTTGCCGACGCCTTCCACACCATGCGCTCCATGCTGTTGCCCGTGCTGTACCTGCTGGGCAGCGAGGTGCCGGTGGCCGACGTGTACCACGCCATCTCGACCGGTTATGGTGGCCTGCTTGCCTGTTTGGGTTCGAGCGTTCACAACGCGCCGGTACTGCTGACCGAGCACGGCATCTACACCCGCGAGCGCGAGGAGGAGATCATTCGTGCCGACTGGGTGGTGCCCTCGTTTAAGGACCGTTGGATTCGCTTTTTCTACCTGCTGTCCGAGGGGATTTACCGCCGCGCCTTCCGCGTGACGAGCCTGTTTCATAACGCCCGAAAGACGCAGATCGATATGGGTTGCGATGCCGACAAATGCCTGGTCATCCCTAACGGCATTCAATTCGACCGTTTTAAGGATATCCCGATCAAGCCCGATGATGGCTGGGTCGATATCGGTGCCGTGGTGCGCCTGGCGCCCATCAAAGACGTCAAAACCATGATCTACGCCTTCTTTGAGCTGCACGAGCGCCTGCCAAAGGTGCGCCTGCACATTATGGGCGGCGTGGACGACGAGGAATATGCGGCCGAATGCTATGACCTGGTCGAGACGCTCGGCGTGCGCGACTTGATCTTTACCGGCCGCGTGGACGTGGCCGAGTACATGCAAAAACTCGACTTTACGATTTTGACGAGCATCTCCGAGGGCCAGCCGCTGAGTGTGCTGGAGTCGCTCGCC
>URWC01000064.1 GCA_900551555.1 uncultured Collinsella sp. | reverse complement strand
GCAGCGACCGCAGCCGATACAGGCTTCGCTATCGATAATCAGTCCGCTCATCTATGCCATCCCCTCGATAATCTTGGCAAGCTTTGCCGCCTGCTCGGACGCCGTCCCCTCAACGGCCTCGCACGTTTGGTCACGGTCGGGCACAAACGAGCGCACGACCTGTGTCGGCGACCCGGCAAGACCGCAACGCGCGGGGTCGGCGTTCACGTCGGCGGCACTGACCACGCGCACGTCCGCCTCCTCCGCCGCGCGAATACCGGCAATACTCGGCATACGCAACTGGCCAATCTCCTTGGCAGTCGTCATCGCGCACGGCATCTCAAGATAGACCGTCTCCTCGCCGGCATCGCAACCGTGAACGAGCGAAAGCGCACCGCACGTCGTAAAACCTGCGCTCTGCACGCAGCTCACATCGGTCACGCAGGGAATCTCAAAGGCGCCGGCAAGCTCGGGGCCAATCTGGGCCGTATCGCCATCCACCGCCATCTTGCCGCAGATGAGCAGGTCGAAGTCCTCGTCGAGCGCTTCGATGCCGCACTTGAGGGCATAGGTGGTTGCCAGGGTATCGGCGCCCGCAAAGGCTCGGTCGGTCAGCAGCAGCGCGTCGTCGGCGCCTCGAGCGATGCAGTCGCGCAGCAGCGATTCGGTCGCGGGGATGCCCATCGACACCACCGTCACGCGCACGTCCATGCCAAAGCCGATAAAGTCGTCCTTCAGCGCCAGCGCGCATTCCAAAGCGCTCGCATCAAAGGGATTAATGACCGCCTGCTTGCCATCGCGCACGATGGTATTGGTCTTGGGGTCCATCTTGACCTCGGTGCTGCCCGGCACGGCCTTGACGCACACCACCATATGGAAATCGCTCATCTTCACGCGCCCCCTTTCTGGACGAGCTCATCCAAGAGCTTCTCCGAAAACAGGTTACCGCGACCCAGCTGCCCGGCAGGATCGAGCTGGAGCTTGAGCCGCGCCGACTCGACCATGGCCTCGTGACCGTACATCGTCTCTAAGAAGCCCGCCTTGATCTTGCCGACGCCGTGCTCGGCAGAAACGGCACCGCCCATAGCCGTTACCTCCGCAGCCCACTGGGCAAACAGCTCGCCACCGCGACGGTAGTCCTGCGCATCGCGCGGCAGGATGTTCACATGCAGATGGTTGTTACCGATGTGCCCCCAGGCAGCAGATTCAAGCCCGCTTTCGGCCAGTGTGCGGCGATAGAGGGCCACGACATCGGCAAGGCGTGCATTGGGCACCGACATGTCCGAACCCAGTTTGGTGATGGTGGGATCCGTGCGGCGACGCTCGTCGATAAGCATGTTGACGCTCTCGGGGACCGCATGGCGGAAGAACCGCTGGCACTCGCGATCAACCTCGGTGCGCGCGACCCATGTCGCATCGTCGCGGCCACCCGCAAACTCGAGCACCCATCCCAGGTGGTACAGTTCCTCGGTCGCCTGGGCCTCGTCATCGCAGTCGAGCTCCACGTAGACACAGACCTTGGCCTCTTTGTCGAGCGACGGCAGCGAGGCGAACGCGGTCGACTGCTCACGCTGACGACACAGGATATCCAGGGCGCCCGCATCGAAATACTCGATGGCAGCCGCGTGGGACAGGACGGGACGCACAGAATCGGTGAACGACACGGCCTTGTCTTCGCTGTCAAAGAAACAGCTCACGCCCCAAACGACCGCAGGCGCCGCCTGCAGGGCAATCTCGAGCTCGGTGATGACGCCGATTGTGCCACACGCACCGATAAACAGATCGATGGCATCCATATCGTCAGCAACGAAATAGCCCGAAGCATTTTTGGTCTTGGGCATGGTGTAGTCGGGAAGGTCGAGCTCGAGCGCGCGGCCCTCTGCCGTCACAAGCGACAGGTGGCGACCCTGGGCAAAAGCCTCGCCGCGCTGAAGCTCAAGCAAATCGCCATCAGCCAGCACGACGTGGAGTCCCGTGATATGTGGGCGCATGGGGCCGTAGGCGTAGCTGCGGGCACCGGAGGCGTTACATGCCGCCATGCCGCCCAGACAGGCAGATGCCTCGGTGGGATCGGTGGGAAAAAACTGCTCGGGGGCCTCTTGGAGCTCCTCGTAGGCCTCAAGCGATGCCTGGTCCCAACCAGCGGTCGGCAGCACCTTCTTGCCCAGCTGCTTGCGCAGTTCCGAAAGCACAACGCCCGGCTCCACGCGCAGCAGAAATTGGCCTTGTTCATCGCGGCGAAGGCCCAAGTAGCGATTCATGCGGGAAGTATTGAGAATGTGACCGCCATGAGGCACGGCGCCGGCGGCAAGACCGGTCCGGGCGCCCTGAACCGTCACCGGGACACGCTCGACATGGAGCTTTTTCAAAATGGCGCGGACCTCGTCCTCCGTTGTCGGAAACGAGATGCTCGAGGCCTCGCCCGATGTGCGAGACTCATCGCGACCATACTCTTCGAACTCGTCGGTGAAGGGTTTGATGGTTGCAGACACGCGAACTCCCCCTTTAGCTAACTACAGTGTTTGCAGGGAGATGTTACCGCATCGTTTCGTCGACGTGTTCGAGACCGTCTCCATAATTGGCGTTTTTTACGTTCGTGCAATTCGGCGAGCGGCTTGATTTCCTCGGCAGACGATGCTTTTGACACATATGGCCCCGCCGTCGCCGACCGCGCGATTGTCGCTCGAAAAAAGTTGGAGTATTTTTTGCCGCCTTTTACCTGCGGAGACGCCAATCCGTCAAGCATTTGGTCAGAAATTGGTCAAGTAGCGGCTGATAAGGTCGGCGTCGACAGCCAAAACCGATAGAAGTTTTGGCCCAGAAGCAGGGAGGTTCCCATGGCATATTACTGGCCCCAGTACGGCATCGCCATCGAAGTCGACGACGATCCCCATCTCCTGCCTTTCGACGAAGAGGCATTCCCCGATACGACGGTCTACCACGTTACCACCGATGTGGTCTGCGACCCCGAGTCGTTCTCGGCGCTCGCCCACCACATCGCGCATATCCACGACATCGAGCTCCCTCCCGACTTCGACGAGCTCGTCTACTCGCACCGTCTGATGCTTCACATGCTCTTTGGAGCGGACCCGTCCACCTTTGCGCGCGTCTATACCGCCAAGGATGCCGCATGAGCGCGAAGAAGCCACCCCACTTTGCAGGCCTGGGTCGTCGCAAGAAGCTCATCGTTGCCTGCTTGGCCATCGTCTGTGCCCTTGTCGCCGTAGGACTATACGTTTGGCAGTCGCAGCCCGTACCCGAGGCGGGCGCTTCGGTTACGACGGCCGAGGGCAAAACGCGCCAGGAAATCCAAGATGAGCTCGACGCCATCGTCCGCGACAACATGATGACGATTTCGGTCGCGCCGGTCGCTCAGCTGCAGGAGGACGGCAAACTGCGCGTCAACGTGCAAAACGTCCAAGACAATAAATTTCCCCAGCGATTCCGCGTCATCCAAAACGACGAGACCATGTACGAATCCGGTGTGGTCGAGACCGGCAAGACAATCGAGACGTGCCCCGCCGGCGACATCAAAGAAGGCGAGGCGTACATCGAGATCCAGGCACTCGATGCCAAGACCCTCGACAGCCACGGCAATCCGACACGTGTCAAGGTACGGGTTGAGCAAACCGAGAACTAGCCTTCCGGCCGACACGGCACCGCATGCAATTCACCAGCATTCGTCCAATCATCGCGGGGACGGCCCGCGGCGAATAGAAAGGAACGACCATGGACATCACCAGGAACATGAACGGAGTCAGAGCGCTCGTCGTGGGCACAGGGCTCGCGCTCGCGCTCGCAATGGGCGCCGCCCCGACGCCAGCTATGGCAGCCGGGCGCGTTGGAACCACGAAGGTAATGGTCAGGACCGAGATCGACAACGTTGAGTTCAAAGTTCCGACGGTTATTCCCTTCGTCGCCAAGGCCGACGGCACGCTTCAGGGCCCCTCAGAAGACGCGACCACCATCGACAATCATTCGGCCTACGGCATCCATGTCACCAACATGAAGATCGACGCCATGAACACCTGGACCATTGCCGCCGACGCCAAGGCCGGAACCGCGCAGAACTCCATCGACTTTAAGGTCGGCCCCGACGGCGCGCTCCAGAACGCCAGCGCCGCCGCGCAAGGGACGGGCCTCGATCTTTCCAAGAATGCAGCCTTCGACATGGGCTACCAGGGCATTGCCGGCGGCACGGACAAAATCAAGCTCAAGACAAGCGGAAACGTCGCCCGCGTCACGCGCGACATCTTCCGCGTAACCGGCGAAGGCGATCAGGTTGCGACGATCACCTGGACGGTCGAGCCCGGTGCGCACACGGCATAAGGCCGTCGCCCTGGCCGCCGCCGTCAGCATCCTAGCGTTTGGGCCAGCCATGGCCTTTGCCCAGCAAGAACAGGCGCAGGCCGCCACGCAAGTGACGGTCGACCTCTCGGAGCTCGACCGCGGCGACCGCGAGGAACCGTTGGCGCAGACAGGCGACAGACGATGGCTCTTGGCAGCAGGCGCCACAGCAGCAGGCGCGGGAACCGCCGGCCTCGGTCTGCACATCAAACGCAGCCAGAAACAAAACACGGACAGGCCGCACTAAATTAGCTAAGGAGACCCCATGGCATCGAAGAACCTTTTGCCCGTCGTCGCACTCTGCGGCGCGCTCGCAACCGGAACGCCTGTCGCCGCTTGGGCGACTCCCGTCATGGCAGACTCCTTACCAGTAGCCCTAAGTTCCGCACCAAATCCGTCGAGCGCCATTGCGTGCGAGCGTTTTTCGATCGCACAGGCCGTGATCTCAACCTCGGGATGCCTTCGTCGTAATACGGACGGCTCGATAGTCGTGGATATCAAGCGTTCGAACAAGGCAAACGGCTCCCAGGCGGGGTACGCCGTCTGCACGTGGCGCTCGGTTGTGCTCGATGCAGATGGCGATCCATGCAATTTAGAGCTGCGCATCGACATCGCTTCGGTCGATGACTCGGCGAACGGAGCGAAGGTCGCCTTCGACGGTGCGTTTTTCGAGAAAGGAGGCGGTATATGTCTGGGCTGCGCCGCCGCGAATGCAGACGATGCGCAGCCCACCCTCTCATTCACGGCATCGTTGCGGCTGACCAAAGCCGGTACCGATGTTATCGCGGCGGGAGAAGCGTCCCTGCTGTTCTACGCCGTCAGCACCAAAGACACAGACGCTCATTTCGAGAAGCCAGCCGGATCACTCAGCCTTACACGAGGGATAGAGGCAGGCCCTATTGAAATCGATGCCCACGCGCAAAGCAGGCAACGCATTCTTGCCGACCCGGCGCTTCTCGAAATGGAGTGGAACGGATCCGGAGCCATCGGAATTCTCCCCTCCGCGTTTGACGCCAAGACGCTCCCCCCAAACGACGAACCCATCAACGCAACCATACAAGAAGAGAGCGCGGACAAAGAAGCAGGTGCGGGCGACACGCCGTCGCCGACAAACAGCGTCCCAGCTTCTCTCGAAGCGCCGAATGAGCCCGCTGCCGATCCAAACGATCCCGAGCTCGCGGACAGTCTGGGGCTTGCTGATCCTCAAGAGATCGATGAAGGTAACTGCTGCGTGCTTGCCGCGCTCGACCACACAGAGGTCATCGACGCTGCGAACATCGAAGTTGCCGCCGCCAATCAGCCCGTCCGCAAGTCGGCTATCATCGCATTTCCTGAATCCATCGAAGTCGTCTTTTTGCCATCGGGCGAGGTCGTGGCCCCAACACTGCTCACCTTGTTGGGCGCCAAGAATACTCGAAACGAAATTAAAAAGGTCACGGTTGTCGACCCTGCAACCACCGCCAAGCTGCGTCTATACGCCGTTGCTCCAGACGGAGGCAAGACCTTGGAATTCGATGGCGACACACTCCTGGCCTGGCGACGTCTGGACATTATGCAAGACGTCTCGTATCAGATCGAACTCGAAGGGTTTGATCGTGCCCGCGATGCCAATATCATCGCCGCGGCTATTGAATCCCCACAGCGGCTTATGACACTGCGCTTTGAATACTATCCCTATGTCCCGACAACCACCTGAGGCTTAAATGCCGCGCATCATTCCTAATACCACTTATATAACGTATTAGATGAGTCGCGATGTACCTCGCATTTCGTTCTGCTACGATTGCCACGTTGGCATCAATACAGGAGGGCTCATGCCGGGCTTGGGAACAATCATCAACGTTGTGCTTTTAGTTGCGGGCGGTCTTTTGGGATTAGCGGGCGGCCGCTTCATTACACCGCGCATCCAAGACACGCTCATGAAAGCATCGGGGCTGTGCGTCCTGTTTATCGGCCTTGGCGGCACCATGCAAAAGATGCTCCTTATCGATGGGAAGGCGCTAGCGACCACCGGCACCACCATGCTCATCGTCTCGTTCGCCCTCGGCTCGCTCATCGGCGAGGCCATCAACTTGGAGGCCGCCATCGAGAACCTTGGCGAATGGCTCAAGCGCAAAACCGGCAGCGAGGGCGATAACGAGTTCACCAACGCTTTTGTCTCGACTTCACTCACCGTGTGTATCGGCGCCATGGCCATTGTGGGATCGATCCAGGACGGTCTGCTCGGTGACTGGTCAACGCTTGCCCTGAAAGGCGCATTGGACTGCATCATCGTCTGCACCATGACGGCGTCGCTTGGCCGCGGCTGCATTTTCTCCGCCCTGCCCGTCGCCGTGTTCCAGGGGACGATCACGCTGTTTGCCGGCGCACTCTCCCCCATCATGACTACGGCAGCCCTCGACAGCCTTTCGCTCGTAGGCTCCATGCTCATCTTCTGCGTCGGCGTCAACCTCATCCGTCCTCAGACCTTCCGCACGGCCAATATGCTCCCCTCCGTCGTCATCGCCGTCATCTACGCCCTCCTGTTCTAAATCTATCTACACAGCAGTATCTCGAACACCTGTTTGATGCTGTGCTATGATATGAGGCCACCGAAGCTGCGTTAGGAGAGGAGAAGCGGTGGCCGACCAGGACATCAAGATGCTCATCGAGCGCATTATGGCCGAGGCCCGGACCCATCAGTCCGCCCGCTTCTCAAACGAAATCTACGCAGACGAGCCGATTCTCAAAACCGGCCGACAGATGCAGAATTTCCTCCCCGACCAATACCGCAAGATGCGCGAGATATCGCGCTGGCAGGATGACCCCAAGGGCGGCGCGGGCCGCTGGCTATCGGAGGCCGAGCTTTTTTACCGCCAGGGCCTGCTGATGGCCGACTTTGAGGACGACTGTCCCTACAACGGCACCTTTAAGTCGTACTTTCCCACCTACAACGCCATGAGCGACCGGCAGCTGCGCGGCTACTTTACCTGGCGTGCCCAAGTGCGCCGCGGAACCGTCGAGGAAACGTCTACGTCCTTTGCCTTCCTGTATCTCTATGAGCTGATCTGCGGCATCGGCGTTGATGACCCGCTCGATGGCTTTAGCAAGATCAAGGCCTTTTGGGATGCCTACCGTGCCTTCGAGCCCGGCATCGACCGGTTTGCACGCGTGTGGCTGCAAGATTACGCCGTGTTCCACGGGCTCGACCCCAAGCTGCTTCGCGACTCTAAAACCGTCATGTTCGATAACGCCCTTATCGAGCTGCGGCGCGCGGCTCGAGACCTTGTACCAGCACAGGCACCGTCCGGCCAGACCCCTAAGCGTCGCAAAACCTCCGAGCCCACGCTCCCCCTTCCGCCCGACGAGGCAGGCGAGGAGCGACTCATGACCGCTATAAACGCCCTCTCCACGTACAACCTGAATAACTCACGGCTCGACCGTTCCCACCATCGCGACCTGCGCCACGTGGCATGCGCCGTGTATGTCCGTATGGCGCGCTACTATGACACGCACCGAAAGACCGGCATCGTAGCGAGCTTGTTTGGGGAGGAGACGGCCATGCCCTACACCATGTTTGCCTCGGCCGTATTCTTTGCGCCCGAGCGCCACGAGGACTGCGAATACCGCCTGGATCCTATCCATATCTACCGTTGCCAAAACGGCTTTTGGGAATGCATGCGTATCCACGGCAGCAGGCAAAAGAGCAGCAAACTCGGCGAAATGATGCGCGCCTGCGACCAACGCCTACGCCTGGCGCTGGACCCCGCCCACCCCCTAAAGGAGGAGAAGGTCCCCAAATATCTGACCAAGATCATCGATGACGAGATCGTGGCATGGCTTTCGTGGGATGCCGCGCACCAGCCCGTCAAGATCGATATCGATTTGAGTCAGCTGGGACACATTCGGAGCGCCGCCGCACAAACGCGTGAGGCGCTTTTGATCGATGAGGAGCGCGAGGACGATGTGCTCGCAGAGGTCGATACGGTGGACTCCGAGCAGCCGAAAGCCGAGCCCGCAGCAGACGCGTTTGTCGAGCCGGTCACGGCGGCCGCAGAGCAGGACGAGGCCGACGAGCCAACCATTTCCACCGAACAGTTTGGTGTCGTGGCGCCGCTTCTTGCGCCGACGCCCCCGCGCGCAGCGGCTGCGCCCACTGACGCCGCGAGCGAACTCGCACCCGCCGCAACCGCGTATCTGCGCGCACTGCTCGAGCACAACGCAGCGCAAGCGACATCGGCAGTGGCGCACTCGGGCCAGAGCGAGGACATGCTCGTCGATAGCATCAACGAGGCGCTCTTTGACCTGGTGGGCGACACCGTAATTGAATTTGGCGCGGCAGGACCGCAAATTATCGAGGACTACGAAGCAGACGTGAGAGGATACCTAGACTATGAGTGATACCGCATCCGCAGCACCCCGCGTGCCCAAGCGCGTCGCCGCCGTCATTCTCAACTCGCTCAAGGGCGGCGTGGTCCCGCGCATCGGCCTTCCCTACATCACCGTAGGGCGCGAGGTCGAAATCCGCGCCCTGCTCACCGACCTGAGTCTCATCGCCGACGGCGGCGCGAGCTTCCGCTTTCTGGTCGGTCGCTACGGAGCCGGCAAGAGCTTTTTGCTCCAGACCATCCGCACGCACGCCATGGGCGAGGGATTCGTCGTCGCCGATGCCGACCTGTCACCCGAGCGCCGCCTACAGGGCGGCCAGGGGCAGGGCCTTGCCACCTACCGCGAGCTCATCCGCAACATATCGACTAAAACGCGCCCCGAGGGCGGTGCGCTCAACCTAATCCTCGATCGCTGGGTCGCCTCGTGTGCCGATGCCGATGAGTCTGCCGTCAATGCCCAACTGGCCCCGCTCGAGGAAATGGTCCACGGCTTCGACTTCGCCCGTATGCTCCGCCGCTACCGCGCGGCCGTATCCGAGGGCGACGAAGAAGCTATGAGCCGCGTGACCAAATGGATTCGCGGCGAGTACCGCACCAAGAGTGAGGCACGCGCCGAGCTGGGCTCCTCGACCATCATCAGCGATGACGACTGGTACGACTACGTTAAGCTCATTGCGCGCTTTTTGGTCTGCGGCGGCTACAAGGGCATGCTGGTGCTCATCGACGAGCTCGTGAATCTGTATAAGATTCCCAACGCCATCACGCGCCAATACAACTACGAGAAGATCCTAACCATGTACAACGACACGCTCCAGGGCAAGGCGCAGTACCTGGGCATGATCATGGGCGGCACGCCAACCTCCATCGAAGACCGGCGCCGCGGTGTGTTCTCCTACGAGGCCCTGCGCAGCCGACTCGCTCAGGGCCGCTTTGCGCGCGAGGACCTTAAGGACATGCTCGCGCCCATCATCCGTCTGCAGCCACTCACCTACGAGGAGCTGCTGGTGCTCCAGTTGGGCAT
>URWC01000063.1 GCA_900551555.1 uncultured Collinsella sp. | reverse complement strand
TCTACAAGATTGCCGCCAAGGCCGCCGAGATGGCCACTTCCATGTGCGGCATGGACACCCTGGTCTTTACCGCCGGCATCGGCGAGCACGCTCCGGCCGTTCGCGCTGGTGTGGCCGACCGTCTGGCCTTTATGGGCGTCAAGATGGACCATGCCCGCAACGCCCTGCGTGGCGACGGCGCTTGGTGCCTGTCCGCCAAGGATTCCAAGGTCAAGATTTTCGTCATCCCCACGGATGAGGAGTTCATGATCGCTTCCGACGTCGAGCGCATCGTCAGCGGCAAGTAAATGATACAAGGGGAGGGGACTGGATGGCCTTGTGCCGTTCAGCCCCCTTTTATGCTCTTTGGGCGAAGAGCTTAATAGATATTTATTGAACTCTGATAACTTCTTATTAAGGGTACGGCCGCCTTATAGGTTTGCCGACCGTACTGTAATCACGAAGGAGTCTCATGAACGTACTTGTTGTCAACGCCGGCAGCTCGAGCCTTAAATATCAGCTTTTGGATACCGATACCCGCGAGGTTTTCGCCAAGGGCAACTGCGAGCGTATCGGATCGGATATGGGCATCTTTGGCCACTCCGAGAACGGTGGTGCCAAGCAGACCGAGGAGATTCCTTTTCCTGATCATCGTTCCGCCATTGCACGCGTGCTCGAGGAGCTCGAGAAGACCGACTTTACGATCGATGGCATCGGCCACCGTATCGTTCAGGGCGGCTGGCACTTCGATGATTCCGCGGTCGTCGACGATGAGGTCATGGCTAAGATTCTCGAGGTGGCCCCGCTCGCCCCGCTGCACAATTATGGCGAGGCCGCAGCAATCGAGTATTGCCGCGAGAAGTATCCGGAGCTGCCCAACGTGGCCGTCTTCGATACCTCGTTCCACATGACCATGCCCGAGGTCGCCTACACCTACGCGTTGCCTAAGGACGTGCGCGACAAGTACCACGTGCGCAAGTACGGTGCCCACGGCACGAGCCACCGCTATGAGTGGATGATGGCCAAGGAGATCCTAGGCTCGCGCTGTCACCGTCTGCTTTCGTGCCATCTGGGCAACGGTGCTTCGCTTGCCGCCATTGAGGACGGCGTTTGCCGCGATACCACGATGGGACTCACGCCGCTTGACGGTCTGATGATGGGCACCCGTTGCGGTTCCATCGACCCGGCCACCGTGTGCTATCTTCAGCGCGAGGGCGGCTACAGTTATCAGGAAGTCGACGACATGATGAACAAGCAGTCCGGTCTGCTTGCCATCTCGGGCATCTCCAACGATGCCCGAGACATCCGTACGCGCGCCTCCGAGGGTGACGAGCGCTGCCTGCTCGCCTTCGATATGTTCGCCTACAAGGCCATGCAACAGGCCGGTTCCATGATCGCCTCCATGGCGGGTGTGGATACCATCACCTTTACCGCCGGCATCGGCGAGAACGACTGGTCGATTCGCAAGGCCTTCTGCGACTGCTTTGAGTGGCTGGGCGTACGCATCGACAATAACAAGAACCGCGAGGCCGTGGGCAACGGCCCGCAGGTCATCAGTGCCGCCGGTTCCGCCGTCACGGTCATGGTCATCCCCACCGACGAGGAATACATGATCGCCCACGACGTCGAGCGCCTGACCAAGAACAACTAACGCGCGCATTTGCAAGTAAACAAAAGGCCTCCAGAGCAACAGCTCTGGAGGCCTTTTTGCTTGACAGGCGGACGGCGGAAACTCCATCCCATTTCGAGCGCAAATACTGGGACACGCTTTCCGGTTGAGGCACGTTGCGGAAAGTGCGACCCACAATAAAGCAAAATTCCGTCCCAAAGTTTCCCAAACAGGCCCCAAGCGGAAGCCACATCCCACAATCCGCCTCCAAACTGGGATGTAGTTTCCGGCACAACAACCGCCGAAGCCCACCGGCCTTTCAATCTCCAAAGTGATCGTCACCAGCAACGCCTGCGCTCCCAACAACGGCATCCAATCATTCAGATCTTCAGCCCCAGCTCGTAGCCAAGCCGCCGTCCACTCCAGATTCCCTGAATGCCACGTGACGGCAGAAGGCCGCACGGGCTAACCCCTGAAAACAATCCGCAGACCAGAAACGCCCCCGTTCGTAGCTCCGGAGGAGCAGAACGGGAGCGTTTCATTGGTCGAGGACGTTTTCAGGGGTTAGCCCGTACGGCCTTCGGGCGAGTGCGTCCGCTACTCAGCCATCTGAGCTTGGACGGCGGTGATGGCCACGACACCCACGATGTCGTCGGCAGAGCAGCCGCGCGAAAGGTCGTTAACCGGCTTGGCGATGCCCTGCAGGATGGGGCCGTAAGCGTCGGCACCGGCGAAGCGCTGGACAAGCTTGTAGCCGATGTTGCCGGCCTCGAGGTCGGGGAACACGAGCACGTTGGCCTTGCCGGCGACGGAGGAGCCGGGGGCCTTGAGCTGGGCGACGGTGGGGACGATAGCGGCGTCGAGCTGCAGGTCGCCATCGATGGCGAGCTCGGGAGCCTTCTCCTTGCAGAACTTCACGGCCTCCTGGACCTTCTTGGCGACCTCGCCGCCGGCGGAGCCCATGGTGGAGTAGGAGAGCATGGCCACGTGCGGCTCAACGTTGCCCATGAAGGTGGACCAAGAGTGAGCGGAAGCGATGGCGATCTCGGAGAGCTCGTCGGAGGACGGGTTGATGTTGAGGCCGCAGTCGGCGAAGATCAGCGTACCGTCGGTGCCGAACTGCGGGGTGTCGGTGCACATCACGAAGAAGGCCGAGACCAGCTTGGTGCCCGGGGCGGTCTTGAGGATCTGCAGCGCGGGGCGCAGGGTGTCGGCGGTGGAGTGACAGGCGCCGGAGACCAGGCCGTCGGCATCGCCCATCTTGACCATCATGGTGCCAAAGTAGGTAGCGTCCATCACCTGGGCACGAGCCTGCTCGATGGTGACGCCCTTCTTGGCGCGGAGCTCGGCGAACTTCTGCGCGTACTCCTCGTGCTTCTCGGCATTGCGCGGGTCGATGACGGTAGCGCCGGGAACGTTGATCTCGTCGGGGTTGCCCAGGATGACGATCTTTGCCAGGCCCTCCTCGATGATCTTGGTGGCTGCGACGATGGTGCGCGGATCTTCGCCCTCGGGCAGGACGATCGTCTTAAGGTCGGCCTTGGCGGCAGACTTCATACGGTTAAGGAAATCGCTCATGTTACTCCTTACAAGCGTTTCGCTAAGCTCCAGGCGCCCGGCTATCCACGAATAAACCCGCTGCTAGCGGGTTTACCTTTCAATTATGTTCGCCGTGGTGCTTGAGCTTTCCTTGTGTGGCAAGCTCATTATAGGACGCATTAGCGCTATAATCGCTCTGATAAATATGTCTCGAAGAATGTTCGAGAAAAGCCCAGCTAACGAGCCCGTGGCTTTTGACAAGGAGTATCGATGCAGATTACCTCAGGCCTGCCTGAAGGCTTTAACGCCGGCGCGTACGACATGATTGTCGTCGGTGCTGGATATGCCGGTGCCGTTTGCGCCCGCCGTCTTGCCGAGACCATCGGCTATCGTGTTGCCGTTTTGGAGCGCCGTAGCCACATTGCGGGCAATGCCTATGACTGCACTGACGAGGCCGGAATCCTGATCCACGAGTACGGTCCGCATATCTATCACACCTTTAACGAGCGCGTGCACAATTTCCTGTCGCGCTTTACCAAGTGGACGGATTATCAGCACAAGGTGCTCGCCAACATCAACGGTACCCTTATGCCCGTGCCCTTCAACCATGCGAGTCTCAAGCTCGCCTTTGGTGACGAGCGCGGCGAGGAGCTGTATCAGAAGCTCGTGGAGACCTTTGGCAAGGATGTCAAGGTGCCCATTATGGAGCTGCGTAAGAAGAACGACCCCGACTTGGCCGAGGTCGCCGATTACGTCTACGAGAACGTCTTTTTGCATTACACCATGAAGCAGTGGGGCCAGACGCCCGATCAGATCGACCCCTCGATCACCGGCCGCGTTCCCGTCTTTGTGGGCGATGATGACCGCTACTTCCCGCAAGCTCCCTTCCAGGGCATGCCGCAGGAGGGCTACACGGCGCTCTTTGAGCACATGCTCGACCACGACCTGATTGACGTGTTCTGCGACGTGGACGCCCGCGATCTTTTTGAGATCGACGAGACCACCGTCAAGGTCGACGGCAAGGTCTACGGCGGCGAGATTGTCTATACCGGTCCGCTCGACGAGCTGTTCAACCTCGACCTGGGCGCTCTGCCGTACCGTACGCTCGACATGAAGTTCGAGACGCTCGATATGGACCAGTTCCAGCCCGTGGGCACCGTCAACTACACCACGAGCGAGGACTACACGCGTATCACCGAGTTCAAGAACATGACCGGTCAGGTCCTGCCCGGCAAGACCACCATCATGAAGGAGTACTCCAAGGCCTATACGCCCGGCTCGGACGAGACGCCGTACTACGCCATTCTTGAGCCCGAGAACCGTGAGCTCTATGAGCGTTATCTTGAGCGCGTCCAGAACCTGACGAACTTCCACCCGGTGGGTCGTCTGGCCGAGTATCGTTACTACGATATGGACGCTGTGACCAATTCCGCCCTCGATCTTTCGGATGAGATTATCGCCTGCCATGCATAAAGTCATAACATTCGGTATTCCCTCGTATAACGCCGCCAAGGACATGGACCATTGCATCACCTCTATCTTGGAGGGGAGCAATTACGCCACCGATATCGAGATTATCGTGGTGGACGACGGCTCCAAGGACGAGACGGCCGCCAAGGCCGACGAGTGGGAGGCCCGTTATCCTGGAATCATCCGCGCGGTGCACCAGGAGAATGGCGGTCACGGTATTGCCGTTCTTTCGGGTCTGCGCGAGGCACAGGGCACCTACTACAAGGTTGTCGACTCGGACGACTGGCTTGACGGCGCTGCCCTTTCGACCATGCTGTCGATTCTGCGCGGCTTTGAGGAGCGCGACCAGCGCGTTGACCTGTTTATCTCGAACTACGTGTACGAGAAGGTTTACGAGGGCACGCATACCGCTATTGGCTACAAATTTGCCCTGCCGCGCAAAAAGATCTTTTCCTGGGATCAGATCGGTCATTTCCGCCTGGACCAGAACCTACTCATGCACAGCCTGTGCTATCGCACGGATGTGCTGCGCGAGTCCAACCTTCCCATGCCGCCGCACACGTTCTATGTGGACAACATCTACGCCTACGTGCCGCTGCCGCGTTGCAAGACCATGTACTACGCCGACATCGACCTCTACCGCTACTTTATCGGTCGCGAGGGCCAGAGCGTCAACGAGGCAACGATGGTCAAGCGCCTGGACCAGCAGTTCCGTGTTACGCGTATCATGATGGAGTCGTACCACTTGTACAGCGATGTTGAGTCGTCGCGCCTGCGTTCGTACATGATGGGCTACTTCACCATGATGATGGCGATCTGCTCGGTTCTCACCAAGCTTTCCGAGGAAGATTGCGCCGACGAGCGCCTAAAGACGCTGTGGAATGATTTGAAGGCCTACGACGAGCGCATGTATCGTCGTGCCCGCTACGGCGTGGTCGGGTTCTTCACCAATCTGCGCGGACGGGCCGGAGACAAAACCACACTCGGCCTATACCGTCTTGCCTCAAAGATCTTCAAATTCAACTAGCTGCTGAGTAATCGCTGCTGATAGGTTGACTGGGCCCCTTGGCCTTTAGTTTGCTACTGCGAACAGTCCTGCTCGCACGGAAAGCACATTAAGTGCTTTCCGGCTCGTGCGGAACTTGTATCAAACTAAAGGCCAAGGGGCCTCTGCTATAAGAATCGATTGTCAGTTTATTTGAATTTGAAGATCTTCGACGCGCGGTACACAGGGGCCTGGGCTGAAAAGAATCTGGTTGGTAGGTTGCCCGGTGGGGCTTGGTTATGTTTGTCGCGAGTTCCGCACGAGCCGAAGAGCACTTAATGTGCTCTTCGTGCGAGCCAGGACTGTAGAGCAGCAAACATAACCAAGCCCCACCGGGCAACCGTCAGGTTAGGCTACTTCGCGGCGCCGGGGATGCCGTGGGAGGTTTTTGCGGTTTTGGCTCCGTTTACGATGGCGGTTTCCAGGGCCCTTACGGCGAGCATGCCCAGCAGGTCTAGGGGAACGGCGGCGCTTGCCTGGGCGCCCAGTTTGCCGCTGGCGAGGGTGTAGATGGTGTCGCCGTCGTTGGTGGTGTGCGTGGGACGGATGGCGTGTGCGTAGGCGTCTGCGGCCATCTGGGAGACCTTGGTGGCTTGTGCCTTAGTGAGTTCCACGTTGGTGACGATGCAGCTGATGGTGGTGTTGGTGCGGTCGAGCGGCATCTGCATGGATCCGGCGGCGGCAAAGGCTGCGAGTTCCATGTCGACGATTTGGTCGCTATCGGCTGCGGCGCGCATACCGGCGACCCACTCGCCGGTGAAGGGGTCGACAACGTTGCCGCAGGCGTTGACCGAGACCACGGCGCCCACCTTGATGGGGCCGAGCGCCACGGCGGCAGCGCCAAGGCCGGCCTTCATGCAGGTAGCGGGGCCCATGAGCTTACCCACGGTAGCGCCCGTGCCGGCGCCTACGTTGCCCTGTTCGAGCTTGGTGGGGGTGTTGTCGAGTGCTTCGCGCACGGCGGCGATGCCGGCCTCAATGTCGGGGCGAACGGTGGGGTTACCAAAGGCGAGGTCGAAGATACAGCTCGAGCACACGATAGGCACCTGCGTGGGGCCGACGGGAAGGCCGATGCCGCGGCTCTCAAGCTCGCGAGCGACGCCGCTTGCAGCCTCGAGGCCAAAGGCCGATCCGCCCGAAAGGCAGACGGCGTGGACCTTGTCGACGGTGTTCTCGGGTCGCAGCAGGTCGGTCTCGCGCGAAGCGGGAGCACCGCCGCGAACGTCAACGCCGCCGGTGGCGCCCTCGGGTGCCACGATTACGGTGCAACCGGTGCCGGCCTCCTCGTCCGTATAGTTGCCATAGCAAAAGCCATCGACATCGCAGACGTCAATGGCCTCGAGCAGTGTATCCATGTTTAACTCCTATCGGTTTTCCGCCGCGCCTTGTGCCCGGTCGGGATCCGTACGGTACGCCAAAATTGTAGGCGCTGGGGGATACCCAGCGCCAGATGCAATTACGAGAGTTTTTGAATCGCGCGCGCGACGCGGGCGATGGGTAGGCCCACCACGTTATAGAAGTCGCCCGAAATATCGTGCACGAGCATGCGGCCGCCTGTGCCCTGGATGCCGTAGGCGCCTGCCTTATCCATGGGCTCACCCGAGGCAACGTAGTGCTCGATCTGCTCGTCGGTGAGCTCGTAGAATGTCACGTCGGTCATATCGACAAACGACAGGCTCTCGGCGGCATGCGGGGCGGCCGTATCGCCTGCCTTAACGATGCAGACGCCGGTTGCGACCTGGTGCGTGCGGCCCGAAAGCTCACGGAGCATGGTGCGCGCCTCGCCCTCGGTTGCCGGCTTGCCCAAAATCTTGCCGTCGAAGGTGACGATGGTGTCGGCCGCGACCGTCAGCTCATTGGGCTCGGCATACTCGGCAGCAACGGCAGCCGCCTTGGCGCGTGCCAAGCGCTCGACAAGCGTGAGCGGGGCCTCGCCATCAAAGGGCGTTTCGTCGATATCCGCGGGAATCACGCGAATGTTGTAGCCTGCCTCGCGCATCAGCTCTATGCGGCGCGGTGATTGCGAAGCCAAAATCATAGTTGGATGCCCTCGGCGACCTTCTCGACAGCCTTGTCGCCGGCGATCGTGCGCAGCAGCTCAAGCGCAAAGGGGAGCGACTGGGCCATGCCGCTGGCGGTGATGATGTTGCCGTCTTGCGTAACCTTCTCGCCGGTATAGGCGCCCTCGGGGAAGCTTTTCTCAAAGCCAGGGAAGCACGTGGCGTGGCGCCCCTCGAGCAGGTCGAGCTCGCCCAGGATAAACGGGGCGGCGCAGATGGCGGCGACGTGCTTGGTCGCGGCGAACTCGCAGACCACGTCGCAGACGCGCTGATCGGCGCGCAGGTTGGTGGCACCGGGCAGGCCGCCGGGCAGCACGACGCAGTCGTACTCGTCAAAGTTGATCTCATCAAAGAGCGCATCGCAGGTCACGGGGATCTGCAGCGAGCTTACGACCTCGCGCGTGGGCATAATCGAGACGAGCGTGGCGCGCACGCCGCCGCGACGCATGACATCGACCATGGTCAGGCATTCAATCGTTTCAAAGCCATCGGCGGCAAGAACGGCAACGCTGGGCATAAGGGTTCCTTTCATAGGGCGGCATACAATTAGCCGTCTTATACCCCGAAGACCCCCGCTTGCCACGCTCGATTTCCCAATGTTTAAAAGGGACGGGGATTAAATAATCATTCGGTACAAATTGATCATTTAATCCCCGTCCCAGAAAAATCATCAGCTAGTTGCGCCTAAGGTGGACGACGGTCTCGCAGTGGAAGGTTTGTGGGAACAGATCGACTGGCGTGATCTTTACGGGGGAGAAGGTGCCTTCTTCGACAAAGCGTTTGAGATCGCGCGCCAGGGTGGCCGGGTCGCAGCTCACATAGGCGACATCGCGAGCGCTTGTGCTGGCGATGAGGTCGATGGCCTCAGGCGCTAGGCCTGCACGCGGCGGGTCGACTACTAGGACATCGGCGTCCTGGTCGGGGAACTCGCGCACCGCGTCTCCGCCAATGACGTCGACGTTATCAAGCTTGTTGATTTCCAGGTTACGGCGTAGATCGCGCACGGCGGGGCCGTAGGCCTCGACGGCAGCGACAAAGTCGCAGCGGCGGGCGAGCGGCAGGGTAAAGGTGCCGGCACCGCAGTACAGGTCCACGGCAAGCTCGTCTTCCTGCGGATCGAGCGCCTCCATAACGAGCTCGATCAAAATCTCGGCGCCCTTGGTGTTGACTTGGAAAAACGATGGGGCGGACAGGCGCATCTGGCCGTCAGCGATGTTCTCGGTCCACGAGCCCTCACCGGCGAGCATCTCCACCTTAGAGACACGGCGGGCCTTCTTTTCGCCCTTGCTCATCACGCGCACGATGCTCGTGGGATGAGCGGCGTCCGCCAGCACGCGGGAGACCTGCGAGCGCGGAAAAGAGCCTGTCGGCGTCCAGAGTGCGACCTCGAGTGCCTTGGTGCGGCGCGATGCGCGAATGCCCACGCGTTCGAGCCCCAAGTCATGGCTGCCGCTTAGATAGTTAAGTGCGCCGACGACCGATTTGAGTGCCTTGGGGAAGCGTTTGTCGAACAACGGGCACGAATCGACGGTCACGATCTTGCGAGGATCGACACCGTGCATGCCAAGGCGCACGCGACCGTTGACGACGGTCGGTTCGAGCTCGATTTTATTGCGGTAGCCCCAGTCGTCCTTGGTGTGGCAGATGGGCTGTACCAACTCATCGACCTGCTCAGGAGCGAACTTGCCGATGCGCTCGAGCGTGGAGCGCAGGTTTTGCTCCTTGGCGGCGAGCTGTGCCGTGCGTGAGAGATTGCCCCACGAGCAGCCGCCGCAGATGCCCACGAAGGGGCAGGGAGGCTGAATGCGATCGGGGCTTGGCTCCAGAATCTCGGTGGTGCGGGCGCGCATGAACGACTTGCCGTCCTGTACGACCTCGGCCTCGACGATGTCGCCTGCCACGGCACCCTGCACAAAGACGGCCTTGCCGTTGTCGGCGTGCGCCAGCCCGTCGGCGCCGTAGGTCATCGATTCTATAGTGAGCTTCATATTCCTGCCTGTCATTCGCGTTGTTGTTCGCACCATGGTAGCAGGGAAAAGCGCCCCGCATCCGAGGCTTTCCTCAAATGCGGGGCGCTTCTACAAACTGCTTCTACAAACGACTATTTCGTCTTGCCGGTAATGAGCGTCTTAAGACCCAGGCCGATCAGGCCCAGACCCATGCGCACGCGGCCGGGGCGATGGCGCTCGATGGCCTTGGTCTTGCCAGCGGGCTTATCGCGACGGGCACTCGTCTCGGGTGCGGGCTTGGTGACCTGAGGCTCGGGCCGAGGTACAGGTGCAGGCTCGGGCTCAATGACGGTCGCCT
>URWC01000062.1 GCA_900551555.1 uncultured Collinsella sp. | reverse complement strand
CAGTTGGTTAGAGCCCACGGTGCATCCCCGTGGCGTCACTGGTTCGAATCCAGTCACCGCTACCATAGGTAACACGGTGGCTTCTCAATAGTATGTTGAGAGGCCACTATGGTATAAAGGCAAAGTCCCGTCCGGGGACGACCTGTTAAGAGGAGGGCTTTATGGCCAAAGAGAAGTTTGAGCGCACTAAGCCGCATGTTAACATCGGCACCATTGGTCACGTCGACCACGGCAAGACCACGCTGACCGCTGCCATCACCAAGGTTCTCTCCGAGACCGAGGGCTGCAAGGCTGACTTCACTGCGTTCGAGAACATCGACAAGGCTCCCGAGGAGCGCGAGCGCGGCATTACGATTTCCGTCTCCCACGTTGAGTACGAGACCGCTGCCCGTCACTACGCTCACGTTGACTGCCCGGGCCACGCTGACTACGTCAAGAACATGATCTCCGGCGCTGCTCAGATGGACGGCGCTATCCTGGTCATCGCTGCTACCGACGGCCCCATGGCTCAGACCCGCGAGCACATCCTGCTCGCCCGTCAGGTCGGCGTTCCCTACATCGTCGTCTTCCTGAACAAGTGCGACATGGTCGACGATGACGAGCTCATCGACCTCGTCGAGATGGAGACCCGTGAGCTCCTCTCCGAGTACGATTTCCCCGGCGAGGACATCCCCGTCATCCGTGGCTCCGCTCTGGGCGCTCTCGAGGGCGACGCCAAGTGGATGGACGCCATTCGCGAGCTTATGAAGGCCGTCGACGAGTACATCCCGACGCCTGCTCGTAACAACGACCTCCCGTTCCTGATGGCCGTTGAGGACGTTATGACCATCTCCGGCCGTGGTACCGTTGCTACTGGCCGTGTCGAGCGCGGTGAGCTCAAGCTCAACGAGCCCGTCGAGATCGTCGGCATCAAGGATACCCAGAACACCGTCGTTACCGGTATCGAGATGTTCCGTAAGTCCATGGACTTCTGCGAGGCTGGCGACAACGTCGGTCTGCTGCTCCGCGGCATCAAGCGTGAGGACATCGAGCGCGGCCAGGTTCTCTGCAAGCCCGGTTCGGTTACCCCGCACACCAAGTTCACCGGCGAGATCTACGTTCTGACCAAGGAGGAGGGCGGCCGTCACACCCCGTTCTTCGATGGTTATCGTCCTCAGTTCTACTTCCGTACCACCGACGTTACCGGTACGGTCAAGCTCCCCGAGGGCACCGAGATGGCTATGCCTGGTGACCACATCACCATCGAGGGCGACCTCATCCACCCGATCGCCATGGAGGAGGGCCTGCGCTTCGCTATCCGCGAGGGTGGCCACACCGTCGGTTCGGGCATCGTCTCCACGATCATTGAGTAAATTAGCTCTTTGATATAGCTGACTTAGAGAACCCGGCACTTATATGGGTGCCGGGTTCTTTTCTGCAATGGATATTGAGCCGTTGCTGGTGTCGAGAGGATCGATAATGGTCCTGGATGCACCGTCGATTAGCTCTCGATGGCTTCATTGATGTGTTCCAAATATGAATGGATCCACCGAGAACCAATTGACTCGAGGTTTTCATTGACAGCACTTACGTGGAGCTGATAAAGTAACAACTCGTGCCCGTACGGGGCGGAAATGAAAGGTTCAGGATACATGCGTACTCTAGTTACTCTTGCGTGCACTGAGTGCAAGCGCCGCAACTATACGACCACCAAGAACAAGTCGACCATGCCTGATCGTATGGAGATCAAGAAGTATTGCCCCTGGTGCCGTCACCACACGCTGCACAAAGAGACTCGCTAGTCTCTAGTCACATACGCCAGTAGTTCAATTGGTAGAGCATCGGTCTCCAAAACCGAGTGTTGAGGGTTCGAGTCCTTCCTGGCGTGCCAGTCATTATTCCGTAAGCTCCCACTTGGGGGCTTACGGTTTACTCATGTATAAGCGCATTGCGCGGAGGTAACCCAAATGGCCAACAAGAAGAACAAGAAGAAGGCTCAGCAGCCGGCACCTGCCAACAGCGCTGCCGCCAACTCCAAGGTTGAGGCCAAGAAGGCCGTTGCCAAGAAGAACGAGAAGGCTGCGAAGTCCAAGAAGAACGAGAAGCCTGGTTTCTTCGCCCGCACCAAGAAGTATTTCGCTTCGGTCAAGTCCGAGATGAAGCGTGTCACGTGGCCCGATAAGAAGGAGCTCGTGAACTACTCGGTCGTCGTTTGCGCTTCTCTGGTCGTCGTCGGCGTCGTCATCGCTCTGCTCGATGCTGGCTTTGGCGAGGCTCTTGCTCTGTTCTCTGGATTGAGGGGCTAAACCATGTCTAAGCGTTGGTACGTCGTTCACACTTACTCCGGATACGAGAACCGCGTAAAGTCCGATCTCGAGCATCGTATCGAGACCATGGGCATGCAGGACCGTATCTTTGATATCGAGATTCCTATGGAGCGCGTCACCGAGATCAAAGAGGGTGGCAAGCGCGAGACCAAGGATTCCAAGATCTTCCCGGGTTATGTCCTGGTCCGCATGGAGATGGATGACGATGCTTGGACGTGTGTTCGCAACACGCCCGGCGTCACCGGTTTCCTAGGCGGCAACGGCAAGCCCGCTCCGCTTTCCCGTGACGAGTACAACAAGATGACTCGTCGTCCCGGTAAGGGCGATTCGCCCAAGCGCACCTCGGTTGATATTCAGGTCGGCACGTCCGTCCGCGTCACCGATGGCCCGCTTACCGACTTTGATGGCAAGGTCTCCGAGGTTAACACCGAGGCAGGCAAGCTTAAGGTCACCCTGATGATCTTTGGCCGCGAGACGCCGGTCGAGCTCGACTTTAACCAGGTCGCTGTCATCGCTTAAGTTTTCGTCCGTTCGCGCGAGCGTGCTTCTTCTGTGACTGCTCATCTCAGGAGTGCTTCTAACACGTGCGTGCTTACGATATAGCAAGTACTTCACACTCGTGATTCGAAAGGAATGACCATGGCTGAGAAGAAGGTTGCCAACGTCATTAAGCTCCAGATTCCTGCTGGTGCAGCTAACCCCGCTCCTCCCGTCGGCCCCGCCCTGGGCGCTGCTGGCGTGAACATCATGCAGTTCTGCCAGGCCTTTAACGCCGAGACGCAGGACAAGAAGGGCGACATCATCCCCGTTGAGATCTCTGTCTACGAGGATAAGTCCTTCTCCTTCATCACCAAGACCCCGCCGGCGGCTCACCTCATCAAGAAGGAGCTGAACCTCAAGTCTGGTTCTGCTAAGCCCCAGGCCGACAAGGTTGGTCAGCTCTCCCAGGAGCAGCTCACCAAGATCGCCGAGATTAAGATGCCGGACCTCAATGCCAACGACATTGACGCCGCCAAGAAGATCATCGCCGGTACCGCCCGTTCCATGGGCGTCACCATCGCTGAGTAGCGATTTCTTTAGGTAATGACGGGTGCTCCGACCGGGGCGCCCGTTATATGTGTGCAATAGGGCACACGATACGATGTGGGAGGGCATAAGCCCGTTTAACCACAGGAGGTAATGCACATGGCTAAGCATGGTAAGAGCTATAACGCCGCTGCCGAGAAGATCGACCGCGCCACGCTCTACACCCCCCTTCAGGCTGCCAAGCTCATCAAGGAGCTCGACACCGCCAAGTTCGACGAGACCGTCGAGGCCCACTTCCGTCTGGGCATCGATACTCGTAAGGCTGACCAGAACATCCGTGGTTCCATCTCTCTGCCCCACGGCACCGGCAAGACCGTTCGTGTTGCCGTCTTCGCCGAGGGCGAGAAGGCTCGCGAGGCCGAGGCTGCCGGCGCCGACATCATCGGTTCCGACGAGCTCGTCGCCCAGATCCAGAAGGGCGAGATCAACTTCGACGCCGCTATCGCTACGCCGAACATGATGGCCAAGGTTGGCCGCATCGGTAAGATCCTTGGTCCCCGTGGCCTCATGCCGAACCCCAAGCTCGGCACCGTTACCATGGACGTCGCCAAGATGGTCTCCGAGCTCAAGGCCGGCCGCGTTGAGTATCGCGCCGACCGCTACGGCATCTGCCACGTGCCCCTGGGCAAGAAGTCCTTCTCTGAGCAGCAGCTCGTCGAGAACTACGCTGCCCTGTACACCGAGATTCTGCGCGTCAAGCCCTCTTCTGCTAAGGGCAAGTACGTCAAGTCCATCTCCGTGTCTTCCACCATGGGCCCTGGCGTCAAGGTCGATCCCGCTGTCCAGCGTGACTTCCTGGCTGAGTAACTGCTAGTTACTGCCTGAGTACAGCAAGCATTGCTAAAGAAACCCGGTTCTGCCTTGTGCAGGACCGGGTTTCTTGCTATCGCGTCAAAAGCACCATAAAGGGGACAGTGTCCCCTTTATGGTGGTTACCAGGGTGTTCTGGCTGTTGAAGACTCGATGGCTTCGTGGCGTTTGAGCTCGCGGCGCATGGTTTGTGAGTTGAGCCAAGCTGCTTGCCAGCCGCGGATGGGGTAGTGCGTCTGGTCGAGCTCAAACTGCGTATAGCCGCAGGCGTTGATGATCGTCGTTCCACACACATGCTGCCGCTCGCGCTGAAAATCGTAGCCGTAGCTTTGGTGCACATGCCCGTGCACCATGTAGTCGGGATTCCAGGATTCGAGTGCTGTGTTAAAGCACTCGAACCCTCGATGCGGCAGATCGTCCAGATCACCCATACCGGCGGCGGGTGCATGGGTAAGCAGAATGTCGCACCCGCCGACCATCCTAACCTTACGCGACAGCTTACGCATGCGCTTGGACATCTCGCGTTCGGTGTACATGTTGGCGCCGTCGCGATAACGCATGGACCCGCCAAGGCCCGCAATGCGAATCCCTCGGTACGTGTACACGCTGTCTTCCACGCAGATACATCCGCCCGGTGCATGACGTGCGTAGCGGTCATCGTGATTGCCGCGCACGTAGATGAGCGGTTTGTTGATGACCGTAACCAAAAACTCAAGATAGTCCGGGTCCAGATCGCCGGCGGACAAAATCAGGTCGACTCCCTCAAAGCGTTCCTTGCGAAAGCACTCCCAAAGGCATCGTTCTTCGGTATCGGCTATGGCAAGGATTTTCATAGGGCAGGGACTTTCGGCTCATCGTCGAGCTGCGGAATGGTGCCCACCACGTTGTCCGCCAGCCAATTCATCTCGACAATCTGCGTGCTCGGCAGCGGAGGGAAGCCTTCGATCTGTACCACGCCGTTCTGGCTGTGGAGCTCGCCGCCAAAGGGGTTGATGGATCCCTCAACAATGCCATTGCGGAGGAGCTGAACAAGCTTGCGCGTCTGATAAGGCAGGCCCGGAGCGTAGCGAATGTCGATAACGCCTGAGCTCATGCCGTACCAGTAGTTGACGGCGCGCACCTGGCTGTCGTCGCTCGTCTCGTCCCACGTGCCGTGCAGCAGGCTTCGCACGATGAGCTCGTAGTAACGGCCCCAGTTCCATACGGGCATGGCGATGCCGGCGACCTTGCCGTCAACCAGGCGGTGGAGTCCGTAGGCCGTGGGATCTTCGAGCGACTTAGACATGTCGGCGCCGGTCATGACGCTCACGCCTTCGCGGCACATGGCCTCGGCAAGACCTCCGGCGGGAACATCACCCCAGGTGAGGATTACCTGCGCGCGCGGGTCGAGCAGCGAGGCACCGATGGCAAAGGCGTTGATCTCGCTAAGGGCGCCCGATGCGAAGACCGACGCGTGGTAGCCAATGCGGTGGTTGTCCGCCATGCTGGCGGCAAGGGCGCCCAGCAGGAACTTTGCTTCGTACATCTTTCCAAAGTACGAGCGGACGCTTTGATGGGGCAGGCCGATGGAGCAATTGAGGAACCGCACCTGGGGATACTCGACGGCAGCCCTGAGCGTGTATTCCATGAGGCGGTGCGAGGTCGAGAAGATTACCTTGTCTCCGTGCTTGACGGCCGTCTCTACCGCAGCGTAGAACGCGTCCGGATCGTGGCAGTCCTCGAACGCCTCGGTGCGTACGATGCCGCCAAAGTGCTCATCGAGATACTGGCGTCCCTGGTCGTGCAGACTGTCCCAGCTCGACGTGGCGCAGGGGAATTCGTGGATGAAGGCGATACGCAGGGGGTTGGCCGCCGAGTAGACGGTCTTGCCCATAAAGAAGTTGAGCACGCCGGAGGTGGACTTGGCGGGCGCCTCTTCATCATCGGCACTTGGCGCCTCGACAAGATCGACCTTCTCCTCATCGCTTTTGCCGGCAATGACCAGCTCGCGCCAGATCTTGCACAGACGGTTTACGACGATGTCCGTCGGCGTGTCCAGCAGACGGTCCTGGTTGTACACGTTGAGGTAGACGAGCATGGCGTCGGCGGGCGTAATGTCCAGGTGGTCGCCGCCTGCGCGTAAGTAGGCGCGCTTAAAGAGCAGGAAGGTATGTCGCAGGTAGTCGACCTTTTTCTGCGGCCACTTTTCGGTCAGGTTTTGGCCGAGCATCTTAGCGAGGGTCTCATAGCTGCCCTCGCGCGAGAACTCGATCTCGTACAGGGGGCAGACGTACCAAAACGCGCAGAACTCGCCGTAGAGGCGACTCTCGACCGAATCCCACTTGCCGGGGTAGAGGCGGGTGACCTTGGCCGAAACCGTCGGAGCGTCCAGGAATTTGAGGACGCTGACGCGCTTGTTGCCCTCTTGGACGTAAAACCGATGCGTGAACTCAGTGACGATGATGGGGTCACGATAGCCCTCGGTCACCTGGATGTCGTAGAGGTTGGACCACTTGCGGGCGAACTCGGTATTAAACGGCAGCAGGGGCATAAAGTTGCACGAAAAGGCAGACTGACGGCCCTTGGTAACCGTGCCGACGACCATTTCGAGCGGAATGTCCCTTAGGCCGACGCTCTCTCGCTGACCTAAGGGGAGTTGGGCAACGAGGCTATCGAGGTCCGTAAGGTACGGGTGCTCGCTTTGGCTGATGGCGCGACGACGTCCTTGCTCGCCGCGCTTGCGTGCTTGACGATAGGCCTCTTCCATGGTGTTTACTCCCTTAGTCGTTTAAACAACGATATAAACCATGGTACCACGATGCGAAACCACCACAAAGGCACCTGTCCCCTTTGTGGTGGTTTTAGGCGATGATGGGGGCAATGGCGCGGATGCAGGCGTCGGCTGCCGTGAAAGTAGTGCTGTCGTCGCTGACGATAAAGATGATCTTACCCTTGATGCCAAAGTCGCCGATCTCGCTAAAGAGCACATAGGGCTCCTTGTCAAAGCCCGAGATGGGCGAGACAGCCGTTTTGGTGGCGCTCGTGAGCTCATCTGCCAGCGCGTCAAGGGAGGCCCACTTGGACGTGTCCTTCACCGCGACGGGCACGGCCACGCGCCCAAAGGGCATGAGGTGCACGAGCGTGTTCTTGGAGATGTTGGAGTTGGGGACGATGATGGTCTGCCCGCAGGCATCTTCGATGGTCGTATGGCGCCAAGTGATGTCTTGGACTACGCCCGACACGCCGCCGACCTCGATGTTGTCGCCGGGCTTGATGATGCCCATAAACGTCACCTGCATGCCGCCGATGAGGTTAGAAAGCGTGTCCTGAAAGCCCAGCGAGATGGCGATGCCGCCAACGCCAAGAGCGGCGACGAGGGCGTTTGCGTTAATGCCAAAGCAGTTATCGAGGATAAAGCTGCCGCCGATCATCCAGATAACGGCGCGCGCGATGTTGATGAAGATGCTCGATGCTGGAAGTGGGTTATCGTCGCGGTTAAGCAGATGGTGCAGGGTCTTGGAAGCGACCATGGCGGCAACGGCGGTGCCGATGGCCAAGATGCCGGCCCAGATGATGTTGTGGACCCATCGTTGTGCAAAGAAGTGAAGAATCGGCTCAAACAATTCCATGTAGGGAAACCTCCTAATGATTATCCAACCATGATACCCACCAAAAAGCCCGTCCGATCAATTCGCCAAATAATCCGATCAATTCGGACGGGCTTCTGTGCTCGAAATAAGGTTTGCGAGGAGTGAGCAGCGGGGCACAGCGCCTGGCTTAGCGGCGACGCTTCCAGATGATATCGAGGACGATGATGAGGATGCCGCCGATGAGCCATGCACCGACCGCGGCCAGCGTGCGGTCTCCCGTTGCGGCGAGCTTACCGGTCGTCTTCTTGGTGATGACCTTCGTGGTCGTCGTGTCCGTCTTAGGCGAGGGCTTAGGCGTCGGGGCCGGTGTGGGCGTGGGGTCCACGGCAGCGGAGCCAAAGCTGATGGTGCCCGCGAGCGAGGTCATCTTGCTCTCCCAGCTGTCCTGCCTGATCAGCGCCCTTAGCGCTGACTCGCAGGTACCCCACTCGGTGTGCTTGGTGGCGTTTGCGAAGGTGGGGAAGTCGGTCGTGTTGGTGATGATGTAGTTGTTGGTGGCGACGGTATAGGTCTTGGCGGGGTCGAGCGTGCTGCCGTCTTTGGTGAGTGTGGCGCTCACAATGCGCTTGCCTTCGGGCTGCGTCCAATCAATCGTCACGTTGATGCCGCCAAAGGAGAGAACGCTGCCAGAGTCATCGCGCCACTTGTACTTGTCTTGCGCCTCCTGCTCGCTGTGACCGGCCGCCACATAAGCCTGCTGAAGCTCGTAGCTGTCGTTGCAATCGTCGCTGATTTGTAGCGAGTGCTCGAGCGCTGCGAGGAAGTCCGCGCCGGTCATGGTCCAGGTCTCCACAGTGTTGCCGTAGGGCGAGATGGCGATGACGTTGCCGGCGGTCACGTTGCCCGCCGCGATGCCGCCGCGGATGCCGCCAGCGTTTTCGATAGCGAAGTCCGCGCCCGTCAGGGCAAGATAGGAGCCGCAAATCACGTGGCCGATGGTCTGGGCCTTGGTGGTGTCGCCCTCCTTGCCGGGGCGGAAATCGGTGGTGCGCACCATTTCCCAACCATGCGTGCCTGCGGCGTCCTCGCCGTAGAAATAGTTGGTGGTGGATGTGCCGAGCACCTTGTTCGATTCGTTTTCAAAGTCCTCGTCGAGCGGCTTGATCTTGTTGCGGACGGCTTCAAGGCGGCTTTGGTAGTCGGAGCCCTTGTCGGGGTCTGTCAAAAGGTCGTTGACGTTCTTGGCGGTGTAGAGCTTCTCGTCGCTGCCGTCTGCAGGGACCGTGACCGTGTCATCGTCGGTCGTCTCGGTGCCATTCGTGTCGTATTTGTACGGAATGGAAAGCAGCCCCACCTCGGCAAAGGCGCTGCCTGCCTCGACAACGTGGATCGTCTTGCCGTCGGCTCCCGTCACCTTCTCGTTAAGGTTGATGTGCTCGTGGCCTGCGATAAGGGCATCGACGCCACGGAGCCGCGTGGCAAAGGTCTTTGCGTCGAGCGTGTGCGCGATACACACAACAACATCGCAGCCCTCCTTGCGCAGCTGCTCTGCCTCGGCATTGATGGCGTTCGCGGCACTCGAGAAGCTGGTGCCCGCGACCAGGTCCGCGCGCAGCGAGGAACCTAGCGACTCATCCATGGCTCCGACGACGCCGACCTTGATTTTGTAGTCGAATGTGGAGTGATCCTCGCTATCCTCCCAGGTGCGATCGAGCGTCTTCGTGATGCTCGAGCTCCATACGCCGCTCGTAGACTTTGCGTTCGCGCAGAGCATGGCGAAGGGCGTGCCGGTGGTGCTGTAGCCGGTCATGGTGCGGAGTTTGCCCGCGCCGTAGCTCCAGTCGTGGTTGCCTGGCGTGGTCGCGTCGTAGCCGTCGGCGTAGAAGGTGTCCATGAGCTCGGCGATGCTCTTGCCCTCGCTCATGGTGGCAAAGGACTGCCCGTGGAAGGTATCGCCCGCATCGAGCAAAAGATCGGGGGCGCTGCTTTGGGCGCTATAGAGAACCGCCAGTCCGTCAAAGCCCACAGTGCCGGTGCCTTTGCTTGCGTTGTAGCTGTACTTGTAGCTGCCGTGGATATCGTTGGTGTGCATGACGGTCACAGAGCCGTCAATAGCGGCGGGCAGGTTCCCCGCGAAAGCGAGGCTTGGGATGCCTGCGAGCGCGCCGGCAAACAACGCGGCGGCTAACGCAAGGCGGTGCGTGCCCCTGATGGGCGTGGTTTCCGTTTACCTGAACGGCCGTC
>URWC01000061.1 GCA_900551555.1 uncultured Collinsella sp. | reverse complement strand
GTGTGCTTTCCCTCGTTTTTTATATGCCGAGGTTGCGAGGGCATAGGGTGACCGGACGTCGCGGAAACTGCGACCCAGAATCCAGCCAAATAACGGGTCGCACTTTCCGGTTGAGCTTCTGGCGGAAAGTACATCCCAGAATCGGCGTTCGGAATGGGCCGGGCTTTCCGCTAAAGCAGCCTAGCGGAAAGCCCGGCCCAGTTTCCTACAGTGAGTCTCTCTGAACGAGCTGCATGTGCATGACGGTGGTGGTGGGTACGGCGCCATTGATCATATCGAGCGCAATGCCTGCGGCCATGCGGCCTTCCTCGCGAAGCGGCTGACGAATGGTCGTCAACGCGGGGACGCTGCGAGCTGCGACCTCGTGGTCATCGAAGCCCACGACCGAAATGTCTTTGGGTACGCTAATTCCTGCTTCGTTGAATGCGGCGATAACGCCGGTTGCGATACGGTCCGATCCGCATAGCACACCGTCGGCATGTATTTCGCGCGCGAGCAACCGCCGCGTGGCTTGGTAGCCGTCTCCGCTGCTCCATCCGGTATAGATGACATTTTCATCCGGAAGGCTTTCGCCCAAAATTGCACGGTAGCCGCGAAGGCGGTCGATGACGGCGGGGTTATCCTGCGGCCCCAGCACGGCAACGATGTCCTTGCGTCCGTGATCTTTCATAGCGCGCGCCGCAAAGCGTCCGCCCTCTTCGTCGTCGGAGTAGACCGTCGAGAACACATCGCGATAGGGGTGGCCCTCGAGCTGGCCGCACAACACGGTGGGTACGCTCAGCTCACGCAGTACCTCGAGCAGCTCACTGCCCTTGTAGGGCGAGACGTCGATGACGGCGTCAAACGAGCGACGCTCAAAATGCTCGCGTGCGCGATTGCGCTCATGCGAGGAAGATGCCTGCAAGATCACGGGTAGGTAAGACGACTCCGAAAGTTCCTCGGTAATACCGCTTAAAAACTCACTGTAGGTGGGATCGCTAAACAGCTCGCTCAAAGGCTCGGTAACCAGTACGGCGATAATTTCCGTGCGTCCGACGGCGAGTGCCCGGCCGCGTGCGTTGGGAACGAAGTTAATCTTTTTCGCTGCTGCGCGGACGCGTTTTTTGGTCTCCTCGCTAATGCGGGGCGAATCGTTGAGTGCTCGCGATGCTGTGGAGCGCGATACGCCGGCAGCTTCAGCAACCTCGGCAAGCGTGGGTGCGGTGCGTGCTGGTTGGGTCATGGCGTCTCCTGTGCAATTGGGTCGGTGGGGTATCGATAAAGGCTAATGCGGATACAGATTACTATAGCGCGCGTGAAGGGCGTTCATGGTATCCGGTGACCGGTGTCGTTTTGCAATCAAACTGCGACTGAGCACGGCATGCATGGGCGAGACATAGGCAGGCGCGGCAGTTGCCTGTGAGTTCAAGAACGATGCCCTGTGCTGTGTACCTAAGCTTAGGGTGACATAAGTAGCATGGTTGTACAACCGGTTGCACCGTTAATCCGGCAAAATCGACCGTTCGGCGGACAACCGGTTGCACAGATTTTTGCACCGCCCGTAAGATAAGGACAACCGGTTGCACAAAGAAGCACTACGATGACGAAGGAGCATCACCATGGACGCCATTAACGATTGGGAAAACCAAGCGCTCACCCACAGGAACCGCCTGGCACCCCATGCGTACTTTATGGGTTATGAGACCGCCGATCTCGCCGCTACGTACAGCCGCGAGCTGTCGCGCGGATTTGTCCAGCTGTCCGGCTCGTGGCAGTTCCGCCTTTTTGAGGGCCCCGCGGCCGTCTCCAACGAGGCGCTTTGCACGTACGAGCCCGAGTGGGATCACGTGGAGGTTCCGCACCTGTGGCAGGTAGACGGCTATGGTAACCTTGCCTACACCGATGAGGGTTTTCCGTTCCCGGTGGATCAGCCGTTCGTTCCCTCCGACGACCCCACGGGCGTCTACCAGCGCATCGTCAACCTTCCCGCCGTGCCTGCCGGCGCTCGCGAGATCATTCGCTTCGACGGTATCGAGAGCTACGGCGAGCTGTATGTCAACGGCAAGTTTATCGGCATGACCAAGGGTTCGCGCCTGTCCGCCGAGTTTGACGTGACCGACGCGCTCGTCGAGGGCGACAACCTGTTTGCGGTCAAGGTTCTGCAGTACAGCGATGGTAGCTATATCGAGGACCAGGACATGTGGTGGGCATCGGGCATCTTCCGCGATGTGTACCTCATGCAGCGTCCCGCCGCGCATCTGGTCGACTTTAGGTTCCGCACGCACCGCGAGGGCGATGCCGCCCTGATCACGCTCGATACGGTTGCCGAGGGCGCAAGCCGCGTTGTGTATACGCTCAGCGATGGCCAGAATGTGGTCGCTACAGGCGAGTGCGTCGACGGCCATGCCGAGTGCAGCGTTGCCGATGCCCACTTCTGGAACCCCGAGGACCCCTTCCTCTATGACCTTACGCTTGAGGTCTACGACGGCGACGAGGTCAGCGAGTACGTTCCGCATCGCCAGGGTCTTGCCGAGGTGACGGTCGAGGGCAATCATATCTACCTCAACGGCACCTACTTTAAGATGCATGGCGTCAACCGCCACGATCACGACGATCACAAGGGCCGCGCCGTGGGCCTCGAGCGCATGCGCCGTGACCTGGAGCTCATGAAGCAGCACAACATCAACGCGGTGCGCACGTCCCACTACGCCAACGACCCGCGCTTCTACGAGCTGTGCGACGAGTACGGCATCATGCTGGTCGCCGAGACCGATATGGAGAGCCACGGCTTCGAGAATATCGGCAATATCGCCCTGGTCACCGACGACCCTGCCTGGGAGCCGGCTTACGTTGACCGCATCGAACGCCTGGTGATGCAGGAGCGCAACCACGCGTGCATCATCATGTGGTCGATGGGCAACGAGAGCGGCTATGGCTGCAACATCCGCGCGATGTACGCCAAAGCTCACGAGCTCGACGGTCGTCCGGTCCACTACGAGGAGGATCGCAACGCCGATACCGTCGACGTCATTTCCACGATGTACTCCCGCGTGTCGCAGATGAACGACTTTGGCGAGCATCCGTTCCCTAAGCCGCGCATCAACTGCGAGTACGGCCACTCCATGGGTAATGGTCCCGGAGGCCTGTCCGAGTACCAGGAGGTCTTCGATCGCTGGGATTGCATCCAAGGCCAGTTTATTTGGGAATGGTGCGATCACGGTCTGGCTGCTGTGACCGAGGACGGCGTTGCCTACGACATGTATGGCGGCGACAACGGCGATTACCCCAACAACAGCAACTTCTGCATCGACGGCATGGTGTTCCCCTGGCAGCAGCCGAGCCCGGGCCTTACCGAGTACGGCCAGGTCATCTGCCCGGTCCGCATGGCTTATGACGCCGAGGCGGGCGAGCTGACCGTCACCAACAAGCGTTGGTTTACCACCCTCGAAGATGTTTGCCTGTCGGCCGAGACCCTGGTGGACGGCGACGTGGTCTGCCGCAAGACGCTCATGCCCGGTGCGGTTGCCCCCGGCGAGTCCGTCCAGCTGCCACTGGTGATTCGCGACGCTGCAGTGGGCGAGACCCTGCTGACCGTGCACGCCTATACCATGGCGGTTCACACCTGGTGCGAGCCGATGTTCCAGCTGGGCGCAAGCCAGTTTGCCATCGCAAACCATCCGGCGCCGGCCATCGCGGCTCCCACTCGTCCTGAGCTTACGGTTGAGGAGACCGAGCAGGAGATTCGCATTCACTCCCTCAACGGCGAGCTGACCTTCAGCAAGGTCAACGGTACCGTGAGCGAGTGGAAGGCATCCGGCCGCGACGTCATGACCTCCGGTCCCCAGGTTGGTTTTTGGCATCCGCTCGTCGATAACCACGCCCAGGAGTATGACTCCCTGTGGAAGGACAACTTCATCGATGTGATGCAGACGTCTACCCGCAAGGTTTCTTGGAAGCAGGACGGCAATGCGGTCGTCGTTACCGTGAGCCAGCGTATCGCTCCTCCCGTCCGCGCGTTCGGCATGCGCGTCGAGCTCGTCTACACCGTGCTTCCGAGCGGTCGCGTCGACCTCAAGGTTTCCGGCGAGCCCTACGGCGACTATTCGGACATTATCCCGCGCATCGGCATCTCCTTCGAGGTTCCCGGTTGTGATCGTGCCGTCGAGTGGTATGGCCACGGCCCGGGCGAGAACTATCCGGACTCGCTGCGCGCCAACCCGGTCGGTCATTACCGCACTACGGTCGACGACATGTTCACGCCCTACGTCATGCCTCAGGACTGCGCCAACCGCGAGGGTACCCGCTGGGTTGCCCTGCGCTCTAGCCACGGTGACGGCGTGCTGGTAACCCGTCCAGCCGACGCCGCTTCCAACCCGTTCTCGTTCTCGGCATGGCCCTATAGCTGCGAGGCTATCGATAACGCCAAGCATGTCTACGATCTTGTCCCGGGCGACACGGTTACGGTCAACATCAACGACCAGCTGCTCGGCCTTGGCTCGAACTCTTGGGGTTCCGAGGTGCTCGATTCCTATCGCACCCGTTTTGAGAGCTTCAGCTTTGAGGTGTCCCTGCGACCGCTGACGTCTGCCGATTTGGCTCAGGCGCTGGCACCCATTAAGGAGGCATAAGTCATGCATGTCTTTAACTCGCGTGCCGATTTCGACGCCCAGATGAAGTCCGTCAAGAAGTGGATGCGTACCGGTCAAGCACTCGACGGCGTTTCTGAACTGCAGCACGATGTGGCGTACTCTATCGGCGACTCGCTGGTGTATTGGTGGGTGAACGCCCACGAGGCGGCTACTGCCGATCTGGTCGGTCACCGTCGCTACCATGCCGTGCTCGCCCCGCTCGACGGCGATCTGACCGTCGAGGTGGCTTCCAAGGCCGATCTTACCTGCACGCGCGCCTACAGCGATATCGACGATCGCGAGCGCTTTGAGGGTACGGGGGAGACCGTGACGATTCCCGCCGGCGGCGTTGCCGTCGTCGAAATTGACAAGGCCTACCGTGTTATCGCCGAGGCTTCGGATCCCCGCGTCGTGGTACTGCACGTGACGGTCGAAGGTTATTCCTTCCCCAACAAGTAGTATTCGTCCGCCTGGACGTTTGCTTCGCGCCGTTAAGGGGGATGGCTTTGTTGACTCCCTTTTCCCCATTCCCCTTAGCAGGTGCGCCGTCCGTGTTTGCACTTGCAGCTCGGACGGGTTTAGATGACATTTAATAGATGATTGGGAGGGCTTATGAGCTCTGAAAAACGAGGAACGATTGGTTCGTTCGCTCTGCTGGGCATGACGGTTGCCGCCGTGTTCGGTATCAAGAACATCATCAACAACAACGCGGCCATCGGCTTAGCAGCCGCGCCGTCGTTCTTCTTCGCCACGCTTTTGTACTTTGTCCCCTATACCCTGGTTACCGCCGAGTTCGTCGGCCTTAACAAGGACTCCGAGTCGGGCGTGTACGCATGGGTTAAGACCTCGATGGGTGGTCGCTGGGCGTTCCTGACGGCATTTAGCTACTGGTTCGTTAACCTGTTCTTCTTTGCGTCCGTCCTGCCCAACGTCATCATCTACGCGAGCTACGTGTTCTTTGGTGCCAACGCCGAGCTTTCGCAGCTGTGGATCACCATTATCGAGATCGTTGTCTTTGCTATCGCCACGTGGGTTTCGACCAAGGGCGCTAAGTGGATCGGCTCCATTTCCTCCTTCGGTTCGACCGCGGCTCTCGGCCTGACCGCCGTGTTCATCCTGCTGTCCCTGGCTGCTGCCTTTGGCGGCGTTGAGTTCGCTACGGCTCCTACTCCCGCTAACATGGCTCCCGACATGAGCAACTTCGCAACTGCGTGGGGCTTCTTCGGTACGCTTGCCTGGATCATCCAGGGCGTTGGCGGCGCTGAGTCTGTCGGCGTGTTCCTTAACGACCTTAAGGGTGGCGTCAAGGCCTTCGTGCGCACCGTCGTTATCGCCGGTCTGACCATCGGCCTTCTGTATGCAGGCGCTTCGCTGCTGGTTAACCTGTTCATCCCCGAGGGCGGCGTTGCCATCTCCACCGGTATCTTCGACGTATTCGGCGCTGTCTTTGCCCACTTTGGCATTCCCATGGAAGTGTCTACGCGCGCCATCGGCTTGATCCTTCTCGCCGCCACGCTGGGCTCCCTCATGATGTGGACCTCTGCTCCCATCAAGGTTTTCTTCACCGAGATCCCCAAGGGTGTCTTTGGTAGCAAGATCGTCGAGCTCAACGAGCACGGCATTCCCGCCCGCGCTGCCTGGCTGCAGTTCGCCATCGTCGTCCCCATCCTGATCATCCCGGCCCTGGGCTCCGGTAACCTCGACGACCTGCTCATGATCGTCACCAACATGACGGCTGCCACCGCTCTGCTCCCGCCGCTGCTGATCCTGCTTGCCTACTTTATGTTGCGCAAGAACTTCGACGCTGCTCCCCGTGGCTTCCGCATGGGTTCGCGCACCTTTGGCCTGGTCATTGCTGCATTCCTGCTTGTGGTCTTCTGCTTCGTGCTTATCTGCGGCACCATTCCGCTCGATCAGCCGCTGTGGCTGACGCTGGTCTACAACGTCGGCGGCGTGGTTGTCTTCCTGGGCCTTGCCGTGATGTGGTACAACCGCTACATCAACCGCCTGCGCGAAACCGATCCCGAGGCTGCTGAGAACGAGCTTCGCCCCTCCGTCCTCGACATGATGGAGTAGCGGCTAGGATTAATCTACGGCTGTGGAATAAATCGATTCCCTTTCCTAAGGAGGGGCCTTACGAGGCCCCTCCTTTTGTGTTTTGGAGCATGGTTTTGGACCCTGTGGGCAAAAAATGCCAAATATGAGTACTGTTGCCATTATAGTGACATATATTTGCACTAAATAATGGGCTCCTAATGAGATTATCTCTCGTTAGGGGCCCATTTTATTGAACATTTGTGGAAATACGTCAGCTCGCCTGACTGGCTGCTATGTCTAAAAGCCTCTAAAATGCCCCAAATCGCTGCTACTAAAAAGGTAACAGTACTCATATTTGATGTTTTTTGCCCACAGCTATTTGCAGACCCCTCTATAGGGCGACGCCAACGAGGGTTTCGTCGACTGTGCTACTCAAGAATGTCCCCAACGACTAGGTGCGGTTGCTGCCAAGGAGTGTCCCAGGGTGCCGGCACAAAAGGAACGTCCCTAACTGCCGGGTTTAGGCTGTTAGATCGAGTTCGTAGAGGAAGCTTTCGCGCGGCATGTCGTGACGGCGCTCTTCGCGGTTGGCGCGGTGCGTGGCCGTGCGCTTAAAGCCGTGCAGCTCGTAGAACTTCCACGAGCAGTTGGAGTCGGTGTACAGGTGCGCCCTCGTCGCTCCAAGCGAGGACAGGTGCGAGACGGCGGCATCGAGCAGAACCGTGCCAACGCCCAGGCCATGGACATCGCGATCCACGGCAAGCAGCGTGACCTCGTTGTCGTGCGGCAACGGGCTGCTCTCGAGCAGGCGGTTGTTGGTTCGGATGGTTGCGCGCACAAACGAGAGATACTCGGCGCACGCATCGGGCTCTAGCTCACGCATCTGCGATAGCAGCGCGCGTTCGGTATCCATCCAATGCTCGTTGATAGTGGCGCCGGAGCTCTGTCCCGCACGCGCGAGCGAAATGCCACGCGCCTGACCGTCGATTACGGCAACCTGTGAAAACGTCGACGACGAAAGGCAATAGGCGAGGTCGCACGCGGCCTCAAGGCGGTTGTACTCATCGTTATCCGAATTGTTATGCCAAAGCTGCTGCAGAATCAGCGCGATGGCGTCGAAGTCTTCGGTATCAAACGGTCGGTAGAGAACCCGCGAGACCATGGTGCCTCTTTCTTTTGCGGATGCATATCGAGCACAGTTCTACCACGCCATTGGCATCTAATTATGGTGCCCCTGTGTTCCATGAACTCACCGTGCCCAGTGCCGTGCCCATCCCCTCCGCTCGCAAACTTTTTCTGCACATGCGCCCGTTGCGGGGTGCATCGATGCGCTCGATGCGCTACATTAAATCAGTATTTTCATTGCCGCTGCGCGAGCGCTGCAGATCGACGTATCACCGACTCACAGAGCACGGCGGCGTACCAGACAGGAGGACTGCATGGGATCTGATGTGAAGATCGCACGCGCGTTGATCTCGGTTACCGATAAGACGGGCGTCGTCGATTTCGCACGGACGCTGGTTGACGACTTTGGCGTCGAGATCATCTCTACGGGCGGCACGGCTCGTGCCATCGAGGACGCGGGCGTTCCCGTAACCCCCATCGAGGAGTTCACGGGCTATCCCGAGATGATGGACGGCCGCGTTAAGACCCTGCATCCCAAGGTTCACGGCGCGCTGCTGGCCCGCCGCGATTCCGAGCAGCACATGCAGGAGGCCGCTCAGCACGGCATTAAGCTGATCGACCTGGTCGTCGTCAACCTGTACGAGTTCGAGAAGACCGTCGCCAACCCCGAGGTCACCTTCGCGGATGCCATCGAGCACATCGACATCGGTGGCCCCTCCATGCTGCGCTCTGCCGCCAAGAACGCCACAAGCGTTACCGTCATTTCCGACCCTGCCGACTATGATGCCGTCCTGGCCGAGATGCACGAGACCGGTGGCTGCACCACGCTTTCCACCCGTCGTCGCCTGCAGGTGAAGGTCTACCAGACCACCGCCGCCTACGACACGGCTATCTCCCGTTGGCTTGCCGCCCAGGCAAGCGACGTGGCGGACACCTCTGCCAAGCTCGAGATCTCGCTGGAGAAGGTCGACGACCTGCGCTATGGCGAGAACCCGCAGCAGAAGGCTACGGTCTACCGCTTTGCCGAGGGCTGCGAGAACACCGCGAGCTCGCAGTTCCCGCTCGTTGGCTCCGAGCAGATCCAGGGCAAGCCGCTCAGCTACAACAACTATCTGGATGCCGATGCCGCTTGGAACCTGGTTCGCGAGTTCGACGAGCCGGCCTGCGTGATCCTCAAGCACCAGAACCCCTGCGGTTCCGCCGTTGCCGAGGACATCACGGCCGCCTACGACCGCGCCTTCGCCTGCGATCCCAAGAGCGCCTTTGGCGGCATCATCGCCTGCAACCGCGAGGTTCCCTATGAGCTGGTCGAGCACTTTGCCGATCAGAACAAGCAGTTCGTCGAGGTTATCATCGCCCCGAGCTACACTGCCGAGGCGCTCGAGCGCATGGCCAAGCGTCCCAACCTGCGCGTGCTGGCCACCGGCGGCGTGGACCACGGCGCCCAGGTGGAGCTGCGCTCCATTGACGGCGGCATGCTGGTGCAGGAAGTCGACCACGTGACCGAGGATCCCGCGACCTTTACGTTCCCCACCGACCGCAAGCCCACCGACGCCGAGATGGCCGAACTCGAGTTTGCCTGGAAGGTCTGCAAGGGCGTTAAGTCCAACGCCATCCTGGTCTCCAAGGGCAAGGCCGGCATTGGCATGGGCCCGGGTCAGCCCAACCGTGTTGACTCTGCACTGCTTGCCTGCGAGCGCGCCGAGGACTTCTGCGAGCGCGAGGGCGTGGAGAAGGGCGGCTTTGCCTGTGCAAGCGACGCGTTCTTCCCGTTCCGCGACAACGTCGACGTGCTTGCCGCGCACGGCGTGACCTGCATCATCCAGCCCGGCGGCTCCAAGCGCGACGACGAGAGCATCCAGGCCTGCAACGAGCACAATATTGCTATGGTGTTTACGGGCGCTCGCCACTTCCGCCACTAAGTTCCGCCTTGGGACAAAATAATCTCCGCAAAAGACGGCTGCTCCGTTTGGAGGGCCGTCTTTTTGGTATAAGAGGACGGAATGACTAACACGAAAGGTATGACCATGCCCCAGATTGATGATGCCGAGCTGTTTGGCAATGCCGAGGATCAGCGTGCGTACGAGGACTTTTGCGCCAATCAGGAGGCGGTCGAGAAGTTTACGCTCGACAAGCCCGCGCTTATCTGCCGTTGGCGCATGTCCAATAAAAAGGTGCCCATGCTCAACCGCCACATTCGCGCACTGTCCGAGCGCCTGGTGCAGGGCGAGCCACTTACCCATAACATGCTCAGCTGGGCCAAACAGCACGTTGAGTGGTCACTAGCCGAGGGCGACTATACCGCGCACGATGGCGTGCTCATGCTGGTGATCGACATCAACGGTAACGCCGCCATGACGGTGGGCGAGTACGAACCGCT
>URWC01000060.1 GCA_900551555.1 uncultured Collinsella sp. | reverse complement strand
GGCGAGGAGCGCGTGCTCGACGCCGGTATGGGCCTCATCACCGACGGCGAGCGTCCCGTGGCGCTGGCCGGTGTCATGGGTGGCATGGATTCCGAGATTGAGGACGACACCGTCGACGTGATGGTCGAGAGCGCCTGCTTCAACGCCGGCCGCACCTCGCACACCAGCCGCGACCTTTCGCTGATCTCCGACGCCTCCATTCGCTTTGAGCGCCAGGTCGACGAGACCGGCTGCGTGGATGTCGCCAACGTCACGTGCGCGCTCATCGAGGAGATCGCCGGCGGCGAGGTCGCTCCCGGCTACGTCGACGTTTTCCCCGCGCCCAAGACCATCGATAGCATCAAGCTGCGCTTGGCCCGCGTGCACGCCATCTGCGGCGCCGACATCGAGCCCGACTTTATCGAGCGCTCGCTCACCCGTCTGGGCTGCACCGTCGATCGCGACGGCGAGGACTTTATGGTTACCCCGCCGAGCTTCCGTCCCGACCTGCCGCGTGAGATCGACCTGATCGAGGAGGTCCTGCGCCTATGGGGTATGGGCCGCGTTACGGCGACCATCCCGGCTGCCAAGAACCACATCGGCGGCCTGACCCGCGAGCAGAAGCTCACCCGTAAGGTCGGCGAGATCCTGCGCGCCTGCGGCCTCAACGAGACCACGACCTTTGGCTTTGCCGCCCCGGGCGACCTGGAGAAGATTGGTATGTCCACCGAGGGCCGCGGCTGCCCCGTGGTTCTCATGAACCCGCTGGTGGCCGAGCAGACCGAGATGCGCCGCTCGCTGCTGCCGGGTCTGCTGCAGTCTGTGGCCTACAACGAGGCCCACGGCACGCCCAACGTGCACCTGTACGAGGTCGGCAGCCTGTTCCATGGCCGCGAGAACGCCAGCCTGCCCAAGGAGACCAAGTCCGTGGCGGGTGTGCTCTCGGGCCAGTGGAGCGAGCAGTCTTGGAACATGAAGTACCGCAAGCTGCGTTTCTTCTTTGGCAAGGGCATCGTTGAGGAGCTGCTTGCCCAGCTGCGCATCGAGAAGGTTCGCTTCCGTCCCGTCGAGGGCGAGAGCTATGCCTTCCTGCAACCGGGTCGTGCTGCCGAGGTGCTCTCGGGCGGTACCGTGCTGGGCTGGGTTGGCGAGATCCACCCCGAGGCGCGCGAGGCTATGGGCATCGACGAGGTCGTCGTTGCCTTTGAGCTTGACCTGGACAAGCTGATCAAGGGCGCCCGCAACCAGGATAACTACCGTGAGTTCTCGCAGTACCCGGCCGTTGAGCACGACCTTGCTATCGTGGTCGACAACACTGTGACCTGCGAGGATCTTGAGCGTCGTATTACGAGTGCCGGCGGCAAGCTGCTCGAGGGCGTGCGCCTGTTCGATGTCTACCGCGATCCGGTCCGCATCGGCAAGGGTAAGAAATCCATGGCCTTTGCGCTTACGTATCGCTCCGACGACCACACGCTCACCAGCGAAGAGGTCGAAAAGGCGCACCAGAAGATCGTCACCAAGGTGTGCAAGGGCGTAAACGGCGAGGTCCGCGGCTAGGTCCTGCGCCGGATATGGGCCAGCGTCGGCTGCCGCCGAGTCTTACGTGACTGCTGTTTTCGGTATAAGGCACCGTTGAGCCTGCATATATGACACGCGCATTACATAACGGCGTGCTGCTTTGTCGGCAGTGCGCCGTTTTGCTATGATAGCCCGCGGAGTGTTACGAATCTGACATTACGTAACACTGGAAAGGTGATTCAAGCGGCGTTGCAATTCCGTGCGCCGATAACCGGGAGGCGTACATGCACATTCCAGATAATTATCTGTCCCCGCAGACCGATGCCGTTATGGCGGTGGCGATGGTGCCCGTTTGGATCCACTGCATCAAAAAGGTGCGCGCCACGCTCGATCGCGAGCACATGGCGTTCCTGGGCATCTGCGCCGCGTTCTCCTTCCTGCTCATGATGTTCAACGTGCCGCTGCCTGGCGGCACCACAGGCCACGCCGTTGGTGGCGCACTCATCGCGCTGCTGCTGGGCCCCGAGGCCGCGGCTATCGCGGTTTCGGTCGCGCTGGCGCTGCAAGCGCTGCTGTTTGGCGACGGCGGCATCCTGTCCTTTGGCGCTAACTGCTTTAACATGGCCTTCGTGTTGCCGTTTGCCGCAGCCATCGTGTTCCGCGCGCTTAACAGCCGTTTGCACGACAAGAGCTGGGGCACCTCGGTTTCGGCCATCGTAAGCGGCTGGGTCGGCCTGTGCCTGGCGGCCCTGTGCGCAGCAATCGAGTTTGGTATTCAGCCGATGCTTTTCACAAATGCTTCGGGCGCTCCGCTGTACTGCCCCTTCCCGCTGTCCATTGCCATTCCGGCCATGATGATCCCGCATATGTTGGTAGCCGGCGTGGTCGAGGGCGTGGCGACTGCCGCGATCTACGGCTTTATCAAGAAGACGGCGCCGAGCGTTATCGTCGGCCCCGAAGCCGCCGATGGACAGCTTGCTGCCGAGGGCGCTGCTGCAAAGAAGACCTCGCTGGTCCCCACGCTCATCTTGGTTGCCGTGCTTGTCGTGGCCACGCCGCTGGGCCTGCTGGCCACGGGTGACGCCTGGGGTGAGTGGGACGCCGAGGGCGCCGCGACCGCCGTTCAGGAGGCTGGCGACGACAGCCTGCAGGCTTCGGTCGGTCTCGACGCCCCGACCTTTGCCGACGCTCTGCCTACGGGTGATTACCTGCAGGCCTATTCCGAGGAGCAGGGTCTCGGCTTTGCCGGTCAGGCTGCCATGTATATCCTGTCCGGCGTGATTGGCGTGGCGGTGCTCACCATCGCATTCCGTCTGATCTCGCTGACGGTCAAGGAAAGCGGAGCCCATGGCGATGGTCGAGCTGCCTAGCTGGCTTGCGGCCGAGGAGCGATACGAGCCCACGGGCGCTCGTCATCGCGTGATGCAAAAGAACGTCCTGCACCTGGCGAGCCTGCTTGAGCGGGTTCGCCTGGGTGGAGGCGCGCACGAGGGCGGGTCGATGGTCGACCGCGCCCTTTCTTGCGTTTCGGCTCCGGTGCGCCTGGTGGGGATATTCGTTTGCGTCCTGTGCGTGTGCCTGACACAAAGCCCGCTGTACCTCATTTTGATGGCGGCCATTGCGCTGGTGCTCGTTGCCGTGCGTCCCATACGCGGGCTGCGCGCGACCTTTGTGCCGGCGCTTGGCGCCGCGGGGCTCGCAGTGGTTTTGGCGCTGCCTGCCCTGCTGCTGGGTGCTTCCGCTACGGGCGCCATGCTCAAGATTGCGCTCAAGACCTTCATTAATGTGTCGCTGGTGCTGGGCGCTTCGTGGACCCTCACGTGGAGCCGCATGTCGGCGGCGCTCAAGATGCTGCATCTACCCGACGAAGTTATCTTTACGTTTGATATGGCGCTCAAGCACATCGAGGTGCTGGGTCGTACGGCGCACGATCTGTGCGAATCGGTCATGCTGCGCAGCGTTGGCCGTGCGCCCGAGGGATTTTCGCGTACCGATTCGATCGCGGGTATCATGGGCATGACGTTTATCAAGGCGATGGAATGCAGCCGCGCGATGGACGAGGCTATGCTTTGCCGCGGCTTTGCCGGTGCGTATCCGGCTCCCGCGCGCGCCAGGTTTGGCTGGCGCGATGCGGCCTATGCGGCCGGCGTGGCGGTGCTGACAGTGTTGTGCGCCGTGCTGTAACGCGGGCGGTCGAACCGTCGATATGAATAGGGAAGGGCGACGTTTTGGCAAACGATACAAATGACGCGATGGGCGCGAGCGGTGCTGTTGGCGCCGAGGCAACGCCGCTCATCGAGTTTCGCGACGTGGTGTTTTCCTATGCGGGCCATACGGTGGTCGACGGCGTTTCGCTGCGCGTGGACCGTGGGGAGCTCGTTGCCCTGCTAGGTCCCAACGGCTGCGGCAAGACGACGATTATGCGTCTTATTAACGGCCTTGAACTCGCGGACGCAGGGGCATTCCTGTTTGACGGGCACGTGGTCGATGCGGCGTATCTGAAGGATTCTGCTGCTGCTCAGAAGTTCCACCAGCGCGTGGGCTTCGTATTCCAAAACGCCGATGCCCAGCTGTTCTGCGCCACGGTGGGCGAGGAGGTTGCTTTTGGTCCCGCGCAGATGGGGTTGCCGGCAGACGAGCTCGAGCGCCGCGTGCGCGATGCCATGGGGCTGTTCCAGGTTGCCGACCTTGCCGACGCCTCTCCCTATCAGCTCTCGGGCGGGCAAAAGAAGCGCGTTGCGCTGGCTGCGGTGGTGTCGATGAACCCGGATATCTTGGTCCTCGACGAGCCTACCAATGGGCTCGACGAGGATTCATGCGACATCGTGGTCAACTTCTTGCTGGCCTACGTCGCGGCGGGTAAGACGGTCTTGATGAGCACGCATCACCAGGATTTGGTGCGGCGCCTGGGTGCCCGTGCAATCTATATCGATCGATATCACCATGTGGTCGAGGCACCTTCGCCGTCGTATGGAACCGAAAGCGGTGCTACGGACTAGTTGCTGCGTAGAGCGTGCGTAGCCGCCCGCGCGGCTTTGCCGTGATGGTATAGTTATCCAGGTTTTTTATGGGGGTGGCTATGCCAAGTTGGAACATTCATATCGCTCAGACGGAGCGTTTGCTGGAGCGCACCGGTGCGCTTGCCAATAGCGTGCGCGACCGCAATGCCTTTTTGTTTGGCTGCGTGGTTCCGGATATCTTCGTGGGCTATATGGTCCCTGGCATCGCCGATCCCATCCCGTACCGCATTACGCACTTTGCAAAGCCCGAGCCTATCCCTAAGCCTCGTGAGCATGAGTTCTGGGATACCTATGTGGCACCGTTGCTTAAAAGTTCGCCCACCGGTGCGCCAGCCGCGGCTACCTCGATTGTCGAGGAGCGCGAGCGACTGAATCGCGTGCACTATCCCCAGCGCTACAAGGATGCCGAGCCGGTTGCCGGTCCCGGCGCCTGTGAGTTCTCGCTTGCGTCCGAGGACGTGGCGCAGTCGTTGCTCGATTTGACACTGGGTGTCTGGTCGCATCTGGTGGCCGATACCGTATGGAATACGCGCGTGAATCAGTACCTGGAGGCGCACGGCGGCAAGCCGTGCGAGGAGTTCCGCATTAAAAAGCAAGGTGACTTTGACTGGTTTGGCAAGACGCTGGGCATTGTTTCCATCCCGCGTGCGACCGATCGCCTGTATACCGCTGCGACGCGTTTTGGGCAGTATCCCATCCATAAGGAGTATGTGCTCAAGACCATCGGCGTTATGCACGAGATCGTGCGCGAAAACCCCGGCGAGCCCGACCATCCGCCATACCGCCTGCTGACCGAGAAATTCTTCGACGCAACGTTTACCGAGGTCATCGAGCTGACCGAGGCAGGCTTTGCGGCTCGCGTTGCCGCTTCGGACGTCCCCGCAGTCCCTCTGATCGCTAGCTGCTAGCCGGCCGGCTTAACGGTGAACAGTTCAACCCAATCGACCAACAGCTCCCGTCGCAGGGCATTTTCAGCGGTACGTTCCTGATCGGTCTTTGGGATGTAGGGGAGCCCCGCCTTTTTATGAATGAGCTCGGCGATGTTGTTAAAGCTCTTCTTGTCCTTGATCTGGTCGTAGGTAATTTGTATGACATCGTAGCCCATGCTGGTGAGCGCGGTGGTGCGTTCGGCATCGGAGAGGCTTGCGGCTTCGCCATCGTGGGCGGAGCGGCCTTGGCATTCCAAAATGACGCCCATGCTGTCGGTGGCGCTCTCGATGAGGATATCGGCGTAGCAGCAGGTTTTGTCATACAGCGAGCGCGCGGCGTCGCTGAGTGGGATGCGCACGTTGTTGGTGATGCCGATACCCAGGCCGCCCTCGTCACGGGGGAGTGAGACGAGTATGGATGTTTGGACTTCGAAAGGCGAGGCGGTCTGCCCCGTCATGTGCTCGGCCGCCCAGCGGAGCTGCTTAACGCCGCGCAGGCCTGCGGCCTGCTTAGCGAACGCGGCGATATCCGCCGCGCTGAGGAGCGGTTGGCGCTTCCACAGGTTGGTGTCATTGCCCTTGGTGTCGTTAACTCGCTCCCAGCCGCAGTTGGGTGGAATGAGCTTAAGCGAAATAGATTCATCGAGTTGTTGCTGCGTTCGCTCGCAGGGCTTAAACACTGCAAAGGAGCCGCACATCTCGTAGCAAGCCATGAGTAACTGGTTGCGTGAGACCTTCGCAGCAAGGTTGAGCAGCGTAAACTCGGGCGACGTGACATCAAATCCATGCTCAGTCTGCCTAAACGACCCAGGAGGTGGCTCTTGGGTCAGGAGATGCGATTTAAACAGGCTTCGCGACCCGGATTGTGCCCGGGTGAATACAAGCCTGTGAAGCGGTGCGTGAAGCAGGTCTTTTACAACCGCATGACTTCTGAGGCCGCAACATCTGCGATCCATATTGCCAAGGCTAATGGCAGGGTAAAGACCCAGTATTTGCGGCGGGATGCGGTGATAGTTAAAAGCAGTTTGGCCGCATAGCGTCAGATCCACGATGCCCTCCTGTCTGAAAAGCGTGCCTATGGATTAAGGAGTGCCAGCGTCAATTCGGAAGTATGCGGCAAAATCTGAACCCTGTGAGCAGACCTGGCTTTTGAGGCTAGTTTATCAGGCATTTTGTTGCGAAAAAACGGGGTGTGCTCGGAGGTCTCAGAATTTGCCGCATACTTCCGAAAACGTGGCTGATCTTGACCTTGCTAAAACGATATAGCAGCTCTGCACGGGGTGTGGGTTTGCCGCCGGGCGAACACTTTTGGAGCCAGGAGTCCTAGTTCTGGGCCTTGAAGGGCGGATTTCGCGCTTTTGGTAAAGAAATGGGCGCGTGTTTTGCCGTGCCCCGGCTTTAGCGCACAGAAAAAGGGCCCGGAAGGCGAAGCCTTCCGGGCCCTTTGCAATGCAAGTCTGCTTGCAAGTGCGATTTAGCGCACCTGAGCGACGTAAGCGACGTTGGTCGAGGAGACCTTGTCCTCGAGCTGGACGCTCATGCGGGGATCGCCGGCGGTAGCGACGGTCAGGTCGCCAGTCTCGACGTAGCCGAGCTCCTTAGCGGTCTCGATCGCCTTGACGATCGTGCCGTTGACGGTGCCCTGGGTGATCTCGGCCTGGTGCGGGATAACGCCCCAGTACATAATCATCTGCTGGACGGCCCACTCGTGGCGGGAGAACGCGCAGATCGGCATGTTGGGACGGAAGTGCGAGATCAGGCGAGCGGTACGACCGGTGGTCGTCGGCACGGTGATGCACTTGGCGCCAACGGTGGTAGCCATGTTCACAGCGGACATACCCACAACGTTGTTGACGACGCGGGTGCCGTGAGCGTCAGCCGGAACCTCGAGCGGAGCGTGAGCCGGGAGGTACTTCTCAGTCTCGAGAGCAATGCTGGCCTGCATCTTAACGGCCTCGACCGGGTACTTACCGGCAGCGGACTCGCCAGAGAGCATAACGGCGTCGGTGCCGTCGTAGATGGCGTTAGCAACGTCGGCAACCTCGGCGCGCGTCGGGCGCGGGTTCTGCTGCATGGAGTCGAGCATCTGCGTAGCGGTGATAACGGGCTTGTAGGCCGCGTTGCACTTGGCGATGATCTCCTTCTGGATGTGCGGAACGAGCTCGGGCTTGATCTCGATGCCCAGGTCGCCACGGGCGACCATGATGCCGTCGGAAGCCTCGAGAATCTCGTCGAAGTTCTCGACGCCCAGGGCGCACTCGATCTTCGGGAAGATCGTCACGTGCTCGCCGCCGTTCTCGCGGCAAAGCTCGCGGATGCCGCGGACGGACTCGCCGTCACGGATGAAGGAAGCGGCGATGTAGTCGATGTTCTCGGTCAGGCCAAAGAGGATGTCCTGACGATCGCGCTCGGTGATGGCGGGCAGCGAGATGTTGACGTTGGGCATGTTGACGCCCTTGCGCTCGCCGATCAGGCCGTCGTTCTTGACGACGCAGGTCATGTCCTGGCCGTCGACGGACTCGACCTCGAGGGCAACCAGGCCGTCATCGATCAGGATGAGGGAGCCCTTCTCGACCTCGGAGGGCAGAGCCAGGTAGTCGAGGGAGATGTGCTCAGAGGTGCCGTGGAAATCCTCGGACGTGGGCTGAGCGGTGACGACGATCTTATCGCCGGTCTTGACGGCAACCTTCTTGCCGTCGACCAGAAGGCCGGTGCGGACCTCGGGGCCCTTGGTGTCGAGCAGGATGCCGACGGGCAGACCGAGCTCCTTGGAAATACGACGGACGCGCTCGATGCGACCGTGGTGCTCGTCGTAGGATCCGTGCGAGAAGTTAAAACGGGCGACGTTCATGCCCGCCTTGATCATCTCGCGGATGGTCTCGTCGCTATCGCAGGCGGGACCCATGGTGCATACAATCTTGGTGCGCTTGTACATTCAGACCTCCATCTGACATCGTCTTGCGCTGATAGATAAACCATAAGAAATAAAACTGAGATGATTATAACGAAATGCCGACCGAATACCCCAAAAAATCGACCGTATGCCGAATTAGAAGTTCATTTTTTGCGGAAAAACGGTATATGCAAAAACTTTACCAACCGTTCTAACCGCTGCTATCTGGGCGATATTTTAGTTTGGCGACGCACCGAAGAAAAAACGTTTTATCAATGTTGAGCATCATACGGTCTGCATCGTTGCTTATGGACCATATTTCCAAATGGATTGTTTTGGCTAGACGCGTTGCTTTGGGGTACCATAGCTCCACTATCAACTGCCGCTCAGCACGGCAGCCTTGATGAGCCCTTGCCCTTCTCCTGGGAATTATGATCGGGCATCAATCTGCTGAGTGGCCCGAATCCCAGGAGGGGACTCTATATGCAAAAGGAATACCTGTCCGCCGCGGCGGAGGTACTCAGCGACCAAGGTGTCGATGAGAACCTCGGCCTGAGCAACGATGAGGCGTCGTCGCGCCTCGCCAAGACAGGCCCTAACAAGCTCGAGGAAGCCGAGAAGACGCCGCTGTGGAAGCGCTTCTTTGAGCAGATGGCCGACCCCATGGTCATTATGCTGATCGTTGCCGCCGTTATCAGCGCGCTCACGGGCATGGTCAAGGGCGAACCCGACTTTGCCGACGTCGCCATCATCATGTTCGTCGTTATCGTCAACTCGGTGCTGGGCGTGGTCCAGGAGGCCAAGAGCGAGGAGGCTCTCGAGGCCCTGCAGGAGATGAGCGCGGCGCAGTCCAAGGTGCTGCGCGACGGCAAGCTCGTGCACCTGCCGAGCGCCGAGCTCGTGCCCGGTGACGTGATCATGCTCGAGGCGGGCGACTCCGTCCCGGCTGACTGCCGCGTGCTCGAGAGCGCCACGATGAAGATCGAAGAGGCTGCACTCACCGGCGAGTCCGTGCCTGTCGAGAAGCATGCCAACGTGATCGAGCTCGCCACCGGCACCGATGACGTGCCGCTCGGCGACCGCAAGAACATGTGCTACATGGGCTCTACCGTGGTGTACGGCCGTGGCCGCGCCGTCGTAGTCGGTACCGGCATGGATACCGAGATGGGCAAGATCGCCGGTGCCCTGGCCGAGGCCAAGGAAGAGCTCACGCCGCTGCAGGTGAAGCTTGCCGAGCTCAGCCGCATCCTCACCATCATGGTTATCGTCATCTGCGTCGTCATCTTTGGCGTTGATATCATCCGCCACGGCGTGGGCAACGTTCTTACCGACCCGACCGCTCTGCTCGATACCTTTATGGTCGCCGTCTCGCTCGCCGTCGCTGCCATCCCCGAGGGCCTGGTCGCCGTCGTGACCATCGTGCTGTCGCTTGGCGTGACCAAGATGGCCAAGCGCCAGGCAATCATCCGCAAGCTCTCTGCCGTCGAGACTCTCGGCTGCACGCAGACCATCTGCTCCGACAAGACCGGTACCCTTACCCAAAACAAGATGACTGTCGTCAAGCACGAGCTCGCTGCGCCTAAGGAGAAGTTCCTGGCCGGCATGGCGCTGTGCTCCGACGCCCAGTGGGACGAGGAGCTGAGCGAGGCCGTGGGCGAGCCGACTGAGTGCGCGCTCGTCAACGATGCCGGCAAGGCTGGTCTCACTGGCCTGACTGCCGAGCACCCGCGCGTGGGCGAGGCCCCGTTCGACTCGGGCCGCAAGATGATGTCCGTGGTCGTCGAGACCCTGGACGGCGAATATGAGCAGTACACCAAGGGCGCGCCCGACGTGGTGATCGGCCTGTGCACCCATATCTACGAGGGCGATAAGGTCGTCCCCCTGACCG
>URWC01000059.1 GCA_900551555.1 uncultured Collinsella sp. | reverse complement strand
GAGCCCGCGAAGGGCTGGACCGACATCACGGCCCAGTGCGCCACCAAGGTAGCGGCCGACGGTAAGACCTTCACCGTGCGCACCGGCGACCTTATCGCCGCGCTCGGCGGGGCCGACGCCTTCGCCGCGGGCACCCGTGTGGTCGCCGTGTACAATGCGCCGCTCAACAGCGCGTGCAACCACGGCATCGCGAAGGGCAACCCCAACGAGGTCTACCTGCGCTACCCGCGCTCTCCCTTTGCCGATCAGTCCGGCGACGCCGGCTTCACCCGCACGCCGAGCGACGATGCGTGCGCCTACACCTGGGGACTCAGCCTCATCAAGCGCTCAAGCTCGGACGATAAACCGCTCGCGGGCGCCAAATTGCGCATCATCGATGACCGCGGGCGCATCCTAACGACCGACGGCTCGTGGTCGACGGATGCTGACGCGTGCGTCACCACGGGCGCGGATGGCCATGTGGAATTGAGCGGTGTTGACGCGGGTGTCTACACCGTTGAGGAGGTCGCGGCTCCCAAGGGCTACACCGCCTTTGAAGGCAAACGTACGGTGACGGTTACGGCCGAGGGATTGGACGTTAAACAGGTTGCAGTCGCGAAGCCCAAGGTGACCGTGTCGGCCGAAAGCCCTCTGCGGGTTGATACCGCCGATGCCGGGACGGGTTCGATTGAGCTGTCGGTGCTCAACACCCCAAGCAAAGAAGCAAGTCGAGGCTTTATGCCCTCGACGGGAGATAGAACGTTGGTGCTAGTGGCGGTTTTGGCTGCCATCGGAGTGGCGGTTATTGTTGTCGCGCTCGTCATCAAGCGGGGAGGAGGTCGCCGTGAAAAATAATTATCCCCCTGCTCAATGGCGAACTGCCTCCGTAGCGAGTGACGCGCAGGCCTACCGACCTGATGATCATTGGTTTTGAAAAAGTTACTAGAGAACCTTCCATGAAAAGCGGGGCACCCGGTCGATATGACCGAGTGCCCCGCCTCGTTTGTTGGTGCAAAGTAACCTGACCCCTTTGCACCACCACAAAGGTGCCTGGCCCCTTTGTGGTGATCGGCTGCTAGGCGGTGGGGAGTTCTGGCGTGTTAGCCGGCTGCTGCGGCTTGAGGTGGGCGTTTCGCCAGATGATTTGGATGATGTAGCCGAGCATAAAGACAAAGGCCACGCCGCTGATGAAGCCGCCTACGAGGGGAAGCCCCGTGAGGGCGCCTGCGATTACGCCACCAACGGCTGCCATGGCGTAGCGGTTCTGGCTGTGTCCGACCATGCGCGCGATCGCGCACCCTGCAAAGGCACTCGACACCAGTGCGATGCCAATAACACCGCACATGAGGGCTCCGGCAAGCGACAGACCAGCGATAGAGATAATTAGCAGTAGGACGGCGGGGACGATAGCAATCGTGCCCAGAAGACCGCTCACCCACAGGGGCATGGGGCGCTGGTGGAGCATACCGGCGGCGCTGGCAGTCGCACGCGGAAAGAAGAGCTCGAGCAGCAGAGCGACAAAGCAGGTCGAGAGTGCCGCGGCGACGATACCGCCGATGACATCGTTAACGGTGGAAGTATCCTCGTTCTCGGTGCGGTCGATCTTGAGTGCGCCGACCTCGGCTCCCGCGCCGCGCTCGGGGTCCTCGGAGACGTGCGCGTTCACGGTGCCGGTGATGTGGGCGTTCTTGCCCAGGATGAGCTTGTCGGCCCAAACCTCGACATCGCCATCGACGGTGCCGTCGATGGTTACCGTATCGCCCGCGAGCGCTGCCGACTTGGTGGAGCCTCGCAAGGCAACCGTCTCGCCTATCGCGTAGAAACAGTTAGCGGTGCTGTCGGAATTGAGAACGACATGCTGGCCAGCAACGGTCACGCTGCCATCAACCGTGGTCTTGGCAATGTCGATGGTGCGTGCCGCCAGACGGACGGCGCCGCCCACTGTGCAGTCGCGAATTGAGAGGGTATCGCCCGCGGCGATGATATCGCGGTCGATGGACGCATCATCCAAGTTGAGGGCCTGACCGGCCCAGTACAGGTCACCCTCGACGCCGGACGGATTGGCGTCATTGTCGGTCGCAAGGACATTGCCTGCCGTGTCCGTGCCGGCGAACGACGCCGTGGGAAGCACGGTGATCGCCAGCGCGATGAGCGCGAATGCCATAAGCAGGCAGCGACGCATCTTGTGTGACGGCGTCGCCGCGGTTTGATTGAAAGCCATGGTTGATCCTTTTGTTAGGTGTTCGGCATATACCTAACAGGGTACCCAACGTGCGGGCGTTCTAAAAGAACCTCTCGGTTGCATTTCGAAGGATGAGCCCGCGCTACCTACTTTTTGCGATGCAAAAAGCGCGCGATGTCTTCTTCGGTGGGGCTTTTGATGTCAAAGCGCAGCGAGAGCCAGCGCAGACCCATGGTCACGACAACGCATACGATCAGCGCGGCGACATTGCTCATGATGCCGCTCATAACGAGACACACGTAGCTTGTCGATCCGGCGATGGCCGCGATGGCATAAAAGTTAGTGCGTTGGAAAATGCCCGGAACCACGCCCATAAAGCCGTCGCGCAACATGCCGCCGCCCACCGCGGTAAAAAAGCCCATCATGATGCACACCGCCGGCGCAAAGCCGTAGACCAGCGCCTTGTCTGCTCCAGTGGCGGCGTAGATGCCGACCGAGATGATATCGAGCAGGGGAATGAGTTTTTCGGGTTTGTCGACGATTGCCGGGAAAATATAGATGATGGCTGCCGTGGCAATGGAAAGCGGGAGCGCCATCGGCTGGTTGAGGATGTAGACGTTGCCGACCTGGAGCGTCATATCGCGCAAAAGACCGCCGCCCAGACCGCAGACCACCGCGAGCGCGACCGCGCCCACCAGGTCGAGCTTGTGCTCGCGCGCAACCAACACACCCGAGATCGATGCAGCGACAACAGCGAACATCTCGAGCCAAAACGGAATGGCGACCATGGCATCCGATGCATGTGAGGTAATGGTCATAGCGGCGACGACGGGCAAGATGGGGTCCTTTGGATTACGGATTTGGACAATGCCCGTACATAGTACATGTTCAGCGCCGATTGCGACCCTATTGCTCGGCAAACGGTCGGGACTGGGTGGGGGCGTGGCGTTACTGGAATGCCAAGGGTCCAAAACATGTACGTCAGCCTCCAAAAACGACATTTTCCGACATCTTTGGAGGCTGACGTACATGTTTGGATTGAGCTCACAGCATGAGTGAGTTGATTTACTCACATCCGGTATATTTCCCCACTTCAACGGACATAAGAGTTGGATACCGGCTCAGAGCGAGAGGCCCTCAATGGATACCCCTGTTCTCATTTCGCATAAAACCGCATGGCTTGTCCATCATGCACCCCAGAATTTGGTTCAGTCTCTTGCGCGGCACGACTACCAGATAGGCGCACAAGGCATCTCCACCCAGCAACGTGTTGCGCGCATACGACAGGCCCTTACCGACTGCGGCATTCCGTCCGATATGCTTAAGACTATCGATATCGCGGTTGTATTCGAATTTGAGCGAATTCGTACCAAAGGCGTCGTTTGCCACATTCTTGGACAAAATCTTCCCTACGAGCATATTAACGAGTTGACGCCCGGAATCTTCATCACCGACGAAGCCTTCGCCTTCGTGCTCGCTGCCGAGTGGATGGATAGGATCGAATATCTCGAATATGGCTATGAAGTTTGCGGCGATTATCGCATGAGGCTCAATCCCGCCGACCCTTATACCGAGCAACCAGCCACCACCTCCAAGGATGAAATAACCGAACTGCTCGATCGGCACCCCGGCAAACCCGGTGCCACACGTGCACGGCTCGCGCTCAGGCACATCTACGATCGCTCGGCCTCGCCTATGGAGACCGCTTCGGCAATCGCCCTCTCGCTCCCAACAAGCGAAGGCGGCGTTGGCATCCGAGGTGTCGAACTCAACAAACCGCTCGAGATCCCTCAACGTCTCTGGCATTGCGCCAAAGCTCGAACGCTCAAAATCGATGCGCTCGTGACCTATAAGCGCAGGGCGCTCGGTATCGAATATAAGGGCGGTTTTCACGATGAGCTCGAGCGCAAGGGAGCAGATGCGGAGCGAGAGGCCGTTCTCTCCCAAATGGGATATCGAATCGTTACGCTCACTTCGGCTCAGTTCGGCAGCCAGCTCGCCTTTCACCGCGCCATGAACAACATTCGCGAAGCACTCGGCATGCCTCGCTGTACCGACACCGGGTACCAGAGAAAACAAAACGAACTACGCAAGGCACTTATCCGCAACTGGAAAAGCATACGAGACGAGGAGGCACCTTCCGAATAGCGCCGCTCCCGTGAGCTCAATCCAAACGTGTACGTCAGCCTCCAAAGATGTCGAAAAATGTCGTTTTTTGAGGCTGACGTACATGTTTGGGGAAGCGTGGGATCGAGACGTATTTCGATAACAAAAAAGCTCCCATTCTTGGGAGCTTTCTCAACCAAAATGGCGGAGGAGGAGGGATTCGAACCCTCGTGACCTTATACAGGCCAAACGGTTTTCGAGACCGCCGCATTCAACCACTCTGCCACCCCTCCGCGTGGGGTAAAAACAAAGCAGGCTCGAAGGCCTGCTTTGGAATTAACTGGCGGAGAGTCAGGGATTTGAACCCTGGAGACGCTTTTGACGCCTACACGATTTCCAATCGTGCTCCTTCGGCCACTCGGACAACTCTCCGTTAAATGCGAAAGTCAGTATACACGAGGAATCGCAAAGTGCAAACAGAAAAGTTGGCATTTTTTAAAACGCTTGGCCGCGTTTGGCGTTGCAGCGGGGTTTGAGATGCCAAAAAACGGCTTCCGACCAGCGTAGTTGATCAACTCAATTGTTCAAAAGGGGTATTTATAAGCGATTTGGCAATGAATTTAAAAATCTTTGGGTGGTGCTGTGGGCCACTGGTATGCATTTTGCGACCACAACCATGCGCCCGTTGACCTGCGACTTGGCTCAGCTTGTCCTCACGGCACCGTATCTTGTCCACAGATCCGTCAAGCTTTTGGTCAGCATTTGGTTGGAATGCGCATGAAACGTCGTGCGAGTATGGGCATATGTGGAGGTCATGAGGTTGTAGCTGCATATTCTTGCAGCCTAGGAGGTTGAAAGATATTATTACCAAGTCTTTTCCTGCTTCAGGCGCACCTTCACGACCTGAAGCCACATTTGCCCAGAGGAGGTGACAATATGAAGGCTTATGAACTGCTGTTCTTTGTTGACCCGTCGCTCGACCCCGAGACTCGTCTCGCTGTTATGAAGCGTATCGATACCACGATCGCTGAGGGCGCTGGCAAGGTCGACTCCGTTGACGAGTGGGGCAAGCGCAAGCTCGCCTACGAGATCAACGACCTCACCGATGGTGACTACACCCTCATCAACTTCCACGCAGATCCTACCCAGATCGCCGAGCTTGATCGCGTCCTGCGCATCACCGACGCTGTGGTCCGCCACATGATCGTCCGTCGCGACGACCAGGAGTAAGACTGTCGTTTTGGACTGGGCTTGTGCCCCAAGAGGAAGTAGTGAGTTATGAGCATCAATCGAGTGAACATCACCGGTAACCTCACCCGCGATCCCGAGCTGCGCGCCACCGCCGGCGGAACCCAGGTTCTGTCCTTTGGCGTCGCCGTGAACGATCGTCGCCGCAACGCGCAGACTGGCGAGTGGGAGGACTATCCCAACTTTGTCGACTGCACCATGTTCGGCACCCGCGCCGAGGCCGTGAGCCGTTTCCTGGCAAAGGGAAACAAGGTCGCGATCGAGGGCAAGCTGCGCTACAGCTCTTGGGAGCGCGACGGCCAGCGCCGGAGCAAGCTTGAGGTCATCGTCGATGAGATCGAGTTTATGAGCTCCCGTGGTGGCCAGGGTGGCTACGATCAGGGCGGTTACGCCCCCGCAGCGCCCGCGCCCGCAGCACGTCCTGCCGCACCGGTGGCCACGCCGCCTGCGGTCGACGTCTACGATGAGGACATCCCGTTCTAAGGGTGTTCACCTATTTTTGAGTGAGAGGCGGCTTCGGTTCGCCGAAGTTGCCAAATGAAAGGTATTTTGACATGGCTAATGATTTTTCTGCACGTCAGCCGCGTCGTAAGTACTGCCAGTTCTGCAAGGAGAACACTGAGTTCATCGACTATAAGGACACTCAGCTTCTCCGTAAGTACATGACCGACCGTGGCAAGATCAAGCCCCGTCGCGTCACTGGCGCTTGCACGCAGCATCAGCATGACATCGCCAACGCCATCAAGCGCGCCCGCGAGATGGCTCTCCTGCCGTACACCGTCCCCGTGGTTTCCTCTCGTGGCAACCGCGACCGCGGCTAAGAAGGGAGACGCATCATGAAGGTTATTCTTCTCGATGAGATCAAGGGCAAGGGCGGCGAGGGTGACGTCGTAGAGGTCGCTCAGGGTTACGCTGAGAACTTCCTGTTCCCCAAGAAGCTCGCTGTTGCCGCCACCAAGGGCAACCTCAAGCAGCTTGACGAGCGTCGCAACAACATCGCCAAGCGCGAGGCCGTCCGTCTGGCTACCGCCAACGAGACCAAGGCTGCCTTCGAGGGCAAGACGGTCACCGTTGACGTCAAGGTCGGCGACGAGGGCATCCTCTTTGGCTCCGTTACCGCCGCTATGATCGCTGACGCCATCAAGGCTCAGCTCGGTATGGACATCGACCGCAAGCGCGTCGAGCTCGGTAAGCCCATCAAGGTTGCCGGTGCCCACACCGTTGCCATCTCGCTGTACCGCGAGATCAAGGCCGAGGTTGTCGTTCTCGTCGGCGTTACCGCCGAGGAGCTCGCTGCCGAGGCTGAGGTCGAGGAGGCCGCTGAGGTCGCCGAGGCCGAGACCGCCGAGGTCGAGACTGAGGCTGCTGCCGAGTAGCATTTGCTGCAACGCAACAATCTTGTTCTAAGAAGGGCGCTCTGGGAAACCAGGGCGCCCTTTTGTTTTTTGCGCTGAGTGAGTGTCATAGTGAACGTCGCGTCGAAGTCCTATGTACAGGACCGTTCATCCGTTTGGTTCGGTGATGATTGGCCGCGTGCGGCGTGTTTTGGGACCGTGGCTGATACTATGGATGCTCGCAAGCGATATGAATGAGGATGCTCATGGCATATGACGATAGGGAGACCGGGCTGACGGTTGAGGACCGCGGCTCAAAGTTGGGTCTTCCCCAAAACCAAGATGCAGAGGCCAATGTACTGGCCGCTATGCTGCTATCACCCGAGGTGGTCGAGGAGGCCCAGGTCGAGCTGCAGCCCGATGACTTCTACCGGCCCATTCATAAGACCATCTATACCGCGATGGTCGATATGTACAACAGCCGCATTCCCATCGACTCCATCTCACTGATCGATTACCTGCGAAGCATCAACAAGCTCGATGCCGTGGGCGGCGAAGCGTACATTTTGGAGTTGATGGGTCAGACCCTGTCGCTCGTCAACTGGCAGCACCATGCCGCCATCGTTCGCCGCGATTCGATGCTGCGTGAGCTGATCGGCGCCACCAACGAGATCAACGCGCTGGCATATAACGCCCCCACCGACACCAAAGAGGTCGTGGAGCTAGCCGAGAGCAAGCTGCTCAAGGTTACGGCGCGCGAGGTCAAGTCGAGCTACAAGACGCTGACCGAGTTTATGGTCGAGGCCTATAATGAGGCCGAGGAAGTGTGCCAGGCCGGTGGCCAGGCTGCGGGCGTGCCCACGGGCTTCCCGTCGCTCGACCGCATGCTCATGGGCTTCCGCGAGGGTCAGCTCATCATCATCGGCGCCCGTCCTGCTGTAGGTAAGACGTCGTTCGCTCTGAACCTGGCGCTCAACGCTGCCGCTGCTGGTTATACCGTCGGCTTCTTCTCGCTGGAGATGTCGGGTAAGGAAATTGCCCAGCGTCTGATTTGCGCCTATGCCATGATCTCGATCAGTGACTTCCGCATGGGTCGCATTAGCCCCGAGCAGTGGGCCAATATCAACGAGGCCACGCAGACCTTGTCCAAGCTCGATATTCTGATTGACGATACGCCCGGCACCACAGTGACCGAGATTCGCGCCAAGAGCCGCCGCATGCTCCATAACAAGGAGAAGGCAATCATCATCCTGGACTACCTGCAGCTGGTGAGTCCTCCGCCGGGACGCCGCTCCGAGAGCCGTACCGTCGAGGTCTCCGAGATGTCGCGTGGTCTGAAGATCATGGCCAAGGAGCTCAAGATCCCGCTCATCGCGCTGTCACAGCTCTCGCGTCAGGTCGAATCCCGTACCGGCAAGCGCCCGCAGCTGTCCGACCTGCGTGAATCGGGCTCTATCGAGCAGGACGCCGATATCGTCATGTTCTTGGACCGATCCGCCGACGAGGCTGAGGCCTCGCGCGACGATCGACCCGACGAGGACGTTACACGTATCGTCGTGGCTAAGAACCGTTCGGGCCCGATCGGCGACGTCGACCTGATGTTCCTGCCGGCATCCACCAAGTTCTATGAGCTTGATGGGGCACATGCCGAGGAGTAGGACAGGCGCCCGTTGCACGGGTATACTGGGAATGTTTTGTGCTTCTGCGTGCCGGCGTGGCGCGTAGACAGTCCATGAATGTAAGGAGTAAACATGCCGTCAACCGTTTTGGTCGGTGCCCAGTGGGGCGATGAGGGCAAGGGTAAGATTTGCGACCTGGTCGCCGGCGACTTTGATGCCGTCGTGCGCTACTCGGGCGGCAACAACGCCGGCCACACCATCGTCGTCAACGGCAAGAAGTACGGCCTGCACCAGGTGCCCTCCGGCATCATGTATTCCGACCACGTGTCGGTGATCGGTAACGGCTGCGTCGTCAACCCCAAGGTTGTCCTTGAGGAGATCGACATGTTCGAGGCCGACGGCATCACCACCAAGAACCTCAAGATTAGCGGCAACGCGCATGTCATCATGCCGTACCACATCGATCTGGATGGCGCCTTTGAGCAGAAGCTCGGCAAGAAGAACATCGGTACCACCAAGCGCGGCATCGGTCCGTGTTATCAGGACAAGATGGCCCGCATTGGTCTGCGCATGCAGGACATGCTGGACGAGACGCTGTTTCGCGACAAGTTGGAGACCGCTCTCGCCCGCGTGAGCCCCGAGCTCGAGCTCATCTACAACCTGCCCACCTACACCGTGGACCAGATTTGCGACGAGTACCTGCCGATGGCCGAGCGCCTGCGCCCCTACATCACCGAGACGAGCCTGCTGCTCAACAACATGATCGACGAGGGCAAGGACCTGCTGTTTGAGGGCGCCCAGGCGACGCTGCTCGACATCGACCACGGCACCTATCCGTACGTGACGTCTTCCAACTGCACCGCCGGCGGCGCCATTACCGGCTCCGGCGTCGGCATGAAGAACGTCGATCGCGTGCTGGGCGTCATGAAGGCCTATATCACTCGCGTCGGTTCGGGCCCCATGCCCACCGAGCTTTCCTATGAGTCCGAGGCCGGCCACACGCTGACCGAGGAGGGCTATGAGTACGGTGTGACCACCGGTCGCCGTCGTCGTTGCGGCTGGTTTGACGGCCCTATTGCCAACTATGCCTCGCGCGTCAACGGCCTCACCGACATCGCCGTGACCAAGCTCGACGTGCTTTCGGCCTTCGACACCATCAAGGTGTGCGTGGCCTACGACGTCGATGGCGAGCGCTATACCAGCGTGCCCGAGCATCAGGTGCGCTTTGAGCATGCCAAGCCCATCTACGAGGAGCTCCCTGGCTGGAAGTGCGACATCACCGGTTGCCGCAGCTTTGACGAGCTGCCGCAGGAGGCTCAGGACTACGTGGCGTTTATCGAGGATCTGGCACACACCCGCGTGACGTTCATTGGCGTTGGCGCCGGCCGCGAGCAGATCATCAACCGATTCTGGAAGTAATCGGGACTATTTGGTTATTGCGATATACCCCTTTGCAGCCCGGACGGGCGGCCGAGGGGTATATTTGCTTGCAAAGGGCTCGCGCGGAGCGGGCCGTTCATCCATAGAGGAGGCACCCTTGAAGGCGGACACTCAAACCATCGACATCCTGTTGTTGGGCAGCGGCGGCCGTGAGCATGCTCTGGCAGCCAAGCTCGCAGCATCACCGCGCGCCGGCAAGCTCTACATCGCGCCGGGTAACGGCGGCACCGCGAGCTGCGGCGAGAACGTGGTTCTCGACGACTGCGATCCTGCGGCCGTGGCGGCGTTTGCTCAGAGCCACGGATGCGGACTCGTGGTAATTGGCCCCGAGGCTCCGCTCGTGGCGGGCGT
>URWC01000058.1 GCA_900551555.1 uncultured Collinsella sp. | reverse complement strand
TGTAGGAAAAGCTACTTAGTCCTCGAGAGCCTTCTCGATGCGGCTCGTGACGCCCTTGAGGTTAAGACCGACGACGTACTGCTTGATCGGGCGCTTGATGTGCTCGATCACAAAGCGCTTGCCGTCGATGTCCTGGGCAGCGAGGTTGCGATAGAGCTTCTCGACCTGCTCCTTGACCTCGGGATCGTTGAACGCATAGTGGCCGGAGACATCCAGGATCTTCAGGCTGAGCTCATCGTCGGCAAGGATGTCATCGACCTGCAGGTTGACGTCGTCGCCAGTCATCCACTTGCGCCAGCGCTCGGTCTTGATAGCCTTGACCAGCAGCGTGTGATACAGGTCGGAGGGGTCATCGCACAGACCGTTGTCGACCAGGATCTGCTCGGTGGCGCAGAGCTTGAGGTAGGCGCGGGTCTCCTCGGTGCCATACTGCGGAGCGACGTTGGAGGCGGTCACGTGTGCCGGGATGTGCTCGAGCAGCGTCGCGTCGTCCAGATAGTCGGCGTTGTGCTCCTTCAGGCCCACGCCATAGCGCTTGGCCATATCGGCAAGCTCGCGGGCGTTCTTGAAGTTGTAGTGACCGACCTGCTCCGTCCAGCGGGTAAGGGTGCCGGTCTGGCCGACGATAAAGGTGGGCATGGGGCAGCCGCGCTTCTCGAGCTCGGGCTGCAGCTGAGAAATGAACTCCTCGTACTTATCGGTAGAGGTCAAGCCGCCATTGGTCTCCTCGGTACCGACCTCATAGGCGACCTCGGGCAGGTTATGCTCGCGACGGTACTGCTCAAGGTAGTCGATAAGATCGATCGTGCGGCGAAGCACCACGTCGAGCGGAATAACCTTGCCGATCTGATAGGGGTCCTTGGTGGGGTCGACCATCAGCAGGTCAAAGCCCGCCTCCATGTCGGCGACGAAGGACTTGCGGGCGAGCTCCATGGCCTCGTCCTCGGGCAGGTGGGCGTTACGCTCCTCGTCGCGCTGCCACGGACCGCCGTGATCGCGGCACAGGTAGTACGGACCGGTGTAACCCACCTCGTCGGCAACCTTCTTGATGTCGGCGGCAAAGCGCGTCTGGTCCCAACCGTTGACGTAGCCGGCGCCCATCTCGTCCATATCGACCTGGTTGCGGCTGGCGATAAACATGGGCGGGAAATCCTCGTCCTTGGCAAGCTCGAACACGGCCTGAATCAGGTTGGGGCTCATGGGGCCAATGCCGACCATGGTTGCGTGATCGCCGCTATCCTGCAGCTTGAGCATGCCCTGAACGGCCTGACGGATGGTGAGGTTGGACATTTTGTTCTCCTTCTCCAGAGGATTTTTGACAAAAGTTCCCTGGGACCCAGATGTGGGCCCTATCAGTACGGATGGATTTTGTTGTGTAGGGGCGGTTGTGCGGAGTCAAATCCATCCCTCCGCACAACCGGAGTCCTTAAAGGTTTACTTGGCCTGCTTATCGAGCGTGGACTTCATGGCAATCAGGATTGCAGCGGCGACCACGGCGCCAATCACGATGTCCAGGCAGAACAGCGCGACGTTGTTGGTGGCAAGGGCGACGATAAAGCCACCGTGCGGGACGTAGCAGTCGATGCCCTGGAAGGCGGCAAGTGCCGCACCCACGGCAGAGCCGATGCAAATGCCGGGCAGGGTGTGACCGAGGTCCTTGACCGCGAAGGGGATAGCGCCCTCGGTAATACCGATGCAGCCCATGAACAGCGCGGAGATGCCCATCTGGCGGTCAGCGTCATCGAACTTGTTCTTGGCGATGAGCGCAGCGAGGCCACAGGCGATCGGGGGAACGGCGACGGCGACGCGGAACATACCGTTAGGACCGTAGATACCGGAGGCCATGATGGCCATGGTGAAGGTCGAGGCGGTCTTGTTGATGGGGCCACCCATATCGAAGGCGGTCATAACGCCAATGACCAGACCCAGGACAACTGCGGAACCGCCCTGCAGGCTGCCGAGCACGCCGGTGAGCCAGTCCATCACAAAGCCAAGCGGCGTGGCCAGGATGTAGATATAGGCCATGCCCAGGACAAGCGAGGTCAGAATCGGGATGATCAGGATGGGCATGATGGTCTGGATGGTGTTGTTGACCTTCCAGGTCTTCATCCAGCGGACAAAGTAGCCGCAGATGACCGCCATGATCATGGCGCCCAAGAAGCCGGTCGAAACGCTGTTGCCGTTAGGGGTAACGACTGCGTTGTTGACCAGGTAGCCCAGGACAAAACCGGGGGCGAGCGCGGGCTTGCCGGCCATCGAGTAGGAGATGTATGCCGCAAGCACCGGGATCATCATGGAGATGCCGGCCATGCCGATGGTGTTAAGGCTCACCATCAGCGGGTTCGTAACCTCCATGCCGTTGGCGCCGGCGGTACCGGATGCCAGCGAGAAGGCAAGAAACACGCCGCCGATAACGACGATGGGGATAAAATAGGAAACGCCGGTATTGAATGCATTGAGCAGCGTCTTGCCAGGATCGGCAAAGATAGACTGCTTGGACGCCGGTGTCGGGGCCTGCGGGGCAGCGGAGACGGCCTTCTTCTCTGCCTTGGCCTCGGCCTTGGGCGCGTCAACGGCGCCACCCGTCGCCTTGATGATCTCAATGGCCTGGTCGATGATCTTTACCGGATCGGCGATTACATCAGAGGTGCCGACCTTCAGGAACTTGCCCTCGGCCATCTTCTGCTCAAAACGGTCCTCGTTCTCGACACCCACGTCGACGGACTCCAGGACCAGGTCGGCGGAGTCCACGTCTTCCTGCGTGAGCTCATTCTCGATACCCAGGCCACCCTGAGCCTCGACCTTGCACTCGATGCCACGGGCGGCGCATTCATCCTGAATCGCCTTCTGGGCCATATACGTGTGGGCGATACCCACAGTACAGGCGGCAACGCCTACGATCTTCATTGCTTCCCTCTTTTCATAGAGTTGCGTGCGCAAGACACCGTTTGCGGAGGCCTCCGGAGCATCCCCTGCCGTTTGGACTTGCTGTCTTTTCGACAAGAACAATATAGGTGCTCGTTTTTCTTAATGCCAGCTTATTTCGGTAAACGCGCAGGTCAGAGCGTTGGTTATGCGATTTAGTTATGCGTTTAACCAAAAATGAATCCTGCGATTTTGCCCTCGATTTCAAAAGTCAAGAAGTATTTGATTTTCTCGGTAGACGGCAGATGCGCATGCCGGTCACAAATTTCGACCCCACCCGTATGCCGCATTTGTTGCATACTCATATGAAAGGAAAAAGCCGCTCACCGAAGCGTATCCTTCACCAAGACTCAAAGTCATCATGTTGGAAAATGCTCATCTGTCGGAAGGAGTCGCTGTGGCAAAACAGCGCGTTACGATCGCAGACGTCGCTCGAGAGGCGGGAACCTCGACGGCAAGCGTCTCGTATTACCTCAACGACAAACGAGAAAAGCTTAGCGAGAAGACGCAGAACAAAATCGCGCGCGTCATTAAGGAACTCGGATACGTTCCCAACGCCCAAGCGCAGACGCTCTCCGGCAAGCAAACCCACGTCATCGCCATCATCATTTTGGATAACACCAACAAATGGGCGGGGCTCATTCTCAATGGCATGGAGCAGGTCATGCTCCCCGCGGGCTACCAGACGGTCGTTTGCACGAGCAACTTTAACCCCGAGACCGAGCTCATGTACGTCGACAAAATGCTCTCGCTGGGCGTCGATGGCTTTATCATCCAGCCCACGGCAAACTTCAAAGCCGTGCACGACCGCATTAGACGCGCCGGCAAGCCGGTCGTCTTTTTCGATGCGGCCATCTATAGCCCAGGTACCAGCTGGATCAAAACCAACCTCTACGACGGCGTGTACAACGCCACACAGGCGCTCCTCGATGCCGGCTACGAAGATTTCTTTTCCATTGCCGCCAACATGACCGAGATGCGCACCCGCATGGAGCGTTTTCAGGGGTATGCCGAGGCACTGGCCGCGAATGGGCAGCTCTACAAAGCGATTCCCATCGATCACAACAAGCCGTCAATCAACGAGCTCACCGAATACTTTAAATTCAAGTTCAATCCCGCCAAGCGAACCCTTATCTTCGTGCAAAATCAGTGGGCACTTCCCCGTGTCTACAAGGCCCTCCAGCCCATGGCCCATCTGCTTCCGCAGCAAATCGGCCTTTTGGGACTCAACTGCGAAGACTGGACTAATCTCACCACACCGACCGTCTCCACCATCATCGAGCCCGTCGACCAAGAAGGTCGCGAAGCAGCCGAGATGCTGCTCGCCCTACTTGACGGAAGCAGCGAACCCGGCGAGCAGCGCATTCTCGAGTGCAAGCTCAACTGGCTCGACTCCACCTCGATCTAGACCGCGGGACAAATGAATCAGTAGCGTCTATCCCAAATCTTGAGTATTTGTTCGACAGAACGGCCCCTGCCGGCTCCTGCTAGACTGGTAGATTCCCAACCGTCCATCCAGGAGCCTCAATGTCGCGCAAGCCCGCCTACAAGCAAGTACTTTCCATCGGCACCGCCGTGGTGTTGGGGTTTGCGCTGTTTACGGGATCGCTCGACGGAGCGCCCAAGTTGCTGTCGCCGCAAAGCGATGAGCAGGCGGTAGCTCTGGCCGAGAAACAAAACGAAAGTCCCAGCCGCACCGACGACGAGGCGGACCTGGTCGCTCGGCTCGAATCGGGAACGGCGAGCTCCTCGGACCCTCAAAACGGCCAGGACTCTGGCGATGGCTCCGATTCCGCCGCAACCGACACCGATGACGACGTTTCCGCGGACAGTGCCGCCACCCCCATCGACGAGGTCGAAAACCCCGACCTCAACCGCGCCCGCGGTGTTTATCTCAGCAGCATTCCCGACTACGCCGGCAACCCCTACGTTGCCCTTCGCGCCGACAGCACGCACCCGCTAGGCACACCATCATTCACGCTCGATGAATACGAGCGCGCTGCAGAAGAGGGCTGCTTTAAGAAGTTCTCCAAGCTCGACAGCCTGGGCCGCACCCGCAAAGCGCTCGCCTGCGTGGGCCCCGAATCACTCGGTCAAGGCGAACGCGGCGATATCTCGCGTATCCATCCCGCTGGATGGCGCCAGCAGCGCTACGACTTTATTCCGGGCCAGAGCCTCTACAACCGCTGCCACCTTATCGCCTGGTCGCTCTGCGGCGAAAACGCCAACCGCAAAAATCTCCTCACCGGCACGCGCTATCTCAACGAAACGGGCATGCTGCCGTTTGAGGAGCAGATTCTCAACTATATTCGCGATACGGGCAACCATGTGCTCTACCGCGTCACGCCCATGTATAACGAAGAGGAACTTGTCTGCCGTGGCGTGCGCCTTGAGGCGCAATCGGTCGAGGACCACGGCAAGACCCTCTGCTTCCACGTGTACTGCTACAACCTGCAGCCGCATGTGCAGATCGACTACGCCACCGGCCGCAATCAGTCCTCGGGAGACTAGGGCCGACCAAGCTGCCCCAAAACCTAAAATGATCCGTTTTCCTCCATCCCCCAGGGATCAAAAAAGGCCGCCCTGGATTGCCCAGAGCGGCCCTTGCATCGGCATGCATGTTGCAGGCAAAATCACACGCTACTTGGCGCGACCCTCCTCATAGCGCTCGACCAGCTTGGCCTGAACGTCATAGGGAACCTGCTCATAGCCAGCGGGCTTCATGGTAAAGTCACCCGTGCCGCGCGTGATAGAGCGCAGGCGCGTCGAGTAATCCGTCAGCTCAGCCAGCGGGGCTTGAGCGATGACCACGGTGTCGCCGCGCTCATCGGTCTCCATGCCTGTCACGCGACCGCGCGATGCCGAGATGTCACCCATCACGGCGCCGGCGTAGCTCTCGGGAATAGTCACCGTGATTTCCTCGATGGGCTCCAGCACCACCGGGTCGGCATCGGCGCATGCCTTGCGCAGGCCGATGCGAGCCGCCGCTCGGAACGCCATCTCGTTGGAGTCGACGCTGTGATACGAGCCGTCGTACACAGCCACGCGAATGCCCGTGAGCGGATAGCCGGCAATAATACCGTCCTTCATGGTCTCCTGGACGCCCTTGTCCACGGCGGGGATGAGCGAGCGCGGGATGCGGCCGCCCACGACCTCGTCCACAAACTCGTAGCCGTCGCTCGTGCCGTCGGGCCCAATGAGCGGCTCAACGCGCAGCCAGCAGTCGCCATACTGACCGGCACCGCCAGTCTGCTTCTTGTGGCGGCCCTGGGCACTCGCCGTGCGGCGGATGGTCTCGCGATACGGAATGCGGATCGGCACGCTTTTGGCCACGACCTTGGTGCGGTCCTCCAAACGGTTGAGCAGCACCGAAACCTGCGCCTCACCAACGGCGGAGATGATAGTCTGGCCCGTCTCCTCGTCACGATCGATGCTCATGGTCGGATCAGCCTTGCACGCCTTCTCGATAAACGTATAGAGCTTCTCTTCGTCGCCACGGTTCTCGGCCTCGATGGCAATGCGGTACTGCGAGTTGGGGAACTTAAACGCCGCAGCCTCGACCTTACCGGTAATGGAGAGCGTATCGCCCGTCTCGGCCGCCAGCTTGGGCGCCACGATGATGTCGCCGGCATAGGCGTGACCGACCTCGGTCATGTCGCGGCCGCACATCACATACAGGTGGGCCAGACGATCGCTCTTGCGGGTACGCGCGTTGATCAGCTCAAGACCCGGCTCAAGCGTACCCGTCAGCACCTTGATAAAGCTGATGCGACCCTGCTGCGGATCGGCCAGCGTCTTAAACACAAACGCCACCGGACGGTCATCGTCGCTCGAAATCTTGAGCGAATCACCGTCGATGAGCGGCATCTCGCCGTAGTCCGTCGGCGCCGGGAAGTACGTGGCGATGTCGTCCATCAGCGAGTTGACGCCCTGCTCCTTAATGCAATCGCCCGCAAAGACCGGCACAAAGATGCGCTCGGCAATCGCCTTCGACAGCAAGCCCTCAAGCTCCTCCTGCGTCAGCGTCTCCTCGCCTTCCAAGTACTTCATCATCAGTTCGTCGTCAGCCTCGGCCACCAGCTCGCACAGATGGTCATGGGCCTCCTCGGCCTGGGCACGATACTCCTCGGGAATCTCCGACTCAACGGCTTCGGCGCCGTTGCAATGGCGCGCCTTCATGCGCACCAGGTCGATGATGCCATCAAAGTCCTCGCCCTCGCCCCAGGGAAGGGTCACGGCGCCCAGTCGCGTGCCAAAGCGCTCCTGCAGCAGGTCCATCGTGGTCGCAAAGCTGGCCTCGGAGCGCGACAGGCGGTTTACGAACACCGCACGCGCCAAGCGCAGGTCCTCGGCGGCATACCAGAGCTTAACCGTCGTAGGCTGCGGGCCGGCCTCGGCGTCGACCACAAACAGGGCCGTCTCGCAGACGCTCATCGCGGCAAAGGCGTCGCCGATAAAATCGGGGTAACACGGGGCATCGAGCACATTGATGCGCGCGCCCTTCCAGTCGATCGGTGCAATGGTCGTCGAGATGGAAAATGCACGCTTGACCTCTTCGGGGTCATAGTCGAGCGTGGGCTTGGTGCCGTCGTGGCCGCCCAGGCGGGCGGTCTTGCCAGAAAGGTGGAGCATGGCCTCGGCGAGTGAAGTCTTGCCCACCCCGCCTTGGCCTACGAGCACCACGTTCCTTACATTGCCGGTCTTGGGAGCACCCATGATGACCTCCTTGCAGGGCCGCGCGCATTGCGCGACGCCAACGGGGAGAGTTCGCGGTCGGTGCCATCCCGGGAGCAGCATGGTCGGCAGCCGAGCCGACTCACCCTCCAAATGTCCTATGCCACCACCCTACCCTCACGGGCGACCGTCCATGCACACCTTTCGGCACACGTATGAATACAGGCGGCGAGAGGAAGAGACAAGCTTGTGAGGCGATTATTGAACCCCGCCGATGCAAACAAAAAGCCGCCACAGACCGTAAGACCTGCGGCGGCTTCGCCTCAATTAATAGTTGAGCAAATACCTGAGCCTATCCCTCGATACGGCTCAAGAACTCACGGGTGCGCCGCTCGCGCGGATGGTCGATAACCTGATCGGCTGGTCCCTCCTCGACAATGCGGCCGCCATCCATAAAGACCACGCGATCGGCAACATCGCGCGCAAACTGCATTGCGTGGGTCACGATCACCATCGTCATATTCTGCGCCGCAAGGTCTTTAATGACACGCAGCACCTCGGCCGTTAGCTCGGGATCGAGCGCCGAGGTCGGCTCATCAAAGAACAGGATCTCCGGATCGAGCGCCAAGGCGCGGGCGATACTCACACGCTGTTGTTGACCGCCCGAAAGCTCACATGGCACCTTGTTCTCGTTGCCCGTAAGCCCCATCTGCGCGATCAACTCACGCGCACGTGCTTCAGCCTGCTCGCGCGGGCGCTTGAGCACGCGAATCGGAGCATCGATGATGTTTTTCATCACGGTATAGTGCGGGAACAGGTTGTAATTTTGGAACACCAGGCCGAATCGCGAGCGTGCCCGCTTGGGCACATCGCCCTTCGCATAGACCGCGCCCGAACCCGCATCCGTCGCAACGGCAAGGTCACCAAACGAGAGTGAGCCTCCGTCGAGTGTCTCGAGCAGCGTGGCACACCGCAGCAGCGTGGACTTGCCGCCACCCGAAGGCCCGATAATCGCCACGACCTCGCCACGCTTGACCTCGAGCGAGATATCCTTGAGCACCTCATTGCCGCCAAACGCCTTGCGCGCGCTTTCGATTTTCATCACTGAGTTAGTCATGGTAATAGTCCAGCTTCTTTTCGGCAGCGCCCAGCAGCATCTCGACGACGAAGTTAAAGACCCAGTAGATTAGCGCCGCGATCGCAAACGGCACCATGCTCACCTGCGAGGCGACCAGCGCCTTGGCCGTCGAGAACATCTCACCCACGCCAATGGCAAACGCCAGCGACGTGTCCTTGACCAGCGTGATGATCTCGTTGCCCATCGCCGGCAGAATACGCTTGGCGACCTGCGGCATCACGATATACAGAAACGTCTGCATGCGCGAATAGCCCAGCACCTCGGCTGCCTCGTATTGACCGCGCGGAATGGACTGCAGGCCCGAGCGATAGATCTCGGCAAAGTAACCGGCGTAGTTGATGATGAACGCTACGACGCACGCCGTCCACTTGGAATCGGGCGTGAGCGAAATGCCAAACACGTAGTACGGGGCAAAGTAGATGGCAAACATCTGCAGCATGAGCGGCGTGCCGCGCATGACCGAGATATAGATGCGCGCAATCCAGCGAAGCGGCGCGATTTTGCTCATGCGCATAAACGCCACGGGGATTCCCAGCGGAATCGACCCCAGCAGCGTCAGCACAAACAACTGCAAACTGACCAAGAATCCCTGGCCAAGCATCTGCATCATGACCTGAATAGACATTACTTGAGCACCCAATTATCGAAAGATAGACCATAGCTTGAATACTTGTCGCACAGGTCCTTGACCGTGCCGTCCTCGTAGAGCGCCTTGAGCGACTCGGCTACAGCATCGGCCGACTTGGTGTCGCCCTTCTTAAAGCCGACGGCGTAGTGCTCGCTGGACAGCGGCTCATCAAGCTGCGTATAGGCATCGGGCTTGGCGGCAAGCTGATACTGGGCAATCGAAAGGTCGCAAGCCACGGCATCGACCGCGCCGCTCTCGAGCTGCATAAAGGCCGTGTTGTACTCGCCGATGGTATCGAGCGTGGCAAACGTCGCCGCCAGATCCTTCTGATCACCCTCAAGCACATCCTGCGCAGCGGAATCGGTCTGAGTAATCACGGTCTTGCCGGCAAGATCGTCCCAGCTCTTGATGCCCGCATCCTTCTTGACCACGAGCACCTGCTCGTTGAGCATGTACGGCTCGGAGAACGTGTAGTCGTCCTCGCGACCCTCCATGGTAAAGCCGTTCCAGATGCAGTTGATGGCGCCCGAGTTAAGCAGCGTATCCTTGGCGTCCCAGTCGATGGCCTCGTATTTGACCTCCCAGCCCTGCTTGTCGGCAACAGCCTTGGCCAGATCGAGATCAAAGCCGGTGTACTCGCCATCGTCGCCCACAAAGCCGTACGGAGGATAGGACTTATCGAAGCCCACCACGAGCTTCTTGGACTCCGCAGCACCCTTCACATCCTTGGCCGCGGCAGAGCCAGCAGCGGAGCCCTTGCCGGCACCACCGCCGCAACCGACAAGGCCAAGGCCAAGCACCGTGGCGAGCGAGCCGGCTAGACCAACAAACTGACGACGAGACATATCGGTGTTCATGGTATCCCCCCTTGATGGCACTTTAGTTAGATAAAGTGAGTCATGTAACGTTCAGAATCATACACTTTAGCGTGATAGAGCACAAGGCGAGTTTGCCCGCCGCGTGAGGGGTGTGGGGTTAAGTTTCCTGCTCTACAGTCCTGCTCACGACGGAGGCCACATTAAGTGGC
>URWC01000057.1 GCA_900551555.1 uncultured Collinsella sp. | reverse complement strand
GCCTATCTTTACGGCGCCGGAACACGGGCGAGCGCGTCGATTACGGGCGCTCCATATTAGGAACGATGCTGCCTTCGGTTACCGCATGCACGGCCAAGCGCATGATGTTGTCGTAGCCAGTCTTATTGAGGATCTCCGAGATGCGGCGCTTGATGGTGCCCTCGCTCATAAATAACTCGGCCGCAATCTCGCGACGACTTTTGCCCTCGCAGGCAAGACGCAGAATTGACAGCTCGACATCGTCAAGCGCCGCCGTGCCCGAGAAGATGCTTTTGGGCGGCTTGGGAAATGTACAGTAGCCCGCCAGTGTGGAACGCATCACGGCGAAGAGCTCGTCAATGCCGACGTTTTTGTACACAAAGCTATCGACACCCGCCTCGCGTGCCTGATCGACAAAGGTGATCTCGGGCATGCCCGTCATGATAATGATGCGGCACCCGGGCATCGCCTCCTTGATGCGCGCCGCCGCCACGATGCCGTTGGAATCGTGCTCGGTGCATACGTCCATCAGTATCATGTCCGGGCGCTCCCTAAGCACAACGTCGAGTGCTTCGGAAGCGTCGGCGATCGCGGCGACAACGGTCATATCGGGCTGGTCGCCAACGGAGCGCGCCAGGCTCTCGCGCAGGATGGCCTGGTCTTCGACTATAAGGACGCGAATCATGAGCTTCTCCTTTGGGACGTGTCGTTGGCGTTAAGCGGAATGGATACCGCAAGCGTAAAGGGCGGGGCGGCGTGGACCTCTAGGCTGCCACCCAGATCTTGCGCGACATGCCTCATACCTGGGATACCCGTTCCCTCGCAATACGATACGGGGGCCGGGGACCCGTCATTTGAAATCGTCATGCGCGCGACGGCGCCAGCATCCGTCCTCTCCTGCCACAGACGCACGTGGACCCGATGCGCCTGCGCATGCTTGGTGGCATTGGTCGAGGCCTCGCGGATAATCTGCAAAAATGCGACGGCGACACGCGCGTCCTCCGGCAGCACACCCTCAACATCGATCTGCACACTCACCAGGCCAAAGGCGTGGACGATATCGCCCAGCTGCTCCGCCGGCTCACTGGCGCCGCCACTGCGCAGGTCGACGGCGATTGAACGCAGCAGCGGATCGATCTGCCCGAGTGACTCGTCGTCCAGGCGTCCCTCCTCCAAATAGCGATGGAGGATAGACAGACGCTGTCCAATCACGTCGTGCACGCGGGCGCGCATGCGCAGATAGGCCGCATTATCGGCAACCTTTTTGACCTCTTCGATCTGCGCCTGGAGTTCTTTGCCCGCAAGTTCAAGCAGGTGGTTTGCTTGTGCCAGACGGTCATGAGCATGTGCATACTCCGTCACATCAAGACCGATAATGCGCTCGAACGAACGGCCCGAAACCATAACGTCGTCATGCACAAATAAGCGAATCTCAAAGGGAGAAACCTCGATCACCGCGCGCGCCTCACCAAAGCGGTCCAGGTTAATCCGCACGCGGCTCCTGCTGCTTTCGGGCATTTGCATGCTAAGTTTGCGCAGGTCGTTCCATGTGCTGCTCATGTCGTGTAGATCGGTGGGCATATGAAGCTCCACCAGGTTTTTACGCATGCAGCGGTTCATGAGCAGTGGACGGCCCCTCGAGTCTAGATACAGGATGCCCACGGGAATCACGTTGATGGTTTCGATGGTCGAGAACGCGGTAATGTCCTCCTGGCGGTTGCGGACATCCATCAAAAGCGCCGCGACGGAGCGAAACAGGAAGAACGCTCCCTCTGCAATGAGGACAACGGTCCACGCCGAGCCCATAACAACAACCATTGGCGGCGTTACGGCAGCAACGAGCAGCAGCTCAGTCAGCATGACAGGACGACGATAGCGCACCATAAGCACCACGCCATAGGCAAAAATCGCGGCATTGAGCCACAGCGCTCCGCCCATTGCCCTGGCGCAAACGCCAAGCGGCGCCACCAGATACGAGCCAGACGACGCGAACAGGATAAGCGCCGAAACCATCAGGTGAACCACGAGGCTCGCCTCGTAGGCGCAAATCACCTTACGGTTATAGGACAAGCGACGCGATACGATGAGCGGAACGTGGATTGTCTGCAGGCAAGCAGCCAAGGCAAAGACAATATCGAGCGCAACGATTTGGGGGAGAATGAGCGGGATCTGCATCGTCACTCACCCGCCCGCGGCATCAACACGATCATGCGAAGCTGGCCAGGCTCGCCCTCAAGGCGATATGCCACGTTGCGCCCTTGCAAAGCGCTTTCGAGCTCTTGCGCAGCGGGTGTCTGCGAAAGATCCTCCTCGTCGTTGGAGAAAAGCGTGGCACGCAACTCGACGCAGCACCGATCGTGGTCACTCAGGTGATACATAAGCGCCGGATGATCGGTGGCGTAGGCAAAAAACGCAAAGTCATACACGCAGTCGTACAGCGCGCTTACCGCGCTGGCGCGCATCGGGCGCCGTATGGCAATAATCGAGGCGCAATCGACATCGACGGTGCGCAGGTCGCTTGCCAGCTCGTTGGCGATCAGTTGGATACGGTCGCGATCAAAACCACTCTCCCCATGCTGTGCCAATGTGAGCGACCCTTTGCGCTTGCAATAGGCGACAAGCATCTTGGCGCACTGCAGCATGCGGTAACGCTCGTGCGAAGATGCCTCATCGGTCAACGGCGGCAGCAAGCTCAGCAGACCGTACATCTCATCGAGTGCACGGGCAAGCGCCTGGTCCACGTCTTGGACCAGCAAAGTCTCTGCCTCTTGATCTGCCAAATGCGTCTTAAGGTCGTAGTCGGCGGCAAGCAGCTCGTTTTGGCGCTGCAGTTCCATGCGCCGATGCGCCAGTTCGCGATTGAGCTCGTTGAGTTCCGACACATCTTGGGCCAGCAGGGCCGATCCGCCCAGCAGTGGAAAGGCACGGTACATCACATCGGGATCGGACGCCACGGCAAAGGCATGGGCGCGGCCGTGCTCCTGGGTTTGCAACTCCTCGCGTACGCCTACCGGCGTTGGCTTTGACACCGGCGTGGCATAGACCTCCTGCAGGTCGCGCGTTAGAACTTTGAGGTCAAGCGGCAAGGTGTCGAAGATGCCGGCGATGTCGTGATACGACGGAATGACACCGCAATCGAGACAGATTTCCATCGCCACCACGCACAAGACGCAATAGACGAGCGAGAAGTTGAGCCTCCATGCCCAGGGCACGCGCAACGCATACGAGATGGCAAAGAATGCGCCACCCAGCAGCACGAGCGCCGCCGTGCCCGAAAAACGCTGGATGCGAAAGGACGAGGACCGGCCCACCAGGATAAAAAAGGCCACGAAGTTAAAGGCCGTCCACACTAAGACGGCGAAATAACCCCAGCCGTACGTGTAATCGTTGCTCCAGGTGTCGCTCGTACGGTCAAAGCGGAAGACCTGCTGGTGAAAATCGTTGGTGAGCACAAATCCGATAAGCAGGATGGCCACAATCCACAGCGCGGCGCAGTAGCGGCGACCCAGGCGGTGTTGCTCCAAGCCCGCAAGGCGCAGACCACACAACTGGTAGAGCAGCGGAATGAGCGTCATGGGCACGTAGTACAGGTACCACAGCACGGTGGCATAGAACGGCGTGAACGACTTGTACTTGAGAATGACTTCGATCATCCACAGGGCGCAGATGGTGGCGATGGCAACAAGGCGGCGGCGCAACACATAGTCCAAACAGCGCAGATAGACCGATACGCCCCAAATTGAAAATACTATTGCGGCGACAAGCAGCGGGAGAGAGCTCGAATGGACGAGCGCATCCACAACCTCTTCGGACACCTCGCTATAGGCGGGCACGGCGTTAGAAAGTTTGGGGTCGAAGGCGAACAGCGCCGGCAAGACTGCCAAAAGCATGAGGAACAGCGCGGTGATAACACCGGCGATAGCAAAGACGCGGTGGCGGTACACCTGATGTGTTATGCCAACAAGGAATCGCGGCATGGCGAAGAGCCTGCCGCCCCTGGGATCCGCCACGGGAGCGGATCGGGCGGCCGCGTGGCCGATATGTCGCTCGCGGGTACCCATAGTGCTTTTAGTGTACCGACAGATGGGTCGAAAAAGCGGGCCGCATGTCCCAAAATCCGCAGACGGCAAGGCGCCCGGCAGCCTCCCCCGTCCGGCACTTCCCGATATCCGCCCGCCCCAAACCACCGCAAAGGGGACAGGCACCTTTGTGGTGGTTTGGGGCGATGCGCTAGTCCACGGCGATGTCGAGGTTCTTGCCGATGAGGCCTACGTAGCCGCCCTCGGCAGCCTTGGGGCTGTCAGCATGGCAGAGAACCCACTTGTCGGCCTTCCAATAGCAGTAGCTGTCACCGGCGGCAGGCATGTCGGTTGCGGCCTCGGGGCGCGGGCCGTTGGTGCCGGCGGGCAGCGCCACCATCACCTGGAAGCCCCCATCGTCGACCATGCACGGCGTGTAGTGAAGCGTGGTGTTGAAAACCTCAACAAGCGTGCCAGCCGGCACGCGGAACGCCTTGACGCACGCGGTGTCGAGCTTGCCGTCCTCGATCTCCCAACGATGCGCCACGAGCAGGATAAAGTCGCGCGCGCCCAGGTTGAACTCACTCGCGCGGTGGTACTCCAGGCAGTTGAGACGCGTGTTGTGGCCGTTGCACCAGCCGAGCTGGAAGGGACGGCCACCAAACATGAGGAAGCCCAGTTTATCGGCATCCTTGACGCCCTCGAGCTCCGGCGCGCTTGCAACGTACTTGCTGCCCTCGGGAATGGGCGTGGCTGAGAGCGCCTCGAGTACGGGAGACGTGAGCTCGGACGGAACGTCATCCCAAACGTTGCCATAGGATTTGAACTCGGGATCGTTGACAGAGTAGATATGCATGTTCGCTCCTGTTCGTTTATGTGACAGTATGAACATTCTAGAACAAACATAAGCGATTTTAAACACTCGTCCCGACCACTCAGCAAAAAGGCACCCCCGCATAAGCGAAGGCGCCCAATGCGCGCGTTTTGGGCGATAAAGCCCTTACGCCTGCTGATAGTGCAGGTGCTTCTCGTCGATATCGGCCAGGTCGCGGTCGAGGTAGCGGCGCGCAAGCCAGTTGGCCATGGGGAGGTTCTGGTCCAGGTAGTTACCGCACTCCTCGGGAGCGGCACCGGGGACATCGCCCTCAAAGCCGGCGACAAACTCGAACAGCTCACGCACGAGCGGCAGGATCTCCTCGCTCGTCACCTCGCCAAACACAACCAGGTAAAAGCCCGTGCGGCAGCCCATGGGGCCAAAGTAGACAATGCGGCCCGACCACTCGGCATTATTGCGAAGGAACGTCGCGCCCAGGTGCTCGACGGTGTGGCACTCGGCCGTGTTCATGACCGGCTCCTTGTTGGGCGTGGTCAGGCGCAGGTCAAAGGTGGTGACGGCGGCCCCGGTCGCCGGATCGCGGTCGATGCGGCTCACATACACGCCGGGCTCAAGCAACAGATGGTCAACGGAAAAGCTCGCAATGCGCTCCATGGCAGATCCTCTCGGTAGTCAATTTGGGACGGGCTCTTTTAGCTGGTTCGAATGGTCGCACCAATCATAACAGTCAAAAAAGCCCCGTCCCAAAAAGACAACTTAGCCAAGGACACGGGCCATACGCGTCTTGAACTCGGACAGGAAGCGCGGAGCATCCACGGTCAGTGCCACAAGCGTGCTCTTGTCCGGATCGGACAGGCGGCGCTCATCGCAGATGGTGCGACCGCGGTACTCGCCCAGCAGATCAACACGCAGGTTGCAGCCGAGCGCACCTACGAGCGTGGGGTCGATCGCCACGGCAACGGCCAGCGGATCGTGCAGCGCACAACCACCCAGGTAGGGTGCGTTCATCTCGTACGAGCCAATGTAGTGCTCGACCATGCTCGCAAATGCGCAGCCCGCCATGGTGCCCGAGCCCGTCCAGCCGGCAATGTCGCGGCGTGTGAGCACCACGCGATGCGTCACGTCCAGACCCACCATGGTGAGCTTACGGCCAGAGCGCAGCACCGCGTCGGCTGCCTCGGGGTCGCTCGCCATATTGGCCTCGGCGCCCGCGCTCACGTTGCCGGGCACGGTAAGAGCGCCGCCCATCACGACCACGCGGCCAATGGACATCATCGTCACCGCATCGCGCTCCAGGGCGAGCGCCAGGTTGGAGAGCGGGCCAGTCGCTACGTAGACCAGATCGGGACCATAGGTGCGCGCGGCATCGATCAGATAATCGACCGCAGCGTTGCCGTCGGCCGAGGTCGCCCCCACCGGCTCGTAGGGCGACGCGGGCACGCTCGCGCCGCCGATGCCGTTCTTGCCGTGAATGAGCGCGGTGGACGCCGGCGGCGTATAGGGCTCAGTCGCCTGCAGAGGACAGTCGGCGCCCAGGTACACCGGCACCTCGGGGCGACCCAGCAGATCGAGCACCGCCAGGCAGTTGTGCGCCGATTGCTCGACGCGCACGTTACCAAAGCACGTGGTGATGCCCACGAGCTCCACCTCGGGGCTCGCGATGGCATAGGCCAGCGCCATCGCATCGTCCACACCCATATCCAGATCAAGGATCAGCTTCTTGATTGCCATTGTTCTACTCCGCTTCTCCGTCTTTATCGTTTAACCAAACCAATGTTCGACTTCGGCGCGCGTGGGAATCGATTGCTGAGCGCCCAGGCGCGACACCGTCACTGCCGAGGCGCGAGCACCCGCGGCCATGCACTCAAAGAGCGGCAGGCCCTCTAGGCGAGCCGCCGCCAACGCGCCGATAAACGTATCGCCGGCGGCCGTGGTATCGACTACCGTACTCGAAAGTGCCGGCATGCGCAGCAGCTCACCGCCATCGCCGAGCGTAACCGAGCCGGCACCGCCCAACGTGATGACCGCAGCCCCGGCACCCTTGTCGAGCAGCGCATTGAGCGCGGTGACGCAACTCGCGTCATCCGTGGGCAGAATGCCCGTCAGCACTTGGCACTCGGTCTCGTTGGGACAGACCAGGTCGACCGCAGGCCAGACCTCCGCAGGCAGCTCGCAGGCAGGCGCTGGATTAAAGACCGTATAGAACCCCAGCTCGTGAGCGCAAACAAGCGCCTCGGCCGTCGCCGCAAGGTCACATTCGCCCTGGGCGATAAAGACGCTTCCGGCAGCCGGGGCAATCTCGCTGTCGTCTCCGTCGAGCCCATCGGCCACCAGACGCCTCAACGCGCAGGCCACATCCTCACCCGTAAGCGCGTGGTTGGCGCCCGGCGACAGTATGATGCGGTTGTCGCCCTCGCAGCGAATGATGGTCGCCGTTCCCGTCTCCACGTCATCGCGATGCACTACAAAGTCACAGTCCACGCCGGCGTCTTGGAGCCCCACCACGAGCGACGCGCCGAACGCGTCGCGACCGACCGCGCCGATCATGTGCGTGCACGCGCCCATACGCACGGCAGCTACGGCCTGATTGGCGCCCTTGCCGCCGGCGTTGGTGATAAACCCGCTGCCGCCGACGGTCTCGCCCGCACGCGGTATGCGCTCGCACGCCACCGAAAGGTCCATGTTCATGCTGCCGAACACCGCAACGATGCCGCGATCTGCCATGGAAACCTCCTCATCTGCGGGCTTTGCACCCACCGTCGACCGTCGATTGCGCGCCTTCGCACCTCTATAACTTTAGTTCACTTTGATGTGAACGCACCCTTGAGGTTGCGCCAGCAGCAAGCATTCACAGGAGCAGGCAGCTACAATGAATACGTGCTGATTATTCTCGTCATTGGATGATGTTTTATGGAACAATTCTCGCAATCGGGCTCGCGCGGTCGACGCCGCACGGGCAACGAGCCGGCGCCGCACGAACGCGTGAAGGGCGAACGCCGTGCCAACGAACCGCGACGCACCGTGAGCCCCCATCGTGCTTCTGCCAACAACGCGGGCCGCGCCAACACTCCCGCCGCGGAGCAGACGCCTGCTCGCCCCAAATCCCGCTACATCCCTGCCCTTGACGGCCTGCGTACGCTCGCCGTCGTCGCGGTGGTGCTCTATCACCTTAACCTCACGTGGGCGCAGGGCGGTCTGCTCGGCGTCACGATCTTCTTTGTGCTTTCGGGCTATCTGATCACGCGCTTGCTGCTCAACGAAGTCGCTAAGACTGGCCGCATCGACCTCAAGAGCTTCTGGATTCGCCGCATCCGTCGCCTGGTCCCCGCCGTGGTAACCGTCGTGGTGGTGACCTGCGCGCTGTGCACCGTCTTCAACCACGTGATGCTCACCAAGATGCGCCCCGACATCTTGCCGTCGCTGCTGTTCTTTAACAACTGGTGGCAGATTGCTCAAAACGTCTCGTACTTCAATGCTCTGGGCGACCCCTCACCGCTCACGCACTTTTGGTCGCTTGCCATCGAGGAACAGTTCTACCTGATTTGGCCGCCGCTGCTGTTTGCCATGGTATCCATGCATGTGAGCAAGCCCAACACGCGCCGCGTGGTTCTGGGCCTTGCCGCGGTATCTGCCCTCGCCATGATGGTGCTTTACAACCCTGCCGCCGACCCCAGCCGCGTGTACTACGGCACCGACACCCGCGTGTTCTCGCTGCTGCTGGGTGCCTGGATGGCCTTTATCCCCGATCGCGACCTGGCGCCGGTGCGTCTCGCTCATCGTTTGGGGCTCAATCGCCTGGCTGGCGCCGCCAAGCACGGCAAGAACGCCGAGGGCAAACCTGGCGAGAAGGCCGACGAAGCAGCCGAGACCGCCCCGGCACAGCCGAGCGCCCTCGTGCGTTTTTGGTCCTCGCCCGCATCCATCGATGTGTTGGGCGTCGTGGGTCTGGTTGGCCTTGCCGCCATGGTCGCGCTCACCAACGGCTACACCGCCTTCCAGTATCGCGGAGGCACGCTGCTGTGCTCGATCCTCACGCTCATGGTCATCGCGGCCTGCGTGCAGCCCCAGGGAATGGTTGCCCGCGCGCTATCCGCCGAGCCACTCGTGTGGGTTGGCAAGCGCTCCTACAGCATCTACCTGTGGCACTATCCGCTGCTGCTCCTCATGAACCCGGTCGCCAACATCAACGATACGCCGTGGTGGCAGTACATTTTGCAGGTGTTGTTGGTGGTCGCCGTGGCAGAGTGCTGCTATCGCTTTATCGAGACTCCGTTTAGGAAGGGCGCCTTTGGGCGCACCGTCGCCGAATTCCGCGATGGCACCACCACGCCCGCCAACTGGGCACGCACGCACATCCCTGTCTGCGCAGCCTGCGCTGTCGTGTTGGTCGTTGCACTGGGCGGCCTGATCTTTGTGCCCGAGACGTCTGCGCTGAGCGGCGAGGGCGCCGAAGTTCTGAACAAGGAAGCCAAGAACACCGCGCCCACCGACCAGCAGGCGGCCGACGACACCGACAAGGACAACGACGGCTTCCCCGATGGCTCCTACGATCTGCTTATGATCGGCGACTCCGTGTCGCTGCGTGCCGTAGACACCTTTGACGGCGTGTTCCCGCACAGCCATATCGATGCCGAAAAGGGCCGCCAGTTTGATGCGGGGCGCGCGACATTTGAGGGCTATATCCAGCAGAACCTTGCCGGCAAGATCGTGGTCTTTGCCCTGGGCACCAACGGCTTGGTAACCGACGACCAGATCGACGCCATCATGGCCGATGCAGGAGATAAGCGTATTGTGGTGTTTGTGAACACGCGCAGCCCGCAGCCGTGGGTTGGCTCTACCAACCAGGCCATCGCCAACGCCGCTACGCGCTACAAGAACGTGCGCGTTATCGATTGGTACGGATACAGTGCCAACCGCAACGACCTGTTCGATGGCGATGGCACGCACCTATCGACCACTGGCGTGACTGAGTACCTCAACTTGATCCACGACGCAGTCAAGAAGGACCTGCCCGTGCATCCCGAGGATCACGTCAACGATCCGCAGCCGGCAGCCGTCAAGTCTGCCACCGACGCACTCATCAATGCGCTTGCCTTCAAGCCGCACAAGTTGGGCACCGACAAGTAACCTGCAGCGCAAACTTCCCACATCCGGAGGGGGTGTCTGCCACGGCAGACACCCCCTCCGGCAGTTAGGGACACTCCTGGCGCAGCCAATGAAGACCTCTACGGATGAATTCCAGGCCGCTCCGTCGCTCCAGACATCGTTTCCGCGCCTCGTGCCTGCCCCAAACAATCAAAACAAGCCCTTTTCGCCGCACCCTCAAAGGTCTGTGGGCAAAAAAGGGCAAATATGAGTACTGTTACCTTTTTAGTAACAGCCAAAACCGCCTCAAACGACCTCTTTGCGGGCTCTATACGCCTTCAAATTAATCAAAACGCCCGTTAGCAGGCTTCTGCGTGCCAACGTTAATGAACATATTTATCACTTTGTCTATTATCTCGCTAGACGGATATGTTACTAGGTTAGCAACATTACTCATATTTGGCATTTTTTACCCGCAGGGTGCTTCCTGGGGGGTAGCGCGCAGAGATGTGGTGTAAGAGGCG
>URWC01000056.1 GCA_900551555.1 uncultured Collinsella sp. | reverse complement strand
GCGCTTGTTGGCAATGATGACGCCCGCCGCGCCCACGACCTCGGCAGAGCGCACGATGGCACCAAAGTTGCCGTCGTCGGTCACATGGTCGAGCACGACGACAAGCGCCGGACCGTCGCCCGCGCGGTCGAGGATATCGGCAACGTCAGCGTAAGGGAAGTTACCAACCTCGAGCGCAATGCCCTGGTGAGCGCCATGGCTCGACAGCGCATCGAGCTGCGCGCGCGGCACATACTTAATGCGGACGCCCGCGGCATTGAGGTCATCGATCAGGCGCGACAAGGCGGCATCGCGCTCCCCGCCCTCGGCAATGAGCGCACACTTGATGGGAAAACCAGTGCGTAGCGCCTCGGCGGCAGCACGGCGACCTTCGATAAACTCGCCCTTGGGAGCCTGAACGTTGTCGCGGTTGCGATCTCGCTGCGGACGTGCAGCCTGGGCTTGGGAGCGCTCGCGCTGGCCCTTGGGAGCGGCAGCGCGGTCGTTGCGGCGACCCGGACGCGAGCCAGAAGCAGCCTGCTTGCCTCCACGCGGTGCACGCTTGCGATTGTCGGCCATAAAGCGACCTCCTTAAATAGATAACGAACAAGAATCGACCGTCCGAGCCACGGCACCTTGCCTTTCAATCGTCAGGCATGACCACCAGGTCTATGCCCTCCTCTTTCAAGGCAATCTGCCGCACCTCGAACGGTCGACAAATAACTAGAGAGTCTTAATACGAGTGCCGGCGGCAGTATCCTCGATCGTCAGCCCCAGGTCCTTGAGCTGGTCGCGGATGGCGTCGGCCAGATCCCAGTTCTTGGCGGCACGGGCCTCGGCGCGGGCCTCGAGAATCTTGGCAGCAGCCTCGTCCACGTCGTCGCCCGTATAGGCAACCAGACCGGCGGCAACGCCCAGCAGACCCAGCGGCAGCTCGACCTTGGGCTCGGGAAGCTCAACGCCAAACGTATCGAGCAGCTCGGCCAGCGTATCGGCGGCAGCCAGGACTGCGGCCTTGTCGACAGCATCGCCCGCCTGCTCCAGGTACTGGTTGCACTCGGTCACAAAGCCAAAGACAGCACCCATGGCACCGGCGGTGTTAAAGTCGTCGTCCATGCACTCCTTAAAGGTGGCACGGGTCTCGGCGGCCTTGGCGGCAAACGCCTCGGATGCTGCCTCATCGGCATCGGCCGTCGCATGGTTCGCGGCCCAGCGCAGGTTCTCGACCGTACCGGCGATACGCGTGAGCGAGTTCTCGGCACCCTCCAGGCGCTCCCAAGAAAAGTCGAGCGGCGAGCGATAGCTCGTCTGCAGCATCAGCAGGCGCAGGGCGGCGGCGGAGTGCTGCTCGAGGACCTCGGCCAGCGTAAAGAAGTTGCCGAGCGACTTGGACATCTTCTCGCCGTCTACCAGCAGCATGCCCGTGTGCATCCAGGTGTTGGAGAAGCCCTGGTGCCAGGCGCAGGTGGCCTGAGCGCACTCGTTCTCGTGATGCGGGAAGGCAAGGTCGGAGCCGCCGCCGTGGATGTCGATCGGAGTGCCCAGGTAGCGATGCACCATGGCGGCGCACTCGGTGTGCCAACCGGGACGGCCCTCGCCCCAGGGGCTCGGCCAGCTGGGCTCGCCGGGCTTGGCGGCCTTCCACAGGGCAAAGTCGAGCGGGTCGTTCTTGTCCTCGTTCTCCTCGATGCGCGCGCCAACCATAAGGTCGTCGATGTTGCGGCCCGAGACCTGACCATAGTTGGGATCGCTGCGCACGGCAAAGTACACGTCGCCGTTATCGGCGGCGTAGGCGTGGCCCTGCTCGATGAGCGTCTTGATCATGGCGATCATGGGGCCGATCTCCTTGGTGGCGCGGGGGCGCACATCGGGATCGAGCACGTTGGCGGCGCGCATAACGCCGATAAACTTGTCAGAGAACTCCGTCGCAACCTCGGCGGCGGTACGGCCCTGCTCGTTGGCGCGCTTGATGATCTTGTCATCGACATCGGTGAGGTTCTGGGCGAACGTGACCTCGTAGCCGCTCGCGATGAGCCAGCGACGAATCACGTCAAAGCTGATGAACGTGCGGGCATTGCCGATGTGGATGTTGTCGTAGACCGTGGGGCCGCACACGTACATGCGGACCTTGCCGGACTCGATGGGCTGGAACTCTTCCTTTTTATGGGTAGCGCTGTTGTAGATACGCATTCGTTACTCCTTAACGGTTTTCTGTAGCAGGCAGACGGCCCAAGCGCCGATTCCCTCGCCCTGGCCTTCCCAACCGAGCTTTTCGGTCGTGGTGGCGGCGACTCCCACGTTTTCGACGTCAACGCCCAGGGCATGGGCAAGGTTGGCGCGCATGGCATCGCGGTGCGGGGTGATCTTGGGTTGCTGACAGGCAATGGTGCAATCGGCATCGACAAACTCAAAGCCCAGCTCGCGCGCGTAGTCCATCACGCGAGCGAGCAGCACCATCGAATCGGCACCCTCGTAGGCGGGATCGGTGTCGGGGAATAGCTTGCCGATGTCTCCCCCGCGGCAGGCGCCCAGAATGGCGTCGGCCAAGGCGTGCGCGAGCACATCGGCATCCGAGTGGCCCAGCAGGCCGCGCTCGTAGGGAATGTCGACCCCGCCGATGATACATCGACGCCCCTCCACCAAACGGTGGACGTCGTAGCCGTGGCCAATGCGCAGGTTACTGAACATAGGGAAGGTCCTCTCCCTCGGCCATGCGGCCAAGCAGAATCGCGGTTACGGGACGCAGATCCTCGGGCACCGTCACCTTAAGGTTATCGCGCGGGCTCTGGACACAGCGGACGCGCCCGCCCATGCGCTCGACCAGCGATGAATCATCGGTACCGATAAAGCCCTCGGCGATAGCAGCGGCGTGAGCGCGCTTCATGGCGTCGACGCTAAAGATCTGCGGCGTCTGCGCGGCCCAATAGAGCTCGCGCGGCGGCGTCTCGACGATATTATCGCCGTCGACGATCTTAAGCGTGTCGATCGCGGGCTGGCCGCACACGACACCGTCGAGGGCACGGTCGCTCACGAGCACGTCGATAGCGTGATCGATGGCCTCGGTAGTAATAAGCGGACGAGCGCCGTCGTGAATGGCGACGTATTCAAAGCCCGCCGGAACCGCATGCACGCCGGCACGGGTGGAATCCTGGCGGGTATCGCCGGCATCGGCAAAGCTGATAGGCGTGTCATAGTCAAACGGGTCGATGGCCAGGCGGCGCATCTCGGCACGACGGCAGGGCAAACCACGACGATGTGGCCGACCCTTTCGACCCGATCAAATGCGCGGATGGACCAGCTCATAAGGGGACGGCCCGCAACGTTGACAAGCTGCTTGCCACCGGGGTTACCAAAGCGCTGGCCGCTGCCACCGGCAACGACCACGGCGCATACGGGCGCCATTATGCGTTCCCCTGTTTGGTGCCCTTCATGCGGTACAGGGAGTCCGCAAGAATGGCAGGGTTATTAACGCCAAAGTCGCCCAGGCGCTCCGGATCCTCGCTGATGTCGTCCATGAGTTCCTGCAGCGAGCCGTACTCGTCGACAATCTTTTCGGCCACGCCGTCGCGCACGACGGACACGCGCGAAAGCGTGCGCAGGCCCAGCGGCGTCATGACGGAGTCCTCGTCCAGGTCGTCATAGCCCAGAACTGCCGCCACGTGCTGCGGGTCGGACAGGTCCTTAGGCGTCATGCGGCTCAGCTCGGCGCGGATCTTCTCGGCGTTCGCCTCGGAGGAATCGCTTGCGTAGTCGCGGATCATCAGGTCGTATTCGGTATCCATGCTGGAGCCCGCGAGCTGCTCGAGCTGCATCTGCACGAGCTTGCCCTGGTTACCCAGCTTGACGATGCAATCCTTAAGCTCGGTCTTTGCCTGTTGCATGATCTCGAAACTCGAGAAGATGCCGGTGATGTCGGCGAGCGTAACGTAGTCGTCGAGCTCAAGGGCCGTCAGGCGCAACAAGGAGCGGTCGAGCGACTGACGGGTGGTCTGGAGCGTGGCGACGAGCTGGTTGACCGAGCTCATGATGGTGGTGACGGGCTGGATCTCGTAGCTCTTGCCGTGAACGTACACGTTAACGACGGCGCGACGGGCCGAGACCGAGATCACGATGGCATCGGTGAGCACCGACATGCGAGCGGCAGTACGGTGACGCATGCCCGTCTCACTCGTGGCAAGCGAGGGATCGGGATTGAGGTGGAAGTTGGCGCGCAGGATCTGGGTGAGGTCGCCATCGATAACGATGGCGCCGTCCATCTTGGAAAGCTCGAACAGGCGGTTCGAGGTAAACGAAATGTTGAGCGGGAAGCCGTCGTTACCGGCAGCAAGCACGTTTTCGGTGTCGCCGACGCAGATAAGGGCACCCAGGTGACCGGCAATGATCATGTCGAGGGCGGTGCGGATCGGCTGGCCAGGTGCCGTCAGGCGAATGGCCTGTTCCATACGCTTTTGCAGCTCGTTCTTATCCAAGGCATCGCTCCCATCGTATACGCTCCATAAACGTCAATAAGTTTCTCACGGTTTGCCCCTGTGACGCCCGCAAAATCCGATGCTTACAGAATGAGCGAACACAGCTGAGAGCCCCAATCCAAATGAGCTGCTTATGTGGTAGCATCGGGATTCGCATAAATGAGGGAGTAGTCGCGTGGCCGGTTTCGCCTCCGGTGGCGCGGCAAGTCAACATACTGGCCGATGCGGCCTGGCTTGCCTTAATGAACGAGACTCGTGGTTGTGCGCGCAACGCGTACGCCACGGGTCTTTTTGTTACTCCCCCAAAAGGTACACGCGGGCCCGCCCGCAGAGAGGGAGCCAGACTATGGGACTCGCAGAGCTCGTGTTGCTCGCCGTTGGCCTTTCGATGGACGCCTTTGCCGTTTCCATCTGCAAGGGCCTTGGCATGAAGAAGATCAACCTTAAAGTTGCCGTGGTGCTCGGCCTGTTCTTTGGCGGCTTTCAGGCCGGCATGCCCGTAATCGGATGGGCGCTCGGCAGTCAATTCATGGGCATCATCGGACCCATCGACCATTGGATCGCCTTTATCCTGCTCGCCTTTATCGGCGGCAAAATGTTGTGGGAGGCCTTTACCGAAGACGAGGATGAAGGCGACGGCAAGGATGCCGAAAAGATTGACCTGGGCGAGTACCTGATCCTCGCCATCGCCACCTCGATTGACGCCCTGGCCGTGGGCATCTCGTTCGCCGCGCTTTCCGTCGACATCGTTCCCGCCGTATCGCTCATTGGCATCACAACGTTTATCTTCTCCGTCGCCGGCGTGGCGATCGGCCACACCTTTGGCGCGCGCTACGAAAAACCCGCCACCATCGTGGGCGGCGTTGTGCTTATCCTTATCGGGCTTAAGATCTTGCTGGAGCACCTGGGGATTTTGGTGCTGTAAAACACCCTTCATAACTAAACGTCCGGGCAAGGCCTCATGCAGAGTTTTGCATGAGGCCTTTTCATGCAGACTTTTGCATGTCATACTAGGATGCAAAAGTCTGCACGTTAGGAGATCGCCGTGGATACCCTTCCCATCACCACACCGCGCCAAGCTGGCATCTACGTGCGCCAGGCACGCGAGGCGCAGGGAATCACCCGTGCGGCCCTCGCTAAAAAAGCCGGTGTTTCGGAGCGCCTGCTTGCATCGCTCGAGCTAGGAGACGCCACCGGCATTCGACTCGACAAGTTGCTGGCGATTTTCGACGCTCTTGAACTGGCGCTCGCAGCACAAGGGGATATAAGCGAAACGAAAAATGAGCACCCAGTCGACGCCCCGCATGCTGATCAACCTTGCAGCACCTCCAGACGCCATCACGCTCAACGTCTTCATCATCGCAACCGTCGCAGCACAACCATTCCGGCTCTTGCAGATACCCCCCTTACGTCCGAGCTCTACGACAGGGCCTTCGCCGATTTCGCCATGTCCAATCTCGGAGTCTCGATTGCCGCAAACGCATCTAGCCAAACCATGCCCGAAGGGAAATAGCCAATGGCCAGAACATCACTTCGGACCATTATTTGCGGCGTGCCTGCTGGAACGCTCGCGCAAGATGAGAACGGTCTTATCAGCTTTACCTACGATCATGACTATGACGGGCCAGCCCTATCAACCAACATACCCGTATCGAATCGCACATACGGACAACAGGTCATGAATCCGTACCTGTTTGGCCTTCTACCCGACAGCGAGGACCAACGAAAAGCGATTGCCGCCGAATTCGACGTTAGGCCCAACAATCCCGTTGCGTTGCTCAGCCATATCGGACTCGACTGTCCGGGCGGAGTGCAGTTTTGTGCCGAAGAAGATGCCGACGCCGTCCTGCATCGCGCTGGCGAATACCGCCCTATAGACGACCACGAAATTGCTCTTCGTCTCAAGTCGATCAGAGATGACCGCGATGCATCGTGGATGGGTCTAGATGAAAGTTGGTCACTTGGAGGCAACCAGGGCAAGTTCGCGCTCGCGTTCATAAACGACCGCTGGTGCGAATGCATGGGCTCCTCGCCCACGACGCATATTTTCAAAAATGGCGTTATCGGATTTAAACTCGAGGCTCTCAATGAGTTTGTCTGCATGAAAAGCGCCCAGCGCGCCGGCATCGCAACGGCAAACGTCGAATATCGTATGTTTGAGGACGAACCTGCCCTCATTGTTGAGCGCTATGACCGCGTGAAAGTCAAAGACGGAACGATCAGGCGCCTACATCAAGAAGACCTCTGTCAGGCACTTGGGGTGATGCCCGCCCAAAAGTACACGGCAGACGGCGGCCCGACCACACGCGACATTCAAGAGCTCCTCGTAAATACGAGCCACCATCAACTTAACCTGTATCTGTTTACGCAGATACTTTTCTTTAACGCCATCATCGGCGCACCGGATGCGCACGCGAAAAACTATTCCCTGCTCCTTGGAAACGACGGCGCAGCCATGATGGCTCGAATGTACGATGTCGCGTCGGGTTTGGCGTATGAGCGCATGCGCCGCCGGGCGCGCCTTGCCATGAGCGTTGGCGGCGAAAATCGTGTGGGGTGCATCGGTCCAGGCGCCATCCGCCGATACCACGGTATGGGCGACCCCGCGCTGGAGGCGACGCTCACCGATGCCGGGCTATCCGAGAAGTTTTGCTTTGCGACCATGATGGACCTCGCCTACGAGGTGCCCATTTGCATGGAAGAGGTCATGGACGAATACGCCGACCTGCCCGGCATGGCGGACCTGCGCGAGCATATGCTCGGCCCCGTCCGCGAAAACTGCCAGCGCACCCTCGACCTCATCAAGGCAGAAATGGACTAGGTGGCCGCAATTTCGCAATTATCAAACAAAAGAGAGGGGGCACCCGTCGCAAAAGCTCGGATGTCCCCTCTCGTAATGTCATTTGCAATCCGCTAGCACGTGGCTCGAACTGCTGCTAGCGCAACCTTTACGCAGCGAGGCGCTTGAGGACGTCGATGAGCAGCTCGTAGAAGCGCTCGGCAGAAGCGAGCTCCATGCTCTCGTCCGGGGTGTGGACATCGGAGAGCGTCGGGCCCACGGCGATGGCGTCCAGGCCGTGCAGGGCCTCGGCAAACAGGCCGCACTCAAGGCCGGCGTGAATGGACTCGATGCGCAGCTCGGAGCCAAAGAGCTCACGATAGCTCTCGACGAAGACGTCGCGGACCGGCGAATGCTCGGCGTAGCTCCAGCCGGGATACTCGAACTCAAACTTGGCGTCGAAGCCCAGGACATCGGCAAGCATCTGCAGGCGGTCCTTGAACTCGTTCTGCAGCGAGGTGATCGAGGAGCGCGGGGACAGCATGATCTTGACCTCGTCGTCAGAAGTGGCAACCACACCGATGTTGGAGGAAACCTCGACAGAACCGTCGGTGGCGACGTTGCGGCGAATCACGCCGTTAGGGGCAAGACGCAGGGCGCGGATGAGGGCAAGCGCGGACTTCTGGTCCATGGCCTCGACCTCGGCGTCATCGGCAATCTCGACGGTGCAAGTAAAGCCGGGGTCGAAGACCTCGAGCTCGGCAGTGACGTCGGAGATGATGCCACGGGCGATCTCGGCCGCGGCCTCGGCGGCAGCGTGATCGGCATAGACCAGAACGGCCTTGCACTCACGGTTGATGGCGTTGTCCTTGGTGCCGCCGTTGAAGCTGACGATGGCGGGCTCACCGGCAACCATCAGGCGGTCGATGATGCGGGCCATGATGAGGTTGCCGTTGCCGCGCTCCAGGTGGATATCGCTGCCGGAGTGACCGCCCAGCAGGCCGGAGATGTCGAGCGTGAGGGTGCTACCGGTCTTGTGCTCGCGCGCGATCGGGCAGGTGTAGGTAACGACGACGCCGCCGGCGCAGCTGACGGTGGCAACGCCCTCTTCCTCGGAGTCAAGGTTAATCATGGTGCGGGCGCTAATCTGGGACTTGTCGAGCGTCTCGGCGCCAACCAGGCCAGTCTCCTCGTCGGTGGTGAATACGCACTCGAGGGCGGGGTGAACAATCGAATCGTCATCGAGAACAGTGAGCATCAGAGCGACGGCAATACCGTTGTCGGCGCCCAGAGTGGTACCGTTAGCGGTGAGGACGCCGTCCTTGACGACCAGGTCGATACCATCAGTCGTAAAGTCGTGCTCAACGGAGCCCAACTTGTCGCACACCATATCGATGTGGCCCTGCAGCATTACGGTCGGGGCATTCTCGGCGCCGGCAGATGCGGGCTTGCGAATGATGACGTTGTAGACCTCGTCCTGGTACACATCGAGACCGCGCTCCTTGGCAAACGCGACCAGGAAATCGCTGATGCCCTTCTCGTTGCCAGACCCACGGGGGATCGCGCTGACCTCCTCAAAGAAATGGAACAGCTGGGCGGGCTCGTAGCCGGTAATCTTGTAGTCCATGGTGCCTCCTTGGCGCAACTGGTTAGACAGTAAGACATGCGACTTGTATATTCCCAGACTTTGCGTGCATAAACCAGTCGAAAACGCCGAGCGCCCTCGCATCATCGGCTAACGGTGGACCGTATAGCGTAACGGTCACAACTTCCGCAGCTCTACAAATCGAGGCGCCCTTTCCGGAACGCCTCGATTGCGCGTATCAAATTGTCGCCACGCCCTACAGCGCGCCAGAACCGGCTTGCATCATGCCGCCGGGGCCCGAGGTCACGCCGCCGCTCACGGGCGCGGCGTTGCCGGTGTGCGGTGCCGCCGGGGCGGTATCGCCACCGAGCGTGCCCGCCTGACGCGGTGCCGGGATCTCGCCCGTGCCGTGGCTAAAGACAAACTTGCCATCGGCCACGTCGCACAGGACGGTATCGCCCTCGCCCCACTCGCCGGCCAGGAGCTCCTCGGACAGCGGGTCCTCGATGAGCTTTTGAATGGCGCGGCGCAGCGGACGCGCACCGTTGGTGAGGTCGGTGCCCTCGGCCACGATCTTGTCATAGGCCGCATCGGTGAGCTTGATGTTCATGCCGTTGGCAATCAAACGCTGACGCAGATCGTCCACCAGCAGGTGCGCAATCTTGGTGAGATTCTCGCCCGAGAGCTTCTGGAACACCACAATATCGTCGATACGATTGAGCAGCTCGGGGCGGAACAGGCGCTTGAGCTCGCCCATCGCACGGCCGCGGATCTCGCTCGACGTGAGACCCTGCTCACCGGTGGTGCCAAAACCGACGCTCGCATCCTGCGCGATCTCGCGGGCGCCCACGTTGGACGTCATGATGATCACGGTATTGCGGAAGTCGACCGTCTTGCCCTGGCTATCGGTCAGGCGGCCCTCCTCCAGCACCTGCAACAAAATGTTGAAGATGTCGGGGTGCGCCTTCTCGATCTCGTCGAACAGCACGACCGAGTACGGATGACGGCGAACGGCCTTGGTGAGCTGACCGCCCTCGTCGTGGCCCACGTAACCCGGAGGGCTACCGATGAGCTTGGAGACCTCGAACTCGCTGCCGAACTCCGACATGTCGAAGCTGATGAGCGCGTCCTTGCTGCCAAAGAGGTACTCGGCGAGCGTCTTGGCGAGCTCGGTCTTGCCTGTGCCGGTGGGACCCAGGAAGATAAAGCTGCCGCCGGGACGACGCGGGTCCTTGAGCGGCGAGCGGCTGCGGCGCACGGCCTTGGCGACGGCCTCGACTGCCTCATCCTGGCCGATGATGCGCGTCTTGAGCACGCTTTCGGTCTGCAGCAGGCGCCGGCTCTCGCTCTCGGTGAGCGAGGAAACCGGCACGCCAGAGGTCACGGACACGATGTCGGCAATCTGACTCACATCGATGGTGAGCGGGCTGGCGTCGAGCTCAGCGGTCCAGGCAGCCTTGGCCTCGGCGAGCTCAATCTCGGCGGCCTTCTGCTGCTCGGTAATCTCGGCGGCCTTGTTCATGTCGTCGCCCTCGGTGGCCTCCTGCGCGGCGGCCTTGAGCTCCTCTATGCGATGCTCGGCCTCGCGCACCGGCTCGGGCGCGCGATTCGCGGCGATGCGAGCGCGGGCACCGGCCT
>URWC01000055.1 GCA_900551555.1 uncultured Collinsella sp. | reverse complement strand
GGACAGGACCTTGCGGCCCCTCCAGTCCAGGACGCACAGCCAGTGCGAGTCGGCGTGGGTGTCGACCCCGCAGAAGACCGGCCCGCGGGCGCCGGGTGTCGATTCGTTTTGCATGTCTCGCTCCGTTCTTTCCGTGCTCGCCTGGACCGGGCAGACGGCACACTGACGGGGCGCGATAGAATGCGGTTGTTCGGGTCCGCGGTATCGCTCCATGCTCCTATTAGGTCATGCGGCGGTCTCGGCTCGCCGCGGCCCGCGCGGGACATGTCAGGAAACGAGGGCAGCCCTGTGGGCGCCAGCGGAATGTGGGGTCACCGCGCGGTCCGCATCTGATGGTGTCGACGTCAATGGTATACGGGTGCATCATCGACGTCTTCAATACAGAAAATATCAGTGCGGAATGTTCCGGAGAGAAACCCCGTCACGCCCCCGGATCCCCTGCGTTTACGGCCTTGAGGTCGGCGTGGGCGGAGATCGTGGCTGATGGGGATACGTGTCCCGGTCGCTGTTTCGCGGCTTTGCCGCGAAAGGCGCGCTACTTTGGGATGGGTGGGGAACGTGGTAGTTGCGGCAACTAGTCCCCACCACAAATTACCCTCGGCATACTTGCGCGATAGCCTACTGGTGCTACACTTGCAATTGCTGTTTCAGGGCGGGGTGGAATTCCCCACTGGCGGTAAATCGGGCGGTGCCACAGGGGCGCCGTGGCGCAGGTAAAGTGCCTGCGGCCGAGCCGATGAGTCCGCGACCCGTGTGTGCGTTGGTTCGCATGCCGGCTGAACTGGTGAGATACCAGTACCAACGGTTAGAGTCCGGATGAAAGAGGCAGGTGATCTTATGTCTGAACAGTCGCAGCATATCCATTTTGAGAACACGAATAGGTGGAGCACCAAACAGCTCGTTACCATGGCGTTGATGTGCGCCTTGGGTGCCCTGTTTATGTACGTGCAGCTGCCCATCCTTCCTTCGGCGCCGTTTTTGACCTACGACCCGTCGCTGGTGCCGGCGATGGTGTGTGGGTTTGCATATGGCCCCGGTGCCGGCACCGCTGTTGCCGCTATGGCGATCGTTATCCATGCGCTTACCACGGGCGACTGGGTCGGCGCGCTTATGAACTTGGTTGCCACGATGGGCTATATTCTGCCTGCGGCTATCGTCTACCAGAAGATGCACACCTATAAGGGTGCCGTGATTGGCCTGGTGCTCGGTGTCATTGCCGCTACAGCGCTGTCTATGGTCGCAAACCTTACCATTGGCGTTTGGTTCTGGTATGGCTCAGTCGATGTGATCGCCCCGCTCATGATTCCTGCCGTGCTGCCGTTCAACCTCATCAAGACCGTGCTTAACTCGGTGTTGACGCTGGCGGTGTACAAGGCGGTCTCCAACCTCATCACGCCTAAAAAGGACCAGGTCAAAGGCCGCGCATGATTGAGTGTCGGGGCGTTTCCTTTAGCTATGACGGTGCTGCACTGGCGCTCGATGGCATCGATCTGAACATCGCGGATGGCGAGTTTTTCTGCATCCTCGGCGGAAACGGGTCGGGCAAGTCGACGTTTGCCAAGCATCTGAACGCGCTGCTGCAGCCCGATACGGGAACGGTGTGCGTCAACGGCATGGACGCGTCCGATCCCGAGCTGGTCTACGACATCCGCTCGACTGCGGGCATGGTGTTCCAGAATCCCGACGACCAGCTGGTGGCGACGCTTGTCGAGGACGATGTTGCGTTTGGTCCCGAGAACTTAGGGGTCGAATCGGCCCAGATCGCGCAGCGCGTGCGCGAGGCGCTGAAGGCCGTGGGTCTGGTGGGCTTTGAGCGCCACGAGACCCACGCTCTCTCGGGCGGACAAAAGCAGCGCGTGGCGCTTGCCGGCGTGCTCGCCATGGAGCCGCGTGTGCTCATTTTGGACGAGGCGTCCTCGATGCTCGATCCGCGCGGGCGCAAGGGCCTTATGAAGGCCTGTCACGCGCTGCACGAACGCGGCATGACCATCGTGATGATTACGCACTTTATGGAAGAGGCCGCTGAGGCCGATCGCGTTGCTGTCTTCCAGGCGGGCCGCGTTGCCATGCTCGGTACGCCCGAGGAGATCTTGACGCGGGCGGACGAACTTGCACGGCTGAACCTGGATATGCCGGCGTCGTGCTGTCTAGGTAGGGCACTTCGTGCGAAGGGTGTGCCCGTTCACGCGCAGGTGCGCGAGGCGGATATGGTTACCGAGGTTGCGCAGGTCTATACCGAGCGAAGTGGAGCAGACATCGCGGGGCAGTCTTCCGTATCCCAGTGGGAAATCGCTGACGGCACTGTTCCGGTTGGCAACGAGGGGAACGCGTCGGAGCCCGTCATCGAGCTATCCCATGTTTCGTACAGTTATTCGCTCAGTCCGCGCGAGCGCCGCCGCTGGCATAAGCGCTCGGCCACTGCGGGCAAATCGAGCAAACAGGCTCTCTGGGGAAACGACCCCAGCAGCCCGTGGGCGCTGCGCGATGTATCGCTGACGGTGCGTCGCGGCGAGTTCCTGGGGCTAGCAGGTCATACCGGTTCGGGTAAGTCGACGCTGGTCCAGCATCTCAACGGTTTGATTCGCCCTCAGGAGGGATCCGTTCGCGCGCTGGGGCTCGATCTGTCAAACAAGAAAGACGCCGCCGCGGTTAAGGCCAAGGTCGGCGTGGTGTTTCAATATCCCGAGCGTCAGCTGTTTGCCGAAACCGTGGCGCAGGACGTGGCGTTTGGTCCGCACAACCTTGGCTTGTCGCAGGCCGAGGTTGCCCGCCGCGTTGAGACATCGCTCTCGCGCGTGGGCCTCGACCTTTCCACGGTCGGCGACAAGAGTCCCTTTGAGCTTTCGGGCGGTCAGCAACGGCGTGTGGCATTCGCCGGCGTACTCGCCATGGAGCCCGAAGTCCTGGTGCTCGATGAACCCATGGCGGGGCTCGATCCGGCTGCGCGCAGGGATTTCCTAGGGCTCATCGGTCGACTCCATCGCGAGGGCCTGACCGTTGTCATGGTTTCGCACAGCATGGATGACCTGGCCAATTGCTGCGACCGTATTGTCGTGATGAACGAGGGCGCGGTGTTTGCCGAGGGCACGCCCGCTCAGGTGTTTGCGCATGCCGATGAGCTCAAGTCGATCGGCTTGGGCGTTCCCGCCGCCCAGCGTATGGCGCTGGCGCTTACGGAGGCGGGCGTGCCGCTGCGTCGCGGCGGGCTCTATACGGTTGAGTCGTTGGCCGACGAGTTGGCAGATTTGCTGATCGGTCGCCCAGACGGTTCTTCTAACGTCGCGGACATTGCTAAATCCAAGACGGTCGCGCGAGAGGAGGGCTGCTAATGGAGGTGTTTTCGTTTGGCAGCTACTATCCCGGCGATAGTGCGATCCACCGCCTGGACCCGCGAACTAAGTTGCTCTTGGGCTTTGTGTTTCTGATCACGACGCTCACAGTCAGCAGCTTCTGCGGACTGGCCTCGGTCGCAATCTTCATTGTCCTGATTTATACCGTGTCCCGGGTGCCGTTGCGCCGGGTCCTATCATCGATGGCACCATTGCTGGCGATTGTCGTGGTGGTCGCGGTGCTCAACCTGTTTTCCGACCAGAGCGGGCGCATCCTGTGGCAGCTCGGCTTTCTGCAGATAAGCGAGGGCTCGCTGCGTTCTGCCGCCTTTATGGCGTGCCGCCTGAGCTTGATGATGGCCGGCATGAGCGCCATTACGCTCACCACGCCCACGCTCGACCTCACCGCGGGCTTTGAGCGCCTGCTCGCGCCGTTTGCGCGTGTGGGACTTCCTGCGCACGAGCTCGGCATGATTATGGGTATCGCGCTGCGCTTTATGCCGCAGTTTGCCACTGAGATGAAACAGACGGCCGATGCGCAGGCAAGCCGCGGCGCGCGCGTGACGGGCGGTCCGCTCGGCGGCGTGCGTATGCTCGGCAGTGTGGCGATTCCGCTGTTCACGGGCGTGTTCCGCCATGCCGAGACGCTGTCTGCTGCCATGGATGCGCGCTGCTATCACGGCGAACAGGGACGCACGCGTCTGCATGCACTTACGTTTGGCCGCGGGGATGCACTGGCCGCGGTGGTGACGGCGCTGCTGCTCGCGTGTGTCATCGTCATCAACCTTCAACTTGTTTAGGCGCGATTCGAGCGCAAGAAAGGGGTCCCTATGACCGACAACGACCGCACGGCTCAGCTTGAGCGCGCCTGTTCGTATCTCAGGCGCATTCCGGCGTGGTATCTGGCCACGACCGATGCAAGCGACGGGCATCAGCCTCGCGTGAGGCCGTTTTCGTTTGCCATGGTCGATGACGGTAAGTTGTGGTTTTGCACGTCGCGCGACAAGGATGTGTGGGCGGAGCTGAGTGCGAATCCCAAGTTTGAGCTCTCGGGCTGGAAGCCGGGGGAATGTTGGATCGTGTTAACTGGCGAGGCCGCGCTCGAGGATGATGCAGTTGTGAGCGACAAGGTGCGCCAAGCGGGCTTTAAGCACATGGTGGGCATTGGCGAGCAACACGATAGTGCCAACGACGGCCGCCTTGCTTTCTTTTCGGTCCGCAACATTGCCGCGCGCTTCTGCGATATCGACGGCAGCGAGGAGCGCCTGGAGCTCTAGCGCGTCTCAAATTAACTACCCGTTCTGAATTAGCTAGTGCCAGGAGGACACATGGACGGATTGAATACGGTTTTGGAGTATCTGACGTCAGTGCCGGCATGGTATTTGGCGACGAGCGTTGACGGACAGCCACATGTGCGTCCGTTTTCGTTTGCGCAGATCCAGGATGGCAAGCTGTGGTTTGTAACGGCGCGCACCAAAGATGTGTGGCAAGAGCTGCTGCAAAACCAGCGCTTCGAGGCCACGAGTTGGTGGCCGGGCCATGGCTGGCTCATCTTGCGCGGGCGTGCCGGCTTGGATGACCGGGCTTTAGACGAAATGCGCGAAGCCGGGTGGAAGCATCTAGAGCACCTGGGCGAGCACTATGAGGGGCCTAACGACCCCACGCTCGTCTTCTTTAGCGTCGAGGATCCCGAGGCTTTTATCTGCAATCACGACGAATGGGTGCCGGTCGAGCTCTAGCCGGCTGGCTCATCCTAACAACTTGGTTTTCGCATGGGCGGGCCCCGTATTGCCCGGTGCCGTTAGGAGCGCCGGTCAATACGGGGCCCGCTCCATTTGTCAATCCCTTCAAGCGAATGTGTCGGGATTGTTTCAATGCATGAATATGCAAGCCATTTACGTGTTCATGCATCTTTTGGTGCTAAAGTTTCAACCCACTTCATAACGACCACTGCGAAATGCGCATCGGTGCATAAATCGCAGACAAGGAGTCTGATATGTCATTGAAGGTTGGAATCGTCGGCGCGGCTGGATATGCCGGAGCCGAGCTCATTCGCCTCGTGCTCGGCCATCCCGAGTTTGAACTTGTTGCCATTACGTCCAACGCCGATGCCGGCCAGCCGCTGTCCGCGGTGTATCCGAGCTTTGCTGGCGTGAGCGATCTGGTTTTCACCACGCATGACGCCCCCGAGCTTAAGAGCTGCGATGCGGTTTTTCTTGCCGTGCCGCACACGGCTGCCATGGCACAGGTGCCCGCGCTGCTTGCATCGGGCGTCTCCTGCTTTGATCTTTCGGCCGACTACCGCCTGAACGACGCGTCCGTCTTTGAGACGTGGTATGCCGCCGAGCATACGAGCCCCGAGCTGCTCAAGACCCGTGCCTTTGGCCTGCCCGAGCTATTCTGCCGGGACTTGGAGACCGCCGCATCCGACCATGCCGACGGCAAACCCGTGCTGGTCGCCTGCGCCGGTTGCTATCCCACCGCAACGAGCCTTGCCGCCGCGCCCGCCGTGCGCGCTGGCTGGGTTGCCCAGAGCGGCCCCGTGATCGTTGATGCCATCAGCGGTGTGACGGGTGCCGGCAAGTCCTGCAATGCTCGTACGCATTTTTGCAGCGCTGACGAGAACTTGGAGGCCTACGGCGTGGGCAAGCATCGCCACACGCCCGAGATTGAGCAAATCCTTGGCCTGACCGATCGCGTCGTCTTCACCCCGCATCTGGCACCGCTCAAGCGCGGCCTGCTCTCCACGGTGACGCTGCCGCTCACGCCGCAGGCCATCGACTCCCTGGCTCTTGAGGATGTCGTCGACTATTACAAGCAGTTCTACGCTGGACGCACCTTTGTGCGCGTGCTCGATGCCGGCCAGCAGCCCAAGACGGCTTCGGTCGTCGGCACCAACGCCGCCCAGATTGGTCTTGCACTCAACAAGCGTGCGGGCGTGCTGGTGGCGACGGGCGCCATCGACAATCTGTGCAAGGGCGCTGCGGGCCAAGCGGTCCAGTGCGCCAATATCGTCTTTGGCTTTGACGAGCGACGAGGCTTGCCCACAGTGGCGTGCCCGGTGTAGCACATTCGATTGTTGACGATTTGGTAGTCGGGCATCGAGTGGGGCGCCACTCTTAAGCTGGTCTCATGATCACGACTGGCATGGCGCACCAACCGATGTCCGTTTTTTGTTTGACATAAGGAGTCGTAGGGACGATGAACACCGACCTGTTTGATATCAAGATTCGCGCCGTCGAGGGCGGCGTTACGGCTGCGGCTGGTTTTAAGGCTGCAGGCATCCACGCTGGGTTCCGCAAAAACCCCGAGCGTCTGGATTACACGCTCGTCGTGCCCGATAAACCCTGTCCCGGTGCCGGCGTGTTTACCACCAACCGCTTTTGCGCGGCGCCCGTGCAGGTGAGCCGTGCCAACCTGGGCGGTGCGGACAAGGGCTACGGTATCATCGCCGGTGTTTCAATCAACTCCGGCAACGCGAACGCCGCCACGGGCGAGACCGGCCTTGCCTGCGCGCGCGAGACGTGCAGCATCGCATCGCAGGTCATCGGCTGCGAGCCCCAGCAGATTCTGGTTGCCTCCACGGGCGTGATTGGCCAGATTCTGCCGATCGACACGTTTGAGACAGCCATTCCTGCTGCCTACGAGGCGCTCTCCGCCCACGGTGGCGCCGATGCCGCTCGCGCCATCATGACGACCGACACGCACTCCAAGGAGTACGCCGTGTCCTACGTCAGTGAGGCTGCGGGTCATGCGGGCAATGTCTATACGGTAGGCGGCATGTGCAAGGGCTCGGGCATGATCATGCCCAATATGGCCACCATGATCGCGGTCATTACTACCGATGCCCCCGTCGAGCCGGCGGCGCTCCACGCCCTGTTGCTCTCGACCGTTAAGCAGACCTTCAATAAGGTGACAGTCGATTCCGATACCTCGACCAACGACACCTGTATCATGCTTGCTTCTGGCGCTGCAGCCGCAGATGCCGAGACCATCGTCGAGGGCACTGACGCCTTTGATGAGTTGGCCTTTGCCGTGCACGAGGTGTGCGAGAGCCTGGCGCGCAACATCGCGGCCGATGGCGAGGGTGCGTCAAAGCTCGTGACGGTTAACGTTACCGGCGCCGCCAACGACGAGGAAGCCGATATCGCCGCCCGTGCCGTCGCCAACTCGCCGCTCGTCAAGACCTGCATTGCCGGTCACGACTGCAACTGGGGCCGCGTTGCCATGGCGCTCGGCAAGTGCGGCGTGAAGTTTAATCAGGAAGACGTTTCCATCGACATGATGGGCATGCCGGTCTGCCGCGACGGTCTGACTGTTCCCTTTGACGAGGACGAGGCTCTGCGACGTTTTGAGGCGCCCGAGATCGTGATCTCGGCCGACCTGGGCGCAGGCGACGCGGCAACGACCGTGTGGACCTGCGACCTCACGCATGAGTACATCTCCATCAACGGTGACTACCGTTCCTAGATTCCGGGCACGCTGCGCATCTTGCCGCGATTGCGGACAGCGGAGCACGGCGCGATAACGATATGAAAGACGAGGCAGATTATGAAATTCGCACGCGATTGTCGTTCGAGCGAATCCAACGAAGCAACCGCGCAGCTGCTGTTCGAAGCGCTGCCGTGGATTAAGAACCTGACCGGCAAGACGGTTGTTATCAAATATGGCGGAGCCGCCATGGTTGATGAGCAGCTGCGCCGCGACGTGATGAGCGACATCGTTTTGCTCAAGATCATCGGTATGCGCCCCGTCATCGTGCACGGCGGCGGCAAGGCTATCAACGAGGCGCTGAGCCATTACGATATTCCCGTCGAGTTTAAGAACGGCCAGCGCGTGACCACGCCGGCGACTATGGATATCGTGCGCGAGGTGTTGGGCGGCAAGGTCAACCAGGAGCTGGTTGCTGCCATCAACCACCACGGCAACCTGGCCGTGGGCGTGTCGGGCAGCGATGCCGGCACGCTCATCGCCGAGCCGCTCGACCCCGAGCTCGGTCGCGTGGGCAAAGTGACGCACGTCAACACCGACTATATCGAGCGCTTACTCGACAGCGAGTACATCCCCGTCATCGCAACCGTCGCGGCGGGGGAGGACGGCGGTTTCTTCAACATCAACGCCGATACCGCCGCCGGTGCCGTTGCTGCGGCGCTCCACGCGCATAAGGCGATCTTTTTGACCGATGTCGATGGCCTGTACAAGGACTTTAGCGACAAGGACTCGCTTATCTCCAACCTAACGCTCGACGAGGTTAACGAGATGCTCTACGGCGGCGAGGTCGATAAGGGCATGATTCCCAAGCTGCGCGCGGCCGTCGATGCGCTTGCCGGCGGCGTATTTCGTGCTCACATCATCAACGGCACCACGCCGCATTCGCTGCTGCTGGAGCTGCTGACCGATGCCGGCGTCGGTACCGTGATCCATTCCACCGAGACGGCTTACGAGTTCGATACGCATCCGCATCCGCTTTCGACGTTTGCTGCGCGTCTGACCGAAAACCTTGACGAGGTCGAGAAGCTTCAGACGGTCTAGCTGACCCGCAGCCGCCCCATTCCTGCACCCATAGCCCCGCGCCGTCTGGCGCTCAACGAAAGGCATCCCATGTCACTTGCAGCTCAGCAATCGCTTGAATCCCATTACGTTATGCATACCTTTGGCCGCTCTCCGGTCGAGTTTGTCGAGGGTCACGGCATGAAGCTCACCGGCGACGATGGCCGTGAGTACCTCGACTTTCTTGCCGGCATCGGCGTGTGCAGCCTAGGTCATGGCGACCCGGCTGTGCTCTCGGCGCTCGAGGCACAGACCAAAAAGCTCATGCATGTCTCCAATTACTTCTACATTGAGCAGCGCGGGCAGGTCGCGGCGCTGCTGTCCAAGCTTGCTAACGACGACGTAGATGGTGCGCGCGTGCTTGCCGATGCCATTGTCGCCGGCGATGAGACCACGGCAGCTGCTCTTGGTGCCCCGGCTGCGGATGAGCAGGTTTGGGAGACCTTCTTTGCCAACTCTGGCGCCGAGGCCAACGAGGGCTCGATGAAGCTCGCGCGCCTGTACGCCAAGCGTGCCGGTAATGGCGGCAACACCATCGTGTGCATGCGCGGCGGCTTCCACGGCCGTACGCTCGAGACCATTGCCGCCACCATGCAGGATTGGCTGCAGGACAGCTTCCGCCCGCTGCCGGGTGGCTTTGTGGCCTGCACGCCCAACGATGTGGATGAGCTGCGTGCGATCTTTAAGCAGCTGGGGAGCGAAATTTGCGCCGTGATGCTCGAGCCGATCCAGGGTGAGAGCGGTGTGCATCCCATGACCGAGGAGTTTATGGCTACGGCGCGCGACTTGGCGCACGAGGTGGGTGCCGTGCTTATCGCCGACGAGGTCCAGTGCGGCATCTTCCGCTCTGGCAAGCCATTTGCATTCCAAACCTATGGCGTGGAGCCCGACATTATGAGCCTTGCCAAGGGCATTGCCGATGGCGTGCCCATGGGTGCCGTGGTGGCAAAGAAGGAGATTGCCGACGTGTTTAAGCCGGGGGACCACGGCTCGACCTTTGGCGGTAGCTGCTTGGCCGTCTCGGCGTGCGCCGCGACGCTCTCCGCGCTCGTGCGCGGCGATTATGCCGACCATGCTGCCAAGGTGGGCGCCTATATGGAGGCAAAGCTCGCCAAGCTGCCGCACGTGACCGAGGTACGTGGCCGCGGCTTGATGCTCGGCTGTGATTTGGATGATGCCGCGGGCGACGCGCATGGTGTTGTTGCCCGCGCGCTGGCCGCCGGTGCCGTGATCAACGCTACGGGTGCGCATACGCTGCGTTTCCTGCCGCCACTCGTCTGCGAGGAAGCCGACGTGGACAGTCTGATCGAGATCCTGTCGGGTGTTTTGGGCTAACGCGGCGCAATAACTCAATTTGGACCGAGTTCCGGACTGCGGACGTGCCCTATGCGGCATGATTCAGCGGTCTGGAGCCCGTTTTGCCTTAGATTTGCTAAGGCAGGGAGACCTGCTGGTCAAAAAACATCAAATATGAGTACTGTTACCGATTTGGTAGCAGCAATTTTGGACTAATAAGGCCAGATGGCAAGTCGAAATGGTAGCGCGCAGAGATGTGGTGTAAGAGGCGGGGCATGCCCCGCCTCTTCTCTTTCTTGAAAGGGAGGGGACACCGCCTAGAATTCGTCGTTGGAGTAATGAAGGT
>URWC01000054.1 GCA_900551555.1 uncultured Collinsella sp. | reverse complement strand
CAAGCTCGCGCGTGGGGGTGATGACGAGCATCACGGGGCCACGGCCGTTGCCCTCGGGCTTTTTAACACCGCGACGGCGGTTGCGGCCGCCGCGCTCGCGCACGGGTTTGGGAGGAGCGATGTGCTCCAGATTGTTCATGGTCGGCAGCAAAAAGGCAGCCGTCTTGCCGGTGCCGGTCTGAGCGGCGGCAAGCAGGTCACGGCCCTCGAGCACCACAGGGATGGAGCCGGCCTGAACAGGCGTTGGCGCCGTGTAGCCCAGGTTCTCGATAGCACGAAGCATCTCGTCGGAAAGCCCCAGCTCGTCAAAGGCGGGCAGGCTCTCGGTAGCGGACTCGACGGCCTGGGCAGCATTTGCCTCGTCGGCGGCATCGAAGGCAGCCTGGGTCATGGCCTCGCGGGTCTCGTCCAGAATCTCGGCGTCCGTGACGTCGGATACAGAATTACGCATATGTCGTTGTTCCTTATCTGCACGCGTTATGGGCACGGCATGCGGCCGCACGGGCGTGCTTGGTAGTGCGCTAATACATACAAAAACGGGTGCGCACAGAGAGGACGTTGCTCAGCACGCTGGCGATCGCTTTGGCAGCTCTATCACGCGCCGTCCAGACGCAGCAGCTCTAAGCGATGGAGCAGATTCGCCGCCGGTTAGTATACCCGTGCTTCGCATGCCCCCACGTAAACCACAGATGACGAGGTGGACGAGGTGGGCCCGGCTGATTGTCTCAATCTGTAACAGCTGCGGGACAAAACCGGGTCCTAATTGTTATAGATCAAGACAGAGGGGGATTTCCGTCCAGTCCAAACCAAATCTCTCAGTCTTCCTGCAATTTCGAACATGTGGCCTATAATGTTGCTTTGGTTACGCTATATATTGCGCAGCCATTTAATACGTCGCCCACCGGGGGCCATTAATTCCTATCGCCATATTGGCTAGGAAGCAATCAAAGGAGGTATCCGTGGCAGCAGAGACGCCTTGCTCGGTCCTCTATAACGATATTCGCTCGTTCGGCGGTCTTAAACATCTCGAGATCGCCCGAATGCTCATCAATGGAAACTCTTATCTCGGCAGTACCCTGCTCGAGAAATGCTCTTCCAACCGCTCGTATCTCACCCGTTACATCGTCCATCGCAAGCCTGACCAGTGCGCGCCCTCCATCTACAGCGACTTTACCGTCACCACGCTCAACCTTTCATCGGCAATCTGCAGCAAGCTCGGCGGCGGCGAGTCCGCCTATCGGGCAATCGCTGAGCACTATCGCGGTCCGGCCGCCAACGAAATGATGTCGGCTCTCGCCAGCTACAAGCTGGACAGCCGCCTATATGCAAATGCCCTCAATCGCATCGACAACTTTGACGGCAATGCCATGCGCGAGAAAAGCACGCTTTACCTTATGCTCTTTGTGGCAACGGGGGCGCTCGCCGATCCCGTTCAGGGCGTGGCCACCGTCGAGCGCTTTTGCGACAGCAAGACGGGCGGGCATTTTGGCACCACCGAGACCACCGTCGGTCGTAGTTTTTTGAGCAGCTTGGATCAACCGCGCGCCGTCGCTCCCAACCTCGGCTTGCTTAGGACGCACGCCGGAAACAGCGTTGACATGCAAATCCATCCCCTCACACGCGATCCGCGCGGCACCGTGATTGGTTCTTTGCCCAAAACCTCGCCCAGCATCACCGATGTGGGCGCCGACGCATCGCGCGAGCATCTTCGCATTTGGCTTGAGGGTGAGCACTGGTACGCCCAGGGCCTTGGATCGACCAACGGCACGGTACTCGAATCGGGTGCAGGCGACGGCGATATTGTGATTGAGCCGCCGCGCGACCAACGCGAGCCTGGCAAGATCTATCCCCCGGTGGAAATAGCCAACAGCGACAGGATCCATCTGGGTCTCTACACGACATTTCTCGTCATTGTGGACTAGCGCGGACGGCGATCGAAAGACGGCCGCGTCCGTCTTTCGTCTTCTACCTTCTGCGTCGTAAACGACAATACTCAGCAGTATACGTGGGCAGTGCGGCTATCATGGTACTTTACCGATATCCGCACTGCTCACGTATACGCGCGGCAACCCATGCCAGACAAAGGAACGCCATGGATACTACCGATAGCGCCTATGGCGACAAACTCATCCGTCTTGACACGTTCGATACCGCCGTGGCGGTCGACCCCAGCGCCGAGGACGACGCCAAGCGTCGGTTTATGACGCTTATTCTCCAAACGGCCCACCGCAACAACGGCAACATCGGGCACGTGCTGCGCGCGACCAACACGAGCGGCGAGGTCTTTGCCGTCAAGCTACTCAAGGACAACGCCATCCTTTCCGGCCAAGCCCCCGACCGCTCCGCCGAGCAATCGGCAGCGCACCTGGCCAACACCGCCGCGTTGTTCGAGGAGTACCGTCATCTGTGTACCGTCTCGCACCTGCGCGGATTTCCGCGCGTCTACGGCTACGGATCGTGCGAGGATGACCCGCTCATCCTCATGGAGTGGGTCGAGGGCACCTCGCTCAAGCAGGCGCTGCCCCTGCTTCCGCACGACGCCTCGGGCGGGCTGACCACCCAGATGGTCGCCGCCGTCGGAAACGCCGTGCTTCGTGCGCTCTTGATGACCCAAGGCCTCGTGAATCCGGTCATCCATCGCGACCTGTCGCCTGCCAATATCATGTTCCGCACCACCAGCCGAACGCTCGAGCAGCAGATTGCTGATTGTTCCTTTGACCCCTGCCTCATCGACATGGGCTCCGCGACCATGGCTCTCGGCGACGACACGATCACCCGACGCGCCGACATCTGGCGCTTTGCCACGCCCGCATACGCCGCGCCCGAGATGCTCACGCAGGATATCGAAGGCATCGCGGCCCTTCGCCGTTCGCCGGCAATCGACGTCTATGCGCTTTCGAGCATTCTGTACCAGCTCTACAGCGGTCGCAAACCGTTTGACTTTGAGTCGACGGACGCCGCTGCAACCGGCTCGTTCTATCTCGTAAAGACCAAGACCAAGCCGGCACCGCTCGAGCCGCGCTGCGAGGGCGATGAAGCGCTCGTCCAAATCATCATGAAGGGTCTCTCAGTCGAGCAGTGCGATCGTCCCACCGAGCAGCAGATGCTCGAGGTGCTCTCGGCATACCTCACCGATGCCGAATCCGAGGGCCGCGAAGGCACAGGAGACGAGGCCGCGATTGATATCGATTCTGGCACGCACCTTAAGGTCGACGTCGCCGGCGAGCGCGCACGAGAGATCCTGAATCAGGCCCGCCACGATGCCATGACCCGCCGCCGCTTTATTATCGGCGGCGCTATCGCAGCCGTTGCGGGGCTCAGCGTTATCGGGGCGGCAACCCATGGCTTTGGCATCCCCGACTACCTTGACGGCATCCGCGGTTCACTTGACGACTACACCTGGAATCAGCTGCAGGAGATTTCGCTCAAGATTAAGGCCGCCGAGACCCGTAGCGAGGCACGCGAGATTGCCAAGCGTTACCACCTGCTCGACGCTGATGGGCATATCCCCTATCCGTGCACCAAGCGTGTCACGCTCACCAACGGGCTGGAGGTCGGCGCGCAGCTTGTGGGCATCCGTCACGATGAGCTTCTGGACGGTACGGGCAAGGCCGGGCTGACGTTTATGTTCGACGCGGGTATTGCCGAGCGCAACGCTGCAGCTGAACCGCCGAGCGCCGGCTGGGCAGATTGCGAGCTGCGGAAATGGCTCAACGGCGACGGCCTTAAGCTGCTGCCCAACGAGTTGCGCGCACTCATTAAAGGGGTCAAGAAGGTCTCGAACAATGTGGGCGCCGCCAACAGCGCATCGTGCCTGAGCGAGTTGCCCGCAACCCTTTGGCTGCCCGCCATGGTCGAGCTGTGCGGTACGCAACCGTCCGATTCGTTTGCCGAGGACTATCACTACCTGGCAGACATCTACAACGGCGAGGGCAAGGAGTATCAGCTCTTCCGCGAGCTCAAGGTAAGTCCGTATACCACGAACGAGATGCTGGTTCGCCAGTGGAAGGGCAAGGACACCTGCTGGTGGGAGCGCACGGTGAGCCCCGACTCATCGGAGACCGAAGGCACGCTCTACATAAACCGTGTGGGCCACGACGGCGACGCCTTTACGTACGCAACGCCTGCGGACAAGCCAAACAAACGAACCTGTGTGATCCCCGGATTCTGTATCTAGGCGGCGGGCGTCTTGCCGTGACGGGACCCCTCCCCGGCAGTTGTCTCGATTTGTAACACTAGCTCGGCAGATACAGGTCTAGATGTTACAGAACGAGACAAACCCCAGCCCCGCGAGACAACATCTCAATCTGTAACAGTAAGGGGTCAAAAACCTCTCTAGATGTTACAGATCGAGACATTTGAGTTGACCGCGGACGGTCTGTCTCGATCTGTAACAGTTATTCGACAAAATCGGGTCTAGTTGTTACAGATTGAGACATTAGACCGGCTACGGTCCGCCGACCTGGCTATCACCTCGACCAATACCAGAATGTCATACATTTCAATCTCCACTGGACACCCCCAGGGGGTATGGGTGTATAGTATCGGCAGGTTAACAATTCCAACGCCAAACTACAGAAAGGAGGAGCCATGGCTCAAGATAAGTTCGATGTGGGCGGCATGACATGCGCCGCCTGCCAGGCGCACGTGGACCGCGCCGTGAGCAAACTCGACGGCGTCCAAAGCGTCGCGGTCAACCTGCTCGCCGGTTCCATGATGGTCGACTACGACCCCGCGCGGGTCTCCCCCGACGATATCTGCACTGCCGTCGACCGCGCGGGATACTCGGCCTCACCCGTCGATGCGGGCGCCGGTGCCGCCGGCTCAAACGGCAGCACGCAAGCTAGGTCCGGCGCCCATATGGAGTCGCCGACCAAAAAGTTGGAGGCCGCCGCCTCTGCCATGCGCACCCGCCTCATCGTCTCGATCGTCTTCCTCATCCCACTGTTCTACATAGGCATGGGGCACATGCTCGGCTGGCCGCTGCCCGGCATCTTCACCGACCACACCCACAGCATGACGCTCGCTCTCACCGAGCTCGCCCTGCTCATCCCCATCGTCTACATCAACGACGCGTACTTTATCAACGGGTTTAAATCGCTCGCGCACGGCGCGCCCACCATGGACGCCCTTATTGCCGTGGGCGCCACCGCCTCCATCGCCTGGTCGCTCTACGCCATGTTCATCATGGCCGACCAGCTAGCCGCAGGTCAGGTGCACGAGGCCATGATGACGAGCATGGACAACCTGTATTTTGAGAGCGCTGGCACCATCCTGTCGCTCGTCACCGTGGGCAAATACCTCGAGACGCGCAGCAAGTCCAAGACCGGCGGCGCTATCGAGGCGCTCATCGACTTAGCACCCAAGACCGCGACCGTCGTGGCAGAGGACGGCAGCGAGGCCACCGTCGACGTCGATGCCATTCTGCCCGGCCAGGTGCTGCGTGTGCGCCCCGGCGAGTCCATCCCTGTCGATGGCGTGGTGCTCGAGGGCAGCTCGGCCGTGGACGAGAGCGCGCTCACCGGCGAGTCCATCCCCGTGGAAAAGACCGCCGGCGACACCGTCTGTCAACCGCACCGGCTCGTTTGCCTTCCGTGCCACACGCGTGGGCGCCGACACGTCGCTCGCCAAGATTATCCAGCTCGTCGAGGACGCCAACGCCACCAAGGCGCCCATCGCCCGCATGGCCGACAAGGTCGCCGGCGTGTTCGTGCCCGTGGTATTCGTGATCTCGGCCATGACCTTCGTGGCGTGGATGGCACTGACCGGTAGCGTGAACGAAGCGCTCACCTCCGCCGTCGCTGTGCTGGTGATCAGCTGTCCGTGCGCATTGGGTCTGGCCACGCCCGTCGCTATTATGGTCGGCACCGGCAAGGGCGCCGAGATGGGCATTCTGTTCAAGAGCGCCGAGGCGCTGGAGAATCTGCGCAGCGTGGGCACCGTGGTGCTCGATAAGACGGGAACGGTCACTCGCGGCAAGCCTGCCGTGACCGATATCGTGGTAGCCACGCGCGCCGACGGATCGCCCGCCATGAGCGAAAAGGCGCTGCTCAAGTTGGCCGCCGCGTTGGAGCGCTCGAGCGAGCACCCGCTGGCCGAAGCGATTATAGCCGAGTGCGAGACACGCGGGATCGTCGCGCGCATGGTCGAGGACTTTACTGCCGTGCCCGGGCGAGGCGTTACGGCGCGCGAGGGGCAAAACGCCATTGCAGCCGGCAACGTACGCCTGATGGACGAGCTGGGCGTTACCGTGCCCGCGGGTCTTGCCGAACAATTTGCCGCCGAGGGCAAGACGCCGCTGTTCTTTGCCAAGAACGGCGAGCTTGCCGGCACCATCGCCGTGGCTGACGAGGTCAAGGAGACGAGCGCCGGGGCCATCGCCGCACTGCGCTCGCTTGGCGTCGACGTGCGCATGCTCACCGGCGACAACCGCGTGACGGCCGAGGCCATCGCCCGCCGCGTGGGACTGACCAGCAAGCAGGTCATCGCCGACGTGCTTCCCGCCGACAAGGAGCGCCACGTGCGCGAGCTGCAGGATGCGGGCAGTAAGGTCGCCATGGTGGGCGACGGCATCAACGACTCCCCCGCCCTGGCGCGCGCCGACGTGGGCCTTGCCATTGGCACCGGCGCCGACATCGCCAAAGAAGGGGCAGATGTGGTTCTCATGCGCAGCGACCTCATGGATGTTGCGCGGGCCATCGAGCTTTCGCGCGCCACGATCCGCAACATCAAGCAGGACCTGTTCTGGGCGCTGTTCTACAACGGCATCGGCATTCCGCTGGCGGCGGGCGTGTTCTTCCCGCTCACCGGATGGCAGCTCTCGCCGATGTTTGGCGCTGCGGCCATGAGCCTGTCGAGCGTATGTGTCGTAAGCAATGCGCTGCGCCTGCGAACCTTTAAGCCCAAGACGGCGCACTGAGGCACCCGACCTTGCCCCTCAAACCGTCGCTCGCGTACCCAAGTACGCTTCGCTCCTCTTTCAGGGCAATCTCGGGCACCTCAGCGCACCTTTAAGATGACGCTGTTCACGACTAAACTGTCAGATAATCTCAATCGATAAGGAGTACACCCATGCGTTACACAATCAAGACTTCCGGCCTTATGTGCGGCCACTGCGACGCTACTGTCGAGACGGCACTGCTCAACGTTGCCGGCGTGACCGACGCCGATGCCGATCACGAGACCCAGACCGTCCAGGTGGAGTGCGCCGACACCGTGACCGCCGAGCAGCTCGCTGCCGCCGTCGAGGGCGCCGGCGAGAAGTTCCACGCCCTGTCCGTGACCGCCGCGTAGCAGCTACCAGAGGCATTCGACCCCATCGACCAGAAACGAGGACCCGCCATGATGGCAGACCATAAATCGGTGACCCGCATGCTCAAGACGGCACGCGGTCAGATCGACGGCATCCTGCGGATGGTCGAGGAGGACCGTTATTGCGTCGATATTTCCACGCAGCTCATGGCAACACAAGCGCTCATCGCTCGCATCAACGCCGATGTGCTGAAAGCTCACATCGAGGGCTGCGTCGCCTCGGCCATCGAATCAGGCGACGAGGAGCTCAAGGCAGCCAAGCTCGCCGAGGTCGAACGCGTCGTCGACAAACTCGCCAAGTAATTGGTGCAAGGGAGTCAGGTTACTTTGCACCATCTTGGTGTAATGGGGACAGGTATGTTTGCACCACCTTGGTGCAGATTAACCTGTCCCCCTTGCTCTAAATCGGGTATAAAGGCGTGCAGTATATCGAACGAAAGGCAATTTGCATGAATGACTTTATGAAGGGTCGCAATGGTGCCGATGAACTCACCATCGTGATGGGTTTTGCCGGCATCGTCATCGCGATGATCGGATCGATAGCCCGCATCCAGTGGCTCAGCTGGATTGCCATCGCCGTAATCGTGATTGGCGTGCTGCGCGGCCTGTCCAAAAATATCGACGCACGTCGCAAGGAGAACGAGGCCTTTGTCGCCGCGACCGCGAACGTCCCTGGCTTGGGCAAGTTCGTCGCCAGCTTGGGCGGCGGCGCTGCTGCGGCTAGCACCTCACGCGCAGCCGGCACCAGTAAGGAAGACTTTGAGCGTGCCAAGCGCACGGCCAAGAAGATGTGGAAGGGTCGCAAAACCACGGCATACCTCAAGTGCCCCAACTGCGGCCAGATGCTCTCCGTCCCCAAGGGCAAAGGCAAGATCCGCGTCACCTGCCCCAAGTGCCACGCCAAGATGGAAACCCGCTCCTAGCCGCTACACCATAGGACAAAATAAAAGCCGAGGCCTCGCACTGAGACCTCGGCTTTTTTGATTATGACAAAGGGACCGTCCCTTTGTCACACCTATACTACGCCATCGCGGGCAAGCTCCTCGGCCAACGCCTCGGCAGGCATGGCCATAATCGCGTCGAGCTCGTCATCCACCTCGGGGATGCGCTTCACCTTGAGCTTGCGCACCAGATCGCCACGGCACATCACGCACGTCGGCTCACGCAGTGCGCACAGGTCATCGAGCGGGTTCTTGCGCGTCACCAGGATATCGGCGGCCTTGCCGCACTCGATTGCGCCGGTCTCGCCACCCAGGCCCAGTAGCTCGGCATTGACCTGCGTAGCCGTATGCAGTGCGAAGGCGTTGCTCACGCCCACGTACTTGGCAAAGTAAGCCACCTCGCGCCACATGTCGTACTGCGTCACGAACGGGCAGCTCGAGTCCGTGCCCAGGCCCACCTTAACGCCGGCTTCCAGCGCCGCGCGAGCGCTCTCGATAATGCCCGAGCACACGATGTCACCGTTCTTCTTTTGCGTGTCGGTCGAATGGGTCTTTTCCGGATCGAGCAGTACAAACGGCAGTGCGGGGCTGATTGTGCAGGTCACGCTCGGCGCGCGTCCCTCGAGCTGTGTTCCCGCGGCGCCGCGGTACAGCTCCAGGATCTCGGGGGTCATCGGAGCGCCGTGCTCGATTGTGTCGACGCCGGCCTGAAGCGCGGCCTTCACACCTTCGGTGCTCTCGACATGGGCCATGACCGGAAGGCCCATATCGTGCGCCGCCTTGCACGCCGCCGCGGCAACCTCCACCGGCATACGCAGCACGCCCGGCTCGCCCACCTCGGTCGCGTCGAACACGCCGCCCGTCACGAACAGCTTGATGACGTCGGCACCGCGCGCATACAAATCGCGCACCTGCTCGGCTGCCTCGGCGGGACTGTTTGCCACCTGGGCGAACAAGCCCGCACCATGGCCGCCCGGCACCGTGACGCCCGTTCCCGGCGCCACCAGGCGAGGACCTTGATACTTGCCGGCGTCGATGGCATTACGAACGGCGATGTCGGCAAACAGTGGGTCGCCCGCGCCGCGCACCGTGGTCACGCCGCTTGCCAGTTGTTGTTGGGCGCTGCCCTTAAGAATATGGCGCACGATGGCGCGCCCCACGGGATTATCGAGCTTCTTCATCAGCGCGCCTGCATCGCCCGCCGAAACCGGCTTGCCCGAACCGCACAGATGCACATGCATATTGATGAGGCCTGGCATGAGATACGCACCTGCCAGGTCGATGACCTCGGCACCTGCAGGCGCCTGCGCCACAGCACTCGGCCCCATCCACGTGATGACACCGCGCTCAACGGCCACGGCCATGTCGGGCTGCGGCTCCATATGTTCCGAACCATCTAGGATGGTCGCATTGATAAACAACGTGGAACGATCGGCAGACGCCATATCGAGCTCCTCCCTCACGATTAACTTGAACATTTGTCCATTATCACCTAATGCAGCGACCTAAAGTCGAACATATCGGTTAACGGAGGGACGAGAGGATGTGGGGGACGGAATACGTTGCAGCCCCATCCCAGCAACATCAGGGGAATGTCTCGATCTGTAACAGTTACGGGCTCAAACAGCCGCCAAACGTTACAGATTGAGACAAAGTCAGGGCTGTAGGGCGACACCAGTCACATCCCCTACTCCCATTCTTGTTCGTAGATGTTGAGGGACTTTACGTAGCGCCCCTGGGCGCCCATGATGTCGCGGACCAGGCGCAAAAAGAAGCTGATGCACGAGGTGTCGAAGCCGTCCTGCAGGTCCTCCGGATGCACCGCACCCGGCCCATCGACCGCCGTGTCGCTCAGGCGCGCGATGTCATACAGGTAGAGCCGCCCCGCCGTCAGCCAGACATCGTCGACGCAGGCGAGGCGCACCGCAATCGCGCCGTCGCTCCAATGCTCCTTTTGCACGATATGCGGGTCGTAGACATCAAAGCGACGGTCGGCACGCGTATCCTTCAGCGCAACCATGCCGTTCGCAGGATCCTTGTCCAAAATGCCAAAGCGCGAGAAATACTGCGTGTCGCGTACCTGCTCGAGCCGCTTGAGCGAGGCAGGCGAAAGCGATGCCGGCGGTTCGTCAACATACAGCTCGAGCAGCGTCTTGCCATGGCGATAGGGGCGCTCGAAGAGCAGCCAATCGGTAAATGCCATGTTGTAGGCCATGATTTCGTTTTGCGAAGGCTCGGTGCAATAGCTGAGCCACGGGTCGACAATGATCTCGAACTGTTCGCGTGCCGGCTCCAAAAACTGGAACTTCCGCAGCATCCAAAAATGGGCCATGTCGGCAATATCGTTGCCGACGGCTTCAGCCAGCTGCGCTCGGTCTAAAACGTGGTCAGTCACGGCATCCTCCTCAAACTGATGAACCTCAATTTGAGCTTACGAGGAGGGTGGGCAGCCACGACCAGCGCGGGCAAAATAGGCCTCCGGCTGCAAACCAGATGCTGACCAAACACTTGACGGGACACTTGACCGAATGAGCGCACCGCAAAGAAACCGACGCTCCTATAAGTTGTCAAGAGGCAGTTTGCGGGAGCGCTCTC
>URWC01000053.1 GCA_900551555.1 uncultured Collinsella sp. | reverse complement strand
GCCAAGATCGGTCACGCCTTTGGCCCCATCATGACGCTGTGGTTCCTGTTCCTGGCAGGCGCCGGCCTGTTCAACATGCTCGGTAACCTGTCCATCCTGCGCGCGCTCAACCCCATCCGCGGCGTCATGTTTCTGTTCTCGCCCATCAACCACTCGGGCATCATGGTGCTCGGCTTTGTCTTCCTGTCGACGACCGGCGCCGAGGCCCTCTACTCGGACATGGGTCACGTTGGCAAGGCCAACATCTATGTATCCTGGCCGTTTGTTAAGGCGGCCCTTATCCTCAACTATCTGGGTCAAGGCGCTTGGCTGCTCGCCAATAACTCCAACCCCCAGATGCTCGCGATGGATATCGTCAACCCGTTCTATATGATGCTCCCTGAGCCCCTGCGCCCCTTTGCCATCGTGCTTTCGGCCGTAGCGGCCATCATCGCCTCGCAGGCGCTCATCACCGGCTCGTTCTCGCTGGTATCCGAGGCCACGCGCCTCAACCTTATGCCGCATCTGCGCATCCACTACCCCAGCGACACCAAGGGCCAGCTCTATATTCCGCTCGTCAACAACATCATGTGGGTCGGCTGCATCTTCATCGTGCTGCTGTTCCAAAACTCCGAGCGCATGGAGAGCGCCTACGGCCTCGCCATTACCGTGACCATGCTCATGACCACGACGCTTTTGACGAGCTATATCGCTGGCATTCTCAAGCACAAGCTGGGCGCCTGCGTCTTCGCCTTGCTCTTCGGTGCCATTGAGCTGTGCTTCTTTGCCTCGTGCCTCACCATGTTCTTTGACGGCGGCTATGTGATGATCTTCCTGGCCGCACTGCTGTTTGGCCTTATGTACGTGTGGCGCCGTGGCACCGCCATCGAGCGCACGCAGACGATTCTGTTGCCCGTCTCCAAGTACATCGACCAGCTCAACCGCCTGCGCAATGACGAGACCTACCCCGTGCTCGCCGACAATCTGGTGTTCCTCACCAACAGCCCCGACCCGCTCACGCTCGACCGCGACGTGCTCTATTCCATCCTGGACAAGCACCCCAAACGCGCCAAGGCATATTGGTTCATCAACGTACACGTTACCGATGAGCCCTATACGCACGAGTATTCCGTTGAGACCTTTGGCACAGACTTCTTGTTCCGTGTGCGCTTGGACCTGGGCTTTAAGGTCAATCAGCGCATCAACGCCTACCTGCGCCAGATCGTTGGCGACCTGATGGCCTCAGGTGAGTTGCCGCCGCAGCACCACACCTACTCCATCTACGAGACGCGCGGCAACGTGGGCGACTTCCGCTTTTGCATGCTGCGCAAGATGCTTGCCCCCGAAACGGACATCAACCGCAATGACCACCGCGTCATGGCCATCAAGTACGCCGTCCGCCGCGCCTGCGGAAGCCCGGCACGCTGGTACGGTCTAGAGAACTCGGCCATCATCATCGAGTACGTGTCCCTCTTTGCCCGCATGCGTCCGGCAGTCAAGCTTGTACGCACCCAGGTGCCACTCGAAGTTCAGATCGAGGAAGCCGAGGAAATGGAAGTCGATATCTTCTCGGACGACCTGGTCAACGGCAACGAGGCCGGTAAGAATATGAACGTCGACCCCACCGAGCTGCTCGAGAGCGTCGCAGATATGCCCGAACAGCAACAGCTCGACGGCCTCGAGAGTGAACAACTCAACGACGCCAACTTCTAGCGACGTCACAAATCAACGACAGCGGCCCTGCACCTCACGGGAGATGCAGGGCCGCTTTGCATTGCGGTAAAGCCATCGGCTACGAACGGCGCGGCTCGGGAACCACGAGCCTATCGGGGCTCGCGCCCTCGGCATCCATCAGGCTCACGTAGCGAATCGACGGGTCCCCATACATCGCGTAGTAATAATTGCCCGTGCGCGCGCTAAAGCATCCGGTGTAGATAGTCTTCTCGAACTTGCCATCGCCCATCCTGGACGCTCCCTCGATCATCACCACGCCCTCGAGCGAGCGGAACATGCGAACGACGTTTTCGGTCTCGCTCTCCTTTTGTGGGTAATTGGCATTGAGGTACGCCGCCTTTACAAAACGGCTCGGCGAATAGCAATCGCCCGGAATGCCGCGCATGCCGGCACCGGCTCCATAGGGCTTAAGCTCGGCGCCACGCCATGTCGCCGTCTGCGGAAAATCGCTTGTGGCGGTGATATAGGTGCGGAGGTTTTCCATGTGCCACGGGAAGGTGGGCTGATTGGCGAGGGTGTCGACCGGATCGCCGTATACATGCAGGCCGTCAGCCATCATCTCGACCACGATGCTACGCTGGCTGTCGCCGATAATCCAATGGAGCAGCGACACGCCCAGCCCCTCTCCGGCAGATTTGGCGACAATCACCGTATCGCGCAGCGCAGCCTCGACCTCATCGACCGTCGAGAACGTCGCTGCCACCCACAGGGGAAACTCATAGGCCGCGATATTGGTCTTGCCGTCGACAGGGTCCTCGGCATACTCGGCATAACCCGGGAAATTGAGACCCGCCACGGCAAGGCCTGCATCGTTGCCGCAATCGAAGAACATAGGGTAGTTCTTGTAATCGATGCACATACCGATCACCGCGTGTGCCGCTGTCGCGTCGTCGATAAACGAATACGGAATGTGAAACCCGCGCGGCATCACGCGAACCTGTTGGCCGTAGTCAAAGCTCCAGTCGAGATTGCGGCCCAGATACATGTGGCCAGAATTATCGGTAAATCGAATACTCGTACACATAGCGCCTCCTAGCTTTACGTTCTTGCTAATTTCATTGTCTCCAAACAAAAAGGCGCTAAACACAAAAGCCCGGACATGACAACAATGTCATGCCCGGGCCAAAAGAGACGAAGTGCGGTGCTTTGGTCCCCTTAGACCAACTTTCCAAGACAGTGGTCAATCATGTGTTGAATCATCTGCGCCTCGAAGCCCACAAAGTCCTGCTTGCGCTCGCGCATCTTGCCGTCGACGATCACGTCATAAGCGACCTTGCACTTGATATAGCGCGTGGACTTGGTGACCTCCTCGTGCGTCAGGCAGCTCTCCTCCATCTTGCTGGCACCCAGGCCAAACACCAGACGGGGGTTGTAGAGCACGTGGGGCTCGCCGGCGTCGTCCAGGTAGACGCAGACCTTCTTGGTAACGCCAATCTGGTTAGCGGCAAGGCAGCCGGCATCGTCGAGCGACTTGATGGTATCGATCAGGTCCTGAGCAACCGACTCGTCCTCGACGGTCGCAACCTCGCAACGCTGGGACAGGATAGCCTCGTCGTGGCAAAGCTCTTTAATCATACGTTCCTCCATAGGGGTCGTTGTAACCGCTTAAGTATACGGTACCCACACATTTTCATGCGAAAAATACCGTCCGTCTGCTACAAAGCGCCGAACATCAACATGCGAGGAACAACAGCGTCGTAAAGGGGCTATAGTGGGTGAGTTCGTGTCAATCGGCCTAAACTCGGGGCCGAACAAGGAAAGGGTATGCATGGACGAACTATTTCACGTCAGTGAGCGCAAGTCCACAATCGGGACCGAACTTCGCGCTGGACTGACAACATTCCTGGCGATGGCCTACATCATCGCCGTCAACCCCGCAGTGCTCTCGGGCGCTGGCATCGATGCGGGAGCGCTCGCCTGCGCCACCTGTCTGGGCGCTGGCATCATGACCATCTGCATGGGCATCTTCGCTAACCGCCCGCTCGCCTGCGCGTCGGGCTTAGGCGTCAACGCGATGATCGCTGGAATCACCACCACCGTCTGCGGCGGTGACTGGCACGTGGCCATGAGCGTCATCTTCCTCGAGGGTATCGTCATCTTGCTGCTCGTGCTTTGTGGCCTGCGCGAGGCCATCATGGACGCCATCCCGGTTGTCCTGCGTCACGCCATCTCGGTGGGTCTGGGCCTGTTCATCGCCATGATTGGCCTGTGCGATGCCGGCATTATCACCGCTGGCGCCGGTACACTCGTCGGTCTGGGCGACATCACCTCCCCCACCTTCATCGTCGGCATCATCTCCATCCTGGTGACAGTCGCCCTCGCCTGCCGCAACGTCCCCGGCTCGCTGCTCATCGGCATCGTCGTCGCCGTCATCGCCGGTATCCCCCTAGGTGTGACCCATGCTCCGACCGGTATCATCGCCCCGCTCGACTTCTCGAGCATCGGTGGCCCCATCGCCGACGCCGGCGGCGTGCCCGCCATCGTCAAGGTCCTTACCGACCCCACGCTCCTCGTCATCTCGTTCTCGCTGCTCATGAGTGACTTCTTCGACACCATGGGCACCGCGATGGCCGTGGCCAAGCAGGGCGAGTTCCTCACCGACGACGGCAACGTCGAGAATATCAAGGAGATCCTGATCGTCGACTCCGCCGCCGCTGCTGTGGGCGGTTTCATGGGCGTCTCCTCCATCACCACCTTCGTCGAGTCCACTTCCGGCGCCGCCGACGGTGGCCGCACGGGCCTCACCTCCGTCACCACCGGCGTGCTGTTCATTCTCGCCGCGTTCTTCTCCCCCATCGTCACCATCGTTTCCAGCGCCGCCACCTGCGGTGCTCTGGTCTACGTCGGCTACCTCATGATGAGCGAAGCCTCCGAGATCGACTGGTCCGACGTGTCGCAGGGTTTCCCGGCGTTCATGATCGTCGCCGGCGTGCCCTTCACCTACTCCATCTCTGCCGGCATTGGCCTGGGCTTTATCGCCTACGTGATCGTCGCGCTCTTTAAGGGCGAGGCCTCCAAGATCAAGCCGCTCATGTGGATCGCAGCCCTTGCCTTCCTCGTCTACTTCTTCGTGGCGTAACGGCATAGTCTGCTAAAGCAGAACATCAAGGCGCGGAGTCGCATCGAGCGGCTCCGCGCCTTTCTTTTAGCGTCTGCCCCCGCGCCAGCGTGCGACAATTGAGGCTGTCAATATCACAACACCGAGAGAAGCCTGCCTTGGAAGCGCATCATAAGCAGATAACCGTTTATTCAGAGTGTGTGGAAGGCGCGCCCGTCATCTACCTTCCCGTGGTTATGGGCGACGGTAGTGAAGTCTACGAGCGCTGCCGAGAGCTCGACTGCCCGCCCTTCACCCTTGCCGCCATTGGAGGACTCGATTGGAATCGCGAGCTGAGCCCCTGGGAATGCGACGGAACTATACGAGATGCCGAGCCCTTTGGCGGACAGGCGTCTGAGTTTCTCGATGAGCTGCTGAATCAGATAATCCCAGAGGCCGAATCATCACTTCCCTGCCCGCCCACCTGGCGCGGCATTGCCGGCTACTCGTTGGCGGGTCTTTTTTCACTGTGGGCACTTTGGCAAACAGATGTCTTTGTGCGCGCGGCAAGTGCATCGGGGTCGCTGTGGTTCCCCGGCTTTATCGACTACGCGCGCGAGCGCACGATGACAGCCACGCCCGACGCCGCCTATCTGTCGCTCGGTAAAAAGGAAACCAAGACGCCCAACCGCATGATGCAGCACGTACTCGACGATACGCGTGCGATGGAAGAGCTGTTTATCGAGCGTGACATTCCAACAACGCTGGAGCTCAACCCCGGCAATCACTTTGCCCAAACTGACCTGCGCATGGCGCGCGGCATCCACTGGATACTGACGCATTAAAAATGGCGTCCACGCGTACATACGCATGGACGCCATTTTTAATTTGGCTGAACGCAGCTGCTATTCAGCAGTCTCCTCAAGCTCGGAAGTATCGAACTCAAAGTCATTACCGGGCAGGATGGCGTTGAGCACAATGCCCACCAGCGAGCCCACGGCAAGGCCCGAAAGCGAAATCGTCACGCCGCCCAGCTCCAGCACGATGGCACCGGCGGTACTGTAGGCAATGCCGAGCGAAAGCACGAGCACCAGAGCCGCCACCAGCACGTTGCGGTTGTTCTGGAAATCAACCTGATTCTCGATGAGGTTACGCACGCCAACGGCGCTGATCATGCCGTAGAGCACGAGCGACACACCGCCGATAACGCACGCCGGCATGGCGGCAATCACCGCAGCAAACTTGGGGCAGAACGAAAGCACAATGGCGCAGCAGGCGGCAATGCGAATCACACGCGGGTCGAACACGCGCGTAAGCGCAAGCACGCCGGTGTTCTCGCCATACGTGGTGTTGGCCGGAGCGCCAAAGAGCGACGCCAAGATGGTCGCCAGGCCATCGCCGAGTAGGGTACGGTGCAGACCGGGATCGGCAATGTAATTGCGTTCGCAGGTAGAGCCAATGGCGGAGATATCGCCAATGTGCTCAATCATGGTCGCAAAGGCCAGCGGCATGATGGTGATGATGGCCGTCGTGGCAAGACCGCTATCGAACTGCGGGCCAAAGAGCGCAAACACGGTGTTGCCCCACACGATGGGCAGACCGACCCAGGGGGCGGCTGCGACGCCAGAGAAGTCGACCTCGCCCAACGCGGCCGCAACGGCATAGCTCACCACAACGCCCAGCAAAATCGGCACGATCTTGACCATGCCGCGGCCCCAAATATTGCAGACGACGATCACGGCCACAGCGATGACGGCGACAAGCCAGTTGGTCTGGCAGTTGGCAATGGCAGAGCTTGCCAAGATCAGGCCGATGGAAATGACGATGGGGCCGGTCACCACCGGCGGGAAGAAACGCATAACGCGCTTGGCGCCAAAGGCACGGAACAGGGCCGCCAGCACCGGATAGAGCAGGCCGGCGCAGGCTACGCCCAGGCAGGCGTAGGGCAAAAGCTCGGTCTCTCCGTTGGGCGCGATTGCGGCATAACCGGCAATAAAGGCAAACGATGAGCCCAAAAATGCCGGCACCTTACCGCGCGACAGGAAGTGGAACAGCAGCGTGCCGATGCCGGCGAACAGAAGCGTCGCCGAAACGGAAAGGCCGGTGAGCACGGGCACGAGCACCGTGGCTCCGAACATCGCAAACATGTGTTGCAAACCCAACACAAACATGCGCGGGCGGCCGAGCGACGATGCATCGTAGATGGCATCGGTGACGGCGGGCGTCGAGGATTGGGACATGGAAGTCCTTTCATGATGGAAGGGCGATCAGGCATATCAGATAACCTGCCCGAACGATACGATCCGAACCATTGTACGTGATACGCCATGTCTCGCGCGCGCCGTCACCTGCAAACGGTAACGTTACTTCCAAACGCGCTCAGCAATGCGCTTGACCAGCGCGATCTTTGCCCACTGTTCGTCCTCGGTCAGCTTGTTGCCAATCTCGCAGCTGGCAAAGCCGCACTGGGGCGACAGGTACAGGTTCTCGAGCGGCACGTACTTTGCGGCCTCATGGATACGTTCGACGATAACGTCTTCGTCCTCAAGCTCAGCCGCCTTGGTGGTTACCAAGCCCAACACGACCTTCTTGCCCGGGTCAACGTACTTGAGCGGCTCAAAACCGCCGGCGCGGGGTGTGTCGAACTCCAGATAGAACGCATCGACGTTCTCATGTGCGAACAGATACGGAGCGATAGGGTCGTAGCCGCCTTCAAAAGCGTAGGTGGAGTGGTAGTTGCCGCGGCACACGTGCGTGTTGATAACCAGATCGTCGGGCTTGCCCTCGATGGCAGCGTTGTTGAGCGCCACGCCCAGCTCGCTTACCTTTTGCAGGTCGACCGGGCTCATGCCGGTTTTGGCGACAAAATCGGTATCGCAGTAGATGCCCCAGGTGCAGTCATCAAACTGGATGTTGCGGCAGCCTGCTGCGTACAGGTCGGCGATCACCGTGCGATAAGCGGCTGCAATGGCGTCGGCAAGTTCCTCGTCGGTCTTATAGACGGCACGCAGGCTCTCCTGCTGGCCGTCGCAGCGATCGAGCGTAACCTCAGAGAACGTCTGGATAGGCGCCGGGATGGTCTGGCGTGCAACGTGGCCCTCTCCCTCAAGCGCCTTGACGAACTTAAAATGCTCGACGAACGGGTGGTTCTCGCCGCTAATGGGACCGGTAACCACAGCGGTGTCGGCCGTCGTCTCCTCGTCATGGAACATATAACCCGTGCGTGAGGTACGGCGCTCAATGCCGTTGAGTCCCCACATAAAATCGAGGTGCCAGTAGCTGCGGCGAAACTCGCCATCGGTGATGACCTGCAGGCCGGCGGCCTTCTGCTTTGCCACCAAATCGCGAATAGCATCGTCCTCGACGGCCTTAAGCCCCTCGGCATCAAGCGTGCCTGCCGCATAGGCAGCACGGGCGTCCTTTACGGCCTGCGGACGAAGAAAGCTGCCGACGATATCAGCGCGAAACGGCGCGTTCGGTTGAATTGAAGTGCTCATAGATATCTCCCTTTGCATTGGTTGCTTTACTGGGACAGAGTATGAGCGCTCATATGGCCATCGCAAAATATACGTTTATAACAGTTTGATATAGATGCTTCCTATATCAGTTTGGACTGCCATAAAGAGATTTGACCCGTGCAGAATGCAGCAGTCTATATGTGCTGGCGAATCGCGTCGATATAGGCCTGCCCGTAGCGCGTAAGTGTCGTGTTCTTGCGCGTGATGATGCCGATCTCCATGTACTCGTCTACATCGAGCGGAATCGAGATGATGCCGGGACCGTTGAGCTCGTGACTGATCACGCCTGAGCATACCGTGTAGCCGTTGAGGCCCATGGCCAGGTTGAACAACGTCGCACGGTCACGCACGCGGATATTCTTGCGGCGCTCAAACGTCGAGGTCAGTTCCTCGGAATAGTAAAACGAGTTGTAGCTGCCCTGCTCATAGGACAAAAATGGGTAGTCTTCGAGATCTTCGAGCGTCACGCTGGCGTGGTCCGCCAGCGGATGGTCGGCACACACAAAGACGTGTGGTGTGGCGCAGAAAAGCCCTTCGAACGCGAGCTCGTTGGCCGCCAGCATGCGCTCAATGACCTCGCGATTGTGCTCCGACAGATACAGGATGCCGAGCTCGCTTTTCATATGCGCGACGTCCTCGATAATCTCGTGGGTCTGTTCCTCGCGCAGGGTAAAGTCGTAGCGCGCGGCATCGAACTCACGGATCACATCGACAAACGCGTTGACGGCAAAGGAATAATGCTGGCAGCTCACACTAAAGTGCGGCACCTGCTCGGACGCGCCTTTGTACTTGTCCTCGAGCAGATCAGCCTGGTCGAGCACCTGGCGCGCATAGCCCAAAAAAGTCTCGCCCTCCTCGGACACGATGACGCCCTTGTTGGTGCGTTCGAAGATGTGCACGCCCATCTCGTTTTCGAGGTCGCGAATCGACGCGGTAATCGAGGGCTGTGACACAAAGAGGCGGCGCGAGGCCTCGGTGATGCTGCCGCATTCGGCGACCTTGACGACATATCTGAGCTGCTGAAGCTTCATAGCTGTCTCCCTAGGCGTTCGCGATATGCGAGCCCGTCGCATCCACTTGACGCATAAACGGCGGCATCTCCCCCGTAGTGGCGCAGGCAGCAATCTGGTGCAGGGCCTCGGCGACCGCGTCGTCTGCCGCGGCACCGATATGCCAGCGCGCGGCGGCCGTGACAGCCTCGTTGGCATTGGCGACTGCAACGGAGTTGGGAACGGCATCGATCATGGGCAAATCGTTATCGGAATCGCCGAATACGGCCACCTCGTCGGGCGTCAGGCCCAAAGCACGCGCCAGCTCCAGCGCAGCGCAGCCCTTGTCCCAGTCGGTCGGAAGAACGTCGAACAGGCGCACGCGGTTGTTGGGAAACACGAGCGAGAGCTCCGGCACCTCAGCGGCAACACGCTCGCGCAGCTCGGCGAGCTCCTCGCGCGAACGGGCACTCCAGATATTCGCCTTGTATACCGGGGCATCGTCAACGACAGGACAACAGGGAGCCTCTTCGCCTTTGAGCCACGCGTTGCCGCCTGACTTCATGGCGCGACGCACACGCTCGGGATCGCTTGTCACGCAATAGGCATCGTTATTCCAAAAGTCATCGCCCAGACGGTAGACCTTCAAATACGTATCGTCGGTCTCCTGTTCAAAATAATCGGCTAAGCGCATAAGGACATCGTTATCGATTGCGCGCGAAGCGACTACTTCGCCATCGACAAACATCACCTGGCCGTTGCAAAACGCACCGGTCGAGAAGCACTCGGAGCGATTGCGGAACATCCAGCCCATCGCGGACGGCTGACGACCCGAAACCGGACCAAAGTGCAGACCCACCGCCTGCATGGCATGAATACCCTCAATGGCGTAGTCGCTGGCGCCGTCATGCCCGGCTGGAATCAGCGTATCGTCCATATCGGTTAGCACAAGTTTGATCATAGAGTCCCCCGTCATTTTCACCGTAACCATTGTAACGACCTACCAATAAGGGACAGGTTTATTTTGGCAGGTTTTATCTGGGAAAATACAGCGCCCCTGTTGCCACCTGCCAAAATAAACCTGTCCCTTTTTGGCAGGTGCGCTAGTATAGGGAACAACAGATTCGATGCGGGAGTGCCGGCGGTGCAAACCACAAGGCTGAGAGGGCATGGGGCCCAATCCTTTGAACCTGTCAGTTAATGCTGGCGTAGGGAGCATGCCGCCTTTACAGGGGCGCTGTCTATGCACAGCGCCCCTTTTCTATGCCAAGGAGGCATGTGCAGTGATTGATTCGGAACAGCTTAAACAACATATGGTCAAGGCCGTGGAGGAGATTCACGCCACCAATCCGATGGCCGGCTCCATCACCAACACGGTGACGATTGACTTTGTCGCCAACGCACAGCTCGCCGTGGGCGGATCGGCCGCCATGGTCTATCTGCCCGACGAGGGCGAGGCGCTCGTTGCCGGCGGCGGCGCCATCTATCTCAATATGGGCACGCTCTTCCCCATCTACGAGCAGACGATTCCCCGCGCGGCCAAGGCGGCACATGACGCCGGCAAGCCCTGGGTGCTCGATCCGGTGGGCCTGGGCATCGGTAGCCTGCGCACCCAGTTGGTAAACGAGCTCAAGCAGTACAAGCCCGCCATCGTGCGCGGCAACGCCTCCGAGATCATCGCGCTCGCCGGCCTGTGGGGTCTTGAGGGCGAGGCGGCCGATTTGAGCCGCGTACGCGGTGTCGATACCACCGACACGGTCGACGC
>URWC01000052.1 GCA_900551555.1 uncultured Collinsella sp. | reverse complement strand
GTTCCTTATGGCTCCCATGGCGGGCGTGACCGACCCTGCCTACCGCATCATGTGCCGCCGCCGCGGTGCCAACCTTGCCTACAGCGAGATGGTGAGCGTGGCGGGCCTTGCCTATGCCAGCAACAAGACCTGGCGCCTGGTGCTACCGGCCGACGAGGAGCAGCAGATTTGCGTGCAGCTCTTTGGCTCCAAGCCCGATCAGTTTGCGAGCGCCGTCGCCGCCGTCGAGGAGCGTGTGGGCGATCGCCTGTCGCTCATCGATATCAACATGGCCTGTCCTGCCCGAAAGGTTGTCACCAAGGGCGAGGGCTCAGCCCTTATGCGCAAGCCCGATTTGGCCGAGAAGATCGTCGAGGCGGCGGTGGGCGCGGCGCATGTGCCCGTGACCGTAAAGATCCGCAAGGGCTCTTATGCCGAGGACCGTAATGCCGCGACGTTTGCCCAGATGCTCGAAGGCGCCGGTGCCGCCGCAGTCGCCGTGCATGGTCGTTGCGCTACGCAACTCTACACGGGCCAGGCCGATTGGTCGGTTGTCGATGAGGTCGCAGATGCCGTCGAGATTCCCGTGATCGGTTCGGGCGATGTGTTCTCGGCCGAGGATGCCGCGGAGCATCTGCAAGGCTCGGGTGCCAGCGCGGTGTTTATCGCGCGCGGCATCTACGGCAATCCGTGGGTGTTCGGCGATGCTCGCGCCCTTGCGCTCGATGGCACGCCGGTGCCGGCGCGCAGTTCCGTCGAGCGCCTGGACGCCCTGCGTGAGCACCTAACGCTGACGCATGAGCTCCTGCCGCTCATGTCGCGTGCACGTACGTACGCAAGCTGGTACTTAAAAGGCATGCCCCATGCTGCCGCTTGGCGTGCCCATGTGGTGCGCTGTTCCACATACGAGGAGTTTATGGCGCTGGTCGATGAGATCGAGCGCGATGTGGTGGCCTGCGAGGCCGCACTTGCCGCCGGCGAATCGGTGCCCCCTCATCCGCTGGAGGCTTAAGGGTGGCCGTTACCGCGCTGTACGTGCACGTGCCGTTTTGCGCCCAAAAGTGCCGGTACTGCGACTTTGACTCGCGCAGTTTTGCTCCGTGCGACCTGAGCGCTGCGCTCGATGTCTATTTTGAGCAGTTGTACGCGCGCCTCGATGCTTTTGGCAAGGCTGGGGCCCTCGACCAGATCCGCACCGTCTATGTTGGCGGCGGTACGCCGTCGCTGGCGGGGGAGCGCCTGGTGGAGCTGGCGCGGCGTATTCGTGCGTGGTGCGCCCCCGTTGAGTTTACCTGCGAGGCCAATCCCGAGTCGCTGACCGCCGATCTTGCCACTGCACTTGCCAAGGTTGGTGTCACACGCGTCTCTTTGGGCGTGCAAACGCTCGATAATGCCGAACTTACTGCCATCGGCCGTATTCACGATGCCGATCGGGCGCTCGCTGCCATCTCGACGGTCAAGAACGCTGGGCTTGACGTGTCGTGCGACCTTATGTGCGGACTTCCCGGGCAGACCGCAGTGAGTTGGAAGCGCACGCTCGATGGCGTGCTGGCGGCGGCTCCGCATCATGTGTCGGTCTACCCGCTCACGCTTGAGGAGGGGACGCCCCTTTATCGCATGGCGTGTCGCGACGAGTCGCTCGAGCCCGACGAAGATTTTCAGGCTTCGTGCATGGACGCGGCGCGTGAGCGTCTGGGTGCTGCCGGCTATCACCCGTATGAGGTTGCAAGCTACGCGCTCGACGGCCATGAGTGCGCCCACAACATTGCCTATTGGACTGGACAGGGCTATCTGGGCTTGGGTCGCTCTGCCGCCGGTATGCTCGACGCCGAGGATTTCGATCGCCTGGCCGGGTTGTTTCCCGACGTGCCTGCTCGCGGCGATGCGTATCGCGTGCGCTTGGTGCAACGCGACGATGCCGCGATGACGTTTGATGCCGAGTATCTGTCGCAGCGCGAGGCTGCGGCCGAGGATTTGATGCTCGCCTGCCGCACGACGCGTGGCATTGGGTCCGATCTGTTGGTTCGCTCGGCAAGCGTGATCGCTGCAGACGAGCTGGCGGCGGCCTGTGACCGTGCGCTCGAGTTGGGCCTTGCCACTTGGGTGCCCGACCATGTCGAGGGGCATGTGGGGTACGTCGCCTCGAAAGACGTTATCGCAGGTCGTGCCCACGCCCGTTTAGCGCCCACCCACTTGGGCTGGCTCGATGGAAATGTGCTGTTCGAGCTGTTTTGGGGTCTAGCTTAGGCCGCTCGGGTAGAATTACCGCAATATATACGCTGCTGTGAGCAGGAGGTTGCCGCGCATGGCGACGATGAACGAAAAAGATTACTACGAGATTTTGGGTGTCTCCAAGGACGCCACCTCGCGTGATATACAGAAGGCCTTCCAGCAAAAGGCCCGCAAGCTCCATCCGGACGTCAACAAAGAACCTGATGCCGAGGAAAAGTTTAAAGAGGTTTCCGAGGCCTACGCCGTGCTTTCGGACGAGCAGAAGCGAGCGCGCTACGACGCCATGCGCTCGGGCAACCCCTTCGCCGGCGCTCCTACGGCTTCGCCCTATGGCGGCGGCTACGCCGGCAGCGCAGGCTATGGCAATCCCTTTGAGGGCGGCTTTCCCTTTGGTGGCGCCTGGGGCCAGCCGCGTCGCGGGCAGGCTGCCTATAATCCCGAGAACGGCGCCAACGTGGTCGTCGATATCAAGCTCGACGCCAAGGAGGCCAAGGGCGGTGCCCGCAAGACCGTCCGCTATACGCGCTTCGATACCTGTGGCCACTGTGGCGGCTCGGGTTCTGTTTCGTCCGAGCATGCACATACCTGTCCGAGCTGCGGTGGTCGCGGCCACATCGATGTCGACCTGTCCTTTCTGTTCGGTGCCGGCACGTTTCAGTCGGTCTGCCCCGAGTGCGGCGGTTCCGGTAAGGTCGTCGCCGACCCCTGCCCCGATTGCGGCGGCAGCGGGCGTGTCCGTGTGACCTCCGAGCAGACGATTGAGTTTCCTGCCGGTACGCACGATGGCGACGAGGTCCGTATTGGCGGTATGGGCCACGCCGGCACCAACGGTGCCTCGGGTGGCGATTTGGTCGGTCGCGCCCATGTTGAGGCCGAGCGTCTGGAAGGCAAGGCTCGTACCGGTTTTTACCTGATGGGCATCGTGGCGCCATTTTTGGTGCTGTCGGCCATCTCGGGTGTGTTCTCGGCCTTTGCCGTGATGTGTTTTATTCCGTTTGCCATGGGCCTGTTCATGGTGCTTTCGGATGGGGTACTTCACCGTAGCCTGCTGTGGTGGAAGCGCGGCGCGATGCAGTTTGCCAATGGTTTTGCCAACGGATTTATGTTTGCGCTCGTGTCGGTTTGGTTTGCGAGCTGCTCGCAGCGTGCCATGCTTTCGCCTTACGGAATGCAATAACATCTAGCCCTCTGTTTGCGGCCGGCCCAGCTTGGGTATAGGACGCACTGTGACATTAATGAAAGTCGGAAGGATTCGGTCGTGTCGGAAAATAGGGATTACTACGAGGTACTTGGCGTCGACAAGGATGCCGACGCGCGGACGATTAAGCGCGCGTTTCTAAAGAAGGCCCGTACCGTACACCCGGACGTTTCGGACGACCCCGAGGCCGAGGCCAAGTTCAAAGAGCTCAACGAGGCTTATTCCGTTCTTTCCGACGAGCAGAAGCGTGCTAACTACGACCGTTACGGCACCGCGGACGGCCCTGGCGGCTCGGGCTACGTCGATATCAACGATATCTTTGGCGGCATGGGCATGGATGACCTCTTCTCGTCGTTCTTTGGCGGCGGTGCCGGCGGTGGCGCCCGAAATCGCCGCGAGCGTCGTCGCGGCCGCGATATGGCCATCTCCCTTTCGGTGACCCTTGAGGAGGCGGCGCTCGGTTGCAAAAAGACGATCAGCTATGACCGCCTTGCCCCCTGCGAGGATTGCAACGGCACCGGCAGGGCCGAGGGTGCACAGGAAAAGCAGTGCAGCCGCTGCCACGGCACGGGCTATGTCACGACGGTCCAGCGCTCGTTCCTGGGCCAGGTTCAGTCCTCTTCGCCTTGTCCCGACTGCCATGGCGAAGGCACGGTCATCGACCATCCCTGCGAGACCTGCGACGGTCAGGGCCGCACGCCTTCGCACGAAAAGATCGACATTGATATTCCCGCCGGCGTTTCGACCGGTCGCCAGCTGCGCGTGAGTGGCTTTGGCGAGGCTGGTCTTCGTGGCGAGCCCTCGGGCGACCTGATCGTCAACGTGCGCGTCGCCGACCACGAGCGTTTTAAGCGCAACGGCGACGACCTGTACCTCGTGAGCGATATCTCGATTGCGCAGGCCGCGCTCGGTTGCGAGATCGAGGTCGAGGGCATTATGCCCGACGAGGTCGTCAAGCTGTGCGTCCCCGCCGGCGCACAGTACGGTGACACCGTGAGCGTCAACAATTACGGCATGCCGCGTATCGGCGGTGGCGGTTCGCGCGGTCGTCTGATCGTGCAGCTGCGCGTAGTCGTCCCCACCAATCTCTCCAACAAGCAGCGCGAGCTGCTTCGCGCCTTTGCCGACGAGATGGGCGATGACGTCGCATCCGGTAAGAAGTCGGTGACCGACCGTATCAAGAGTGCCCTCGACGACATCCTCGATTAAGGAGCCCGCGTGCTCGCACCTCATATCTCTGTCGTCAACCTCGGCTGCCGTGTCAACCGGGTTGAGTCCGACCGTATCACTGCCGATCTTATGCGCCTGGGCTTTGCGATGGTGGAGCCTCAGGATGCCGAGCTGATCGTCATTAACACCTGTGCCGTTACGGGCGAGGCCGAGGCCAAGACCCGTAAGGCCGTTCGCCATGCACTGGCCTATCCAAACGAGCCCTATGTGGTCGTGACCGGATGCGTGGTCAATTTGCACCCCGAGGAGCTTCTGGAGCTTTCGGACCGCGTGATCGCCGAGCCGTCCAAGATCGATGTCGCCGAACGCGTCTGCGAGGTGCTGGGCGTTGAGTCCGATGACGTTCCCGCCTGCAGCGACGGCGAGGTGGTCGACGCACTCGGTCGCTCGCGTCTGGGTGTGAAGATCCAGGACGGCTGCAACCATCGTTGCACCTATTGCATTGTGTGGAAGGCTCGCGGCCCCGAGCGCTCCGTGCCGGTCAAGTCCGTGCTCGAGCAAGTTCGCGAGGCACAGGAGGCCGGCGTGCCCGAGGTGGTGCTGACGGGTGTGAACCTGGGCGCCTACGACGGCAAGAGCGCGACTGACGAACACGTCGAGATCGATGAGCTGCTCGAGGCGATCATGGAGCGCACGTCTATTCCGCATGTGCGCATTTCCTCGGTCGAGCCCATGGATATCTCCGAGTCCCTGCTTAAGGTCATGGCGCGCTATCCGCAGCGCATCGCTCCGTTTTTGCACCTGCCCGTGCAGTCCGGCTGCACAAGGACACTGCATCGCATGGGCCGTCCCTATAGCGCCGAGGCCTTTGAGGAGACGGTGCGCATGATTCGCGCCAACTTGCCCCAGGCGTCGCTTTCGTGCGACGTCATCGTCGGTTTTCCCGGCGAGACGGACGAGGAGTTTGAGGAGTCGCTGGCGCTGTGCCGCCGCGTGGGCTTTTCGCGTATGCACGTGTTCCGCTACAGCAAGCGTCCCGGTACCCTTGCTGCCGATATGCCCGACCAGGTGCCGCCCGAGGTTATGGCCGAGCGCAGCCGTCGTATGCGAGCCGCGGCGCAGGAGCTTGCCATTGCCGACGCTCGCCGTCGCGTGGGCACCGTCGAGCGTGCCGTGCTCGAGTATGGCGACAACCTGACGCTCGGTTCGTTCCATCATGCCCGTCTTGACGATACCTGTGGACTCACAGCCCCGTGCCTGCTCGATGTTGCTATCATCGGAGTCGATGATTCCGGCTTGGTCCATGCACGCAGGGAGGTCCATGGAAGCCTCGAAGATTAGACTTACCGTTCCCGAAGGTATTGACCCCTCGCGCGTTTTGGGTGCCGGCGACGGCGTCCTTCGTGCGCTCGAGAGTTTGGTTCGCGCCCACGTGGTCGCCCGTGGCGATAGTATCGCCGTGAGCGGTGACCCGGACGAGGTCGAGCTCGTGGCACGCTTTTTCGAGCATGCTTTTCGCGAGGCGGCCGCCGGACGCACGCTGTCTTCCGACGATGTCTCTCGCTGCCTGGCCGTCTTGCGCGACGGTGAGCACGAGGCTACGTCGCTTCGCGATGATGTGCTGCTTTCGTATCGCGGTCGTGCCATTCGCCCCAAGACGCTCGGCCAAAAGCGCTATGTGGATGCCATCCGCTCGCATACCATCACGTTTGGCCTGGGTCCCGCCGGTACCGGTAAGACCTATCTGGCCATGGCGCTCGCCGTTGCCGCGCTCAAGCGTCACGAGGTGGGCCGTCTGATCTTGACGCGTCCGGTTGTCGAGGCGGGGGAGAACCTGGGCTTTTTGCCCGGTACCCTTGAGGAAAAGATCGATCCCTACATGCGTCCGCTCTACGACGCCCTTTTTGACATGATGGATCGCGAGCGCACCGATGAGCTTATGGAGCGCGGCGTGATCGAGATCGCCCCGCTTGCCTACATGCGCGGCCGCACGCTGAGCGATGCCTTCGTGGTGCTCGACGAGGCCCAAAATACCACGCCCGAGCAGATGAAGATGTTCCTGACGCGCCTGGGCTTTAACTCCAAGTTTGTGATTACCGGCGACCTGAGTCAGCGCGACCTGGTTGGTCGTCGCGGCGGTCTTGCTGACGTTGAGCAGATTTTGGGCCGTGTCGACGATGTCGCATTTTCGCACCTCGAGCGTGCCGACGTGGTGCGCCATGCCTTGGTGGGACGTATCGTCGAGGCATACGATACTTATGATGATGTGCGCGAGAAACGCGCACGTGACCGGAAGGAGTCCCGTTGAGTGTATTGATCAGCAACGATGCCGAGCTCGATACGCTGCTCGACGCGCAGGAGGTGGAGCACATCTGCGAGGTTGTGCTTGCCGCCGAGAGCGTTGAGCGTGAAGTCGAGATTTCCCTTTCGTATGTCGACGAGGACGAGATGCACGAGCTCAACCACGAGTGGCGCGGCATCGACCGCACCACCGATGTGCTCTCGTTTGAATGCGACTCGGCCTTTGACGATGACATTCCCGCCGATGAGACGCTCGAGCTCGGCGATATCATCTTGGCCCCGGAGGTCATTGCCCGTCAGGCCCCCGGTTTTGGCAATAGCCCCGCTGACGAGTGCCGTCTGATGCTCGTTCACGGCATGCTGCACCTGCTGGGCTATGACCATATTGATGACGACGAGGCCGAGGTCATGGAGGCCCGCGAGGACGCCATCCTGCGCGATCTGGCGCTCGAGCGCGGCGAGGACCCCAAGCTAGTCCATGTCGGCCCCATCACCAACCACGCCCACGACTAGGAGCCGTCTATGATTCCCGGATCTAACAAGGACCATCCGTCCTTCTTAAAGTCGTTCTCCTATGCCATGGAGGGCTTCGTTACCGCCGTCAAGACCGAGCGCAACATTAAGGTCATGCTCGTGGCGGGCGTGTGCACCGTCATTGCCGGCTGTATCGTGGGCCTCGACATTGCCGAGTGGGCCACGATTATCATCTGTTGTGGCCTGGTGATTCACGGCGAGCTGTGCAATACCGCCATGGAGGCGATTGTCGACCTCGCGACCCAGGAGCTGCATCCACTGGCCAAGCGCGCGAAGGACATCGCCGCCGCCTCTGTATACATTCTTTCCATCACCGCCGCGATTGTGGGCGTGCTGGTATTTGCCCACGCGCTCGGCTTTATTTAGAAAGGGATTCCCATGTCCGACAATATGCAGCCTACCGATGAGATCCTGGACGACGAGACTTTGGACGCGGTGGATACCGAGGGGCTCGAGGGTGTCGAGGAGTTCGATCCGTTTGAGGGCATGAGCGATGAGGAGCTCGACGCCCTGTGCGACGAGGACGACAACCTCGCGGGCTTTGGCGACGTTGAGCCTGGTTTTCGCAGCGGCTTCGTGGCCCTGGTCGGACGCCCCAACGCCGGCAAGTCCACGCTGCTTAATGCCTGCTATGGCAAGAAGGTCGCCATCACCTCACCGGTGGCCCAGACGACCCGCCGCCGCATGCGCGCCGTCGTCAACCGTCCCGGCTACCAGCTGGTCTTTGTCGATACCCCGGGTATTCATAAGCCCAAGGACGGTCTGGGATCCGAGCTCAACAAGAGCGCGTTGTTCGAGCTGAACGATGTCGATGTCGTCGCGTTTTTGATTGATGCCACCAAGCCGATTGGCAGGGGAGACGCTTGGGTTGCCGAGCGCGTCAGATGCGCCCGTTGCAAGAAGGTCCTGGTGCTCACCAAGGCCGATGAGGCCGATCCCGCACAGGTTATGGAACAGCTCAAGGCCGCCCACGAGCTCATGGAGTATGACGACGAGATCGTTACGTCGTCGGTCAAGAACTTCAACGTCGATGCCTTCATCGAGACCGTTGCGCACTTTTTGCCCGAGGGTCCGCGTTGGTTCCCCGAGGACATGGGTACCGACGCTTCCGATGAGACGCTCGTTGCCGAGTTTGTGCGCGAGAAGGTCTTGCGCCGCACCCGTGATGAGATCCCGCACTCCGTTGGCGTGATCTGCGATGCGCTCGAGCAGACCAAGAAGGTACTGCGCGTGCACGCCACCATTTACGTCGAGCGCGAGGGCCAAAAGGGCATCATCATCGGCAAGGGCGGCGAGATGATCAAGCATATCGGTATCGATGCCCGTCGCGATCTTGAGCGCATCTTTGGCACGCAGGTCTTTTTGGAGCTGGACGTGAAGGTCAAGGCCGGCTGGCGTGACGACGAGGCCCAGATTCGCCGCTTTGGGTATAGCGCCGAGGACTAAGGGCGCGCAGCGACCATGGCAGGCTCACGGACATATCGCACAAAGGTACTCGTCCTCGATAAGACCAAGCTCAAGGAGACCGATCTGATCTTGACGATGCTTGATGAGCGAGGTCGGCAGGTTCGTGCCGTGGCAAAGGGTGCCCGTAAACCCGGTGGGCGCCTGGCTGCGCGCTGTGAGCTGTTCTGTACCGTCGACATGCTGCTCGCGCATGGGCGGTCGCTCGACGTGGTTTCCCAGGCCGAGCTTATGGAAGCGCCGCTCGGCGCTGCGCCCGATTACGAGACGACCTGCGCCGCAAGCGCGATCGCCGAGGTCGCGCGCGTGTGCTCGTTCGAGGACGCCGAGGACCCGTTTACCTTTGCCATAACGCAGCGAGCGCTTGTCCTGGTGGGCAGCGGGCTCGACACAGCGCATATGGATCTGCTCGTGGCGGCCTTTGTCTTTAAGCTGCTGTCGCACGTTGGCTACCGACCCGATTTTTCGGCCTGCGTGCTGTGCGGAGACCCCATGCTGTCGTATTTTTCGCCCCAGGCCGGCGGGCTCATGTGCGGCTCGTGCGCGTCGAGCGTTCCGGGTGCCGAGTTGGTGTCGACCGGTGAGGTCGCATGGCTGCGCGCCCTCATGTCCATGACCTTCGATGCGCTCATGGCCGAGCGAATCGACCCGCATACGGCGGCATTCTTGCTCGGGCTTTCGCATGTTTGGGCCGCCACGCACACCGATCAGCGCCTCCGTGCGATGGAATTCATGTTGGGTCGGTGATGATGCGCAGGGGCGGGCTGCTTGTGGTAACATATCGGCCTGTTAGTACCTCGACCTTGGTTGCTCGCTCCACCGGCGGCTTCCCAGTCCGAGGCGAATCGAGTCGCCCGATGGCGACGCAAAACGAAAGGTGAAACAATGACTGTTTCCAAAGAGCGCAAGGCGGAGCTGACTGCCCAGTTCGGTAACACCCCGGTCGACACCGGCAACCCCAAGGTTCAGGTCGCCATCCTGTCCGAGCGCATCAAGGAGCTGACCGAGCACATGAAGTCCCACCAGAAGGACTTCCACACCCGTCGTGGCCTGCTCATGCTCGTCGGTCGTCGTCGTCGTCTTCTCTCCTACATCAAGAAGAACGACATCGTCGAGTACCGTGAGCTCATCAAGGCTCTGGGCATTCGCGACAATATTCAGTAGCGAACTTGTACATGCTAAGAGCGTCCTGCATGCGGGACGCTCTTTTTGTGTAAGGGCGTGAACAATCACGCTCTGAAGCGTGGCGGGGGCAGGGGGCCCGCGTCACATGAGAAGCCCGCAGGCAAGGGGCCTGTGGGGTAAAGGAGAACAATGACACTCGTATCCAAGACCTTTGAGCTGTACGGCAAAACCTACACCTTTGAGTCCGGCGAGCTTGCCAAGCAGGCCACTGGCGCCTGTCTGGTCAAGCAGGGCGACACCACGATGCTCGACACCGTGGTCGTCTCCAAGGAGCGCAAGAACTATGACTTCTTCCCGCTGACCGTCGACTTCAACGAGAAGATGTACGCTGCCGGCCGCATCCCGGGTGGCTACCTCAAGCGTGAGGGCCGTCCCAGCGAGAAGGCCACGCTCACCGCGCGCATGATCGACCGTCCGATTCGCCCGAGCTTCCCGGACGGCTTCCGCAACGAGGTACACATTGTCGCTACCTCGCTCGTCGCCGACCAGGTCAACCCCTTCGACGTCATCAACGTCATGGGTGCCTCCCTGGCCATGACGCTCGGCGGCGTGCCCTTCGAGGGCCCGCTTGCCTGCGTGCGCATCGGCCGTAACGTGGAGACCGGCGAGTTTATCGTCAACCCCACCTACGAGGAGCGCGAGAACTCCGATCTGGACCTGGAGCTGGGCGGATCCGCCGACTTCATCTCGATGGTCGAGGCCGGCGCCGAGGAGATCTCCGAGGACGACATGCTCGCCGCCATGAAGTTTGGCCAGGAGGCCCTTGCTGCTTTCTGCCAGGCTCAGGACGAGTTCGTCGCCGAGTGGGAGCAGGTTAACGGCCCCATCGTCAAGAAGGAGTACCCGCTCGACCAGCCCGTCGAGGAGGTCCAGGAGCGCATCTTCGCCCACTACGACGAGATGGCTGCCGCCCTTCGCGACGCCGACAAGCTCTCCCGTATCGGTAAGGTCGAGGCTCTGAAGGAGTCCATCCGCGCCGAGTTCACCGAGGAGGAGCAGGCCGCTTGGGAGCGCGAGATCCCCGTGGTGCTCAAGAAGCTCGAGAAGAAGGCCATGCGCACCATGGTCGTCGAGACGGGCGAGCGCGTGGA
>URWC01000051.1 GCA_900551555.1 uncultured Collinsella sp. | reverse complement strand
GGTTTCGAGACGGATATCAGATGATATAAAACAGTTTTCGAGCCCGGTCGTGGCTGCCTTAAAATTACGGGCGCTCGAGCCAACAACCTCAAAAACGTTACCGCCAAGATCGAGTTTGGTACGCTTACGGTTGTTACCGGCGTGTCGGGATCGGGCAAGAGCTCCCTAGTTACCGACACCATTGCGCCTGCCCTTACGAATGCCATTCACCGCTCGACGCGCCCTGTGGGTCCGTATAAGAAAATCGAGGGCATCGAGTGTATCGATAAGGTTATCGATATCGACCAGTCGCCGATTGGCCGCACGCCGCGTTCCAACCCTGCTACCTATATCGGCCTGTGGGATGATCTTCGCGCACTGTTTGCGAGTACGCCGGAGTCGAAGGCGCGCGGCTACTCGCCAGGTCGTTTCTCCTTTAATGTGAGTGGCGGGCGCTGTGAGGCGTGCAAGGGCGACGGACAGATCAAGATCGAGATGCACTTCCTTCCCGATATCTACGTTCCCTGCGAAGTTTGCGGCGGTAAACGCTACAACCGCGAGACACTCGAGGTCACCTATCGTGGCAAGACCATCTCGGACGTGCTCGACATGAGCGTTACCGAGGCGCTGGCCTTCTTTGGGAATATCCCGCAGATTAAGCGCAAGCTCCAGACGCTGTACGATGTAGGCTTGGGCTACGTGAGCCTGGGCCAGCCCGCCACGACGCTTTCGGGCGGCGAGGCGCAGCGTGTAAAGCTCGCCAAGGAGCTTCATCGACGCCAGACGGGCAAGACGTTCTATATTTTGGACGAGCCGACGACCGGCCTTCATTTTGAGGACGTCCGCCAGCTGCTCGATGTACTGCAGCGCTTGGTCGATGCGGGCAACACGGTGCTGGTGATTGAACACAACCTTGATGTCATCAAGGTTGCCGACCGCCTGATCGATATGGGTCCCGAGGGCGGTAACGGCGGCGGAACCGTCGTGGTTTCGGGTACACCGGAGCAGGTTGCGGACTGTCCGCAGAGTTATACGGGCAAGTTTTTGGCGCCGTTGCTCAGGCGTGACCGGGAGCGCCAGGCTCAACTTGATGCTCAATAAATAGGCGATTCAGTTTATGGGCGCCATCGACTCCTTGTGATTCGATGGCGCTTGCTGTGCCGAAGTGACGTATGCAGCCGAATTGGACATATACTTAATCCTTGCGTCCGAATGCGAGGGAAAGGATATGTCATGGCAAAGGCTGTAAAGACGCCAAAAACCAATGCGATGCGCGAGCTGGAAAGCGCCGGCATTTCCTATGTTCTACATACGTACGAAGACGATGGCGATGAGTCGGTGGGCCTGGGGGTCGCGATTTCGGAGCAGCTTGGCGAGGAGCCCGGTCAAGGATTTAAGACTTTGGTCTGTGTGACACCGTCCAACGACTATGTCGTGTGCTGCATCCCTGTTGCCGACGAGCTCGATCTAAAGTCCGCCGCGCGTGCCGCGGGGGAGAAGTCCTTGGCCATGATGCATGTGAAGGATTTGCTTGCGGCGACTGGCTACGTTCGCGGCGGCTGCAGCCCGGTCGGTATGAAAAAACGCTACCGGACGCTCATTGATGAGACATGTGTCCTTTGGGATACCATTTTTATTTCGGGAGGCAAGCGTGGTTATCAGCTCGAGCTTGCACCCGATGATTTAATTGCATTTTGCGGGGCGACGGTTGCCGCGATTACGAGAGAGGACTGAGCGATGCCGCAGGAAGAATTGAAGCGCGGAGCTCATTTTGCAAAAGAATCTGCGCCTCAGACACCCTCATCCGAAGCTTCTTCGTCGCGAGATGACACTGACGACATGGGCTCGTCGGACTACTCCACGGTTGGTCGTTCCGCCGGGCTTATGACCATCCTGACTATCGTGTCTCGCGTCACCGGTTTTATCCGCACGTGGGCAATGGCGGCCGCTATCGGCATGTCGCTACTCTCGTCCTCCTATCAGGTCGCCAACAACCTGCCCAATATGCTCTACGAACTCGTGATGGGCGGCATGCTCGTGACGGCGTTTTTGCCCGTGTACATGGGCGTGAGGCGTGAGCAGGGTCGCGAGGCCTCGAACGAGTACGTGGGCAACCTGCTCGGCATTCTGTTTTTGGTGCTGGGTGGCATTTCGTTGCTGGGGACCGTGTTCGCCCCGGGCTTTATCTGGACGCAATCGTTCCTTTCGGGTGACGGCGGCAGCATGGATACCGCTGCGTTCATGTTCCGTTTCTTTGCTATCCAGATTCTGTTTTATGGTTTGGGCTCGGTGTTCTCGGGCGTTCTCAACGCACACCGCGACTACTTCTGGTCGACGTTTGCCCCGGTCCTCAACAATGTGATCGTCATTGCGAGCTTTATGGGTTTTGCGCCCGTGTCCGCACAGTTTGGCGAACGTGCCGGCATCATCTTGATTGCGGCCGGTACGACCCTCGGCGTCTTTATTCAGATGGCATGTCAGATCCCCGCGCTTGGCAAGCACGGCGTGCATCCCCATATCCATATCGACTTTAAGGACCCCGCACTGCGCCAGACGATTGCGCTCGGTATCCCGACGCTGCTCGCCACGGTGTGCATGTTTGTCTCGACTTCTATCACCAACGCTGCCGCGCTGGTGGTCCAGCCCGAGACTGGTCCTTCCGTCATCGCCTATGCGCGCCTGTGGTACACGCTGCCCTACGCGCTGATTGCCGCCTCGCTTTCGACGGCGCTCTATACCGAGCTCTCTCACGACGCACAGGAGAAGGATTACGACAGCGTTCGCACGGGCATTTCGCGTGGCGTCGCCCAAATGCTGTTCTTCCTGATTCCGTTCGCGCTGTACCTGATTGTCTTCGCGCGTCCGCTCAACATGATCTACTGTGCTGGCAAGTTTGATGAGTCCGGCGTGGCGCTGGTGTCCGAGTTCCTTGTCTACCTGGCGTTCTCGCTGCCGCTCTACGGCGTGGTCGTGTTGATGCAGAAGAGCTTCTCTGCCTTGCTCGACATGAAGCCCTATAGCCGCTATTGCCTGTATTCCGCCATCGGCCAGGCCGGCTCGGTTCTGCTGTTTGGCGTTGTGCTGGGCTTCGGTATGCCGGCAATCGCGCTTTCGTATGTCGTCGACTACGTGATCTTGGTCGGTTGTTCGCTGTGGTGGCTGCGTCGTCGTCTGCGTGGCCTTCAGGTCAAATCTATCCTACATGGCGGTTTCTTTGGCCTTTTGCTCGGTGGCCTGGGTGCTGCCGCAGGCGCCGGCGTCATGTGGGCGCTTGAGCACTTTGTCGGGGCGCTTGGCGGTTCGATTCTGATTACTCTTGGCTATGTTTGCGTTGCGGGTGTCGTCTCGCTTGCTGTTACCTTTGGCCTTGCCGTCGTCCTTAAGATGCCCGAGGTCTCGGCGCTGCTTCGTCGCAAGTAGGTGCGCGTGGCCGGTCACGACAACATTCCAACGCTTGCCGAGCAGGTTTCGCGCGTTCCCACACAGCCCGGATGCTACCTTTGGAAGGATGCCAAGGGCGATGTCATCTACGTGGGCAAGGCGAAAAACCTACGCGCCCGCATGCGTCAATACGTGACACTGCAGGATGAGCGTCAAAAGATTCCGCTGATGATGCAGCTGGTGGCGAGCTTTGACTATATCGTGGTGGAGACCGAGCATGAGGCGTTGGTGCTCGAGCGCAATTTGATTGGTCAGTACCATCCGTACTTTAACGTCGACCTCAAGGATGACAAGAGCTACCCCTTTATAGCCATTACAAAGGGCGACCTGTATCCCGCTATCAAATATACGCGTGAGCGTCATAAGCCGGGAACGCGTTATTTTGGTCCCTATACCGATAGCCGTGCGGCACGTGAGACGATAGATACGCTGCGCAAGGTTATCCCCATCTGCTCCGCATCCTGTGCGGAGTGGCGTCGTTGTCGTCGTATCGTCGAGTCCCACAGGGGCGAGGAAGACATCGTCAATATGATTTGCGCGCAAAACGGGCGTCCCTGCTTTGACTACCATGTCGGGCGCGGCCCGGGTGCGTGTGTCGGCGCGATTTCCCCGGCAGACTATGCCAAGAACGTCAAGCGTGTCGAGCGCTTTTTGTCGGGCCATCGCAAGGATGTCGTCGATGAGCTGACCTCCGAGATGACGGATGCCGCCGAGGCGCTCGACTTTGAGCGCGCGGCACGCGTCAAACGTCGTTTGGAGGTCATCAGGGGTCTGGACGATCGTCAGCAAGTCGTTTTTCCCTCCAGTGTCGATATCGATGTCATCGGGTTCTATCGCGAGGAGACCATCTCCGCCGCTTGCGTCTTCGTCGTTCGCGAGGGCCGAACAGTTCGCACCTGCGAGTTCATTCTCGACAAGGGTCTTGATGTTGACGAGGAAGAGCTCCAGTCGGGCTTTCTTAAGCGCTATTACGACGAGACGGCTGATATTCCAGCTGAGGTCAACCTTTCCGTCGAGCTTGAGGATGCGGAGGCGCTGGGGGAATGGCTTGCGGGCAAGCGCGAGCGTTCCTGCCATCTCCATAGGCCGCAGCGTGGCGAAAAGCACCGTTTGCTCGATATGGCATCCAAAAATGCGCGCCATGCCCTCATGCGCTACATGATGCGAACGGGGTACGCTGACGACCGCACCAATCAGGCGCTCCTGGAGCTCGAAAGCGCGCTGGCGCTGCCAGCGCCGCCGATGCGTATCGAGTGCTTCGATATCTCGACGCTGCACGGAACCTTTACCGTCGCCTCGATGGTGGTGTTTACCAACGGACGCGCCGACAAGAGCCAGTACCGTCGTTTTAAAATTCAGGCCGAATTGGACGAGGCAAACGACTTCGTGTCGATGTCCGAGGTTTTGGGACGACGCTATGCTCCCGAGCGCATGGCCGACGAGCGCTTTGGATCGCGCCCCGATTTGCTCGTTGTCGATGGCGGTAAGCCGCAATTGACCGCTGCGATCAAGCAACTTGAGGCTCTTGGGCTCGATATACCAGTTTGTGGCTTGGCAAAGGCCGATGAGGAGGTTTTCGTGCCTTGGGACGAGACTCCAGTCGTGCTTCCGACCGGGTCCGCGTCGCTCTATCTAATCAAACAGGTGCGCGATGAATCGCACCGTTTTGCCATCACGTTCCATCGCGAATTGCGCGATAAAGCCATGACGGTTTCGGTACTCGATGACGTTCCAGGCGTGGGACCCACCAGAAAACGTGCCCTTATGCGCCATTTTGGCTCGATGAAGCGTTTGCGCGCGGCGAGCGAGCAAGAGATCGCGGAAGTTCGAGGCGTTCCGGCCGATGTCGCCAAAGCGGTCCACGAGGCACTTGTTGCATGGAATGCCGAACGCGCCCAGGCATCGGCCAACCGTTCCGAAAACTAAACGTGCTTCTAAACAACTGATATACATGATTGGCCGATTTTCAATCATTTATTTCGCGGCGATTACCTGTCGATTTCGGGTTTTATTAACGCTAAAACGTTTGACTAGCCATGGTGAACAACCCTGCTATCCTGCGGGTTGACGATGACTGATATCTCACCTCGTCGATACATACTGTCTGGCGAATCGTTTGTCAATGAATTCGGTGAACGGTAGTAAATACCGTTCAAGCGTATGTATGTATCGGTCGCCGAGCGCGGCACCTCAGTTGGGTTCGTCGGTAGGTAAGGTATATATCGTCCGCAAGTTGCGCGGGGGCAAGTCTAGGTGCTCCCGGGTAAGATTCTCTATTAGATAGGAGAAGACATGGCCATCATCAACAAGGGTATGTCCAGGCGTTCGTTCCTCGGCCTCACCGGCAGCGTCGCTGCTGTCGCAGGGCTTGGTCTCACCGGCTGCGGTGGCAGCTCCAACGACGAGGGTTCCGCTTCCGGTTCCGCCGATTCCGCCAACCGTGGCGGCGGTGTGATTACCGCTGGTTCCGCTTACGCTCCGTCCAGCTTCGATCCCGCCAGCACCGGCTCCGCTGTGGGCCTGGGTGCTAACTGGCACGTCGTCGAGGGTCTCTACGGCATCGATTACCACGACTACAGCACCTTCAACGAGCTCGCCACCGACGATCCCAAGTCCGTGGACGACACTACCTTCGAGGTCACCATCCGCAAGGGCGCCAAGTTCTCCGATGGTACCGAGGTCACTGCTGACGACGTCGTCGCTTCCTACACCGCTTGCGCTGCTTCCGCTACCTATGCTCCGTTCTTCCAGCCCTTCGAGTCCATCGAGGCCAAGGATGCCAGCACTGTAACGGTCAAGACCAAGGTCCCCAACTTCTCCCTGCTCAAGGATCGTCTGGCCATCATCCGTGTTACCCCGGCTACTCAGTCCGAGGAGGATCGCGCCAAGCAGCCGATCGGTTCCGGCCCCTGGATGTACGACTCTATCTCCGATACCGAGATCACCCTGGTTCCCAACCCCGAGTACAACGGTGAGTATGCTGCCGAGGATAAGAAGATCCAGTACAGCATCCTGACCGACCCCACCGCTCGCGTTACCGCCCAGCAGGAAGGCTCCACGCTCGTTATGGAGCTCGTCACCGCTGACGCCGTCGACCAGCTCGAGAGCGCTGGCTGCAAGATCGACAACGTCCAGGGCTTCGGCACCCGCTTCATCATGTTCAACGTCGCCAAGGAGCCTTGGAACAACGTCAAGGTCCGTCAGGCCGTCATGTACGCGCTCGACACCGAGAAGATGATCACCAACACCTTCGCCGGCCTTGCCACCGCTGCCAGCTGCTACCTGCCCAAGAGCTTCACCAACTATCATGAGGCTTCCACGGTGTACAAGACCGACGCCAAGAAGGCCAAGAAGCTCATCGAGGAGTCCGGCATCACCCCGGGTGCCATCACCCTGCGCACCACCGACAACGAGCAGATTAAGGGCATGGCCGCCCAGGTCAAGAACGACCTCGACGCTCTCGGCTTCGATGTGACCATCCAGACCGATACCTCGCCGGCCACCTACGCTGCCATCGATGGCGGCGAGGCCTACGATATCCTCCTTGCCCCTGGCGATCCTTCCTGCTTCGGCGCCGACCCCGACCTGCTGCTCAACTGGTGGTACGGCGACAACGTCTGGATGCAGACCCGTTGCCCGTGGAAGGAGTCCGCTGAGTGGCAGAAGCTCCACGGCCTCATGGATGAGGCTCTTGCCGCCGAGGGCGACGAGCAGCAGAAGAAGTGGAACGAGTGCTTCGACATCATTGCCGACAACGCCGTTCTGTACCCCGTTGTCCATGTCAAGACCGTCTCCGCTTTCTGGGACGATCCGTCCACTGCGCCCAACGGCGAGGCCCTCGATGGCTTCAAGGGCATCGGCACGACGAGCATGTCCTTCAGGGGCGTCGCGACCGTCAAGGCCTAAGACTCGTTTGAGTCATATGTGGGGCGTCGGTCGTAAGGCAACGTCCTCATAGTTGAAACAAAGACCCGGGCGGCCTCGATGTCGCTCGGGTCTTGTAATGAGTATCCATACTCATATACCAGTTGGTCCTACCGACAAAAGAAAGGGGAGAGAACGTGAACAACTTTCTACGTTTGATTGGAAGGCGTCTCGTGGCGCTGCCGATCATGGCATTGGGCGTCACCGTCCTGGTGTTCTTCCTTATGTCGTTCTCCAAGACCGACCCCGCCTATACGGCGTTGGGTGACGGTGCCTCGCCCGAGGCGGTTGCCGAGTACCATGAGAAGTATGGTCTGGACGACCCCTGGCCCGTGCGCTACGTGCGCTACATGGGCGATCTGATCCATGGTGACATGGGCACCTATGGTGCTGCTCGCAACTCCGTTGCCAAGCGCATCTCCGCGGCCCTGCCCGTCACGATGCAGCTGACCTTCATCGGTCTTGCCATCGGCGCGGTCGTCTCGTTTTTGCTCGGCGTCATCGCGGCACTGTATCGCGATAAATGGCCGGACCAAGTGATCCGCGTCTTTTCCATCGCCGGCTTGGCAACCCCGTCGTTCTGGCTTGCCGTTCTGTTGATTCTGCTGTTCTCTTCCTACCTTAAGGTGCTCCCGGCATCCGGTGCTCTGCCTCACTTCACCACCAACCCGGCTGGCTATCTGGGACGTATGATCATGCCCGCTATCGCTCTGGCATTCCCGCTGACGGGCCAGATGACTCGTATCGTGCGTACGGCCATGGTTGAGGAGCTCGACAAGGACTACGTCCGCATGGCCCGTGGCGCCGGCGTTCCCGAGAAGGTCGTCGTCGGCATCAACGTTTTGCGCAACGCGCTGATCACCCCGGTCACCACCCTCGGTCTTAAGATCGGTTACCTTATGGGCGGCGCCGTCGTCATCGAGGTCATCTTCAACCTCCCCGGCATGGGTACTGCGATTCTGCAGGGCGTTCAGGGCAACGAGGCGAACCTGGTTCAGGGCGTCGTCATCGTCGTTGCTCTTGCCTTCATCATCATCAACATCGTGGTTGACATGCTCTACCTGCTCATCAACCCGCGCATCAGGACGGTGTAGATTATGGTAAAGATTCGAGAGAAGCAAACCGAGCAGCTCGAGAAGGCTGCCTCCAAGGGGCTCAAGCTCGGTGGCTGGAAGAAGATGACGCTGTCTTCTAAGATTGCCGCCGTCGTGCTGGTGTTGGTCGCCCTGACCGCGATTCTGGCGCCCCTTCTTGCCCCCTATAGCCCGGTCGAGATTTTCACTGCTCGCCAGGCTCCCGGCAATGGATTTATCTTCGGTACCGACGATAAGGGCCGCGACATCCTGTCGCGTATGCTTTACGGTGGCCGTTACTCGCTGATCATCGGCTTCGGTGCTACTGCCATGGCTCTGGTCTGCGGCTCGGTCGTGGGCGCCCTCGCGGCGGTTTCGCGCAAGTCCGTTTCCGAGGCGATCATGCGCATCCTGGACATCATCATGTCCATCCCGGGCATCGCCCTCGCTGCCGTCTTCGTCTCCATCCTGGGCAATTCCGTGCCGTCGATCATCTTCGCCATTGGCTTTATGTACACTCCGCAGATTGCCCGTATCGTGCGCGCCAACATCGTGTCCGAGTACGGCGAGGACTATGTCCGCGCGGTCATCGTTTCCGGCGCCAAGGCTCCGTGGATTTTGATCAAGCATGTTCTGCGTAACTGCATCGCCCCGATCATGGTCTTCACCGTTACCCTGGTCGCCGACGCCATCATCTTCGAGGCCTCGCTGACCTTCATCGGCGCTGGTATTCAGGAGCCCACCGCTACCTGGGGCAACATCCTCGCCGACGCCCGCGGCGGCGTGCTTGCCGGCCGTTGGTGGCAGGCGCTGTTCCCGGGTCTGGCCATCATGATCACCTGCCTGGCGCTCAACATCCTCTCCGAGGGCATTACCGACGCCATGGCCGCTGCTCCCTCTGCCGCCCTGGATCCGACCGATTCCTCCAAGCGTCGCGAGGCCGACCTGCTGGTCTCCGACCCCGTTCGCGCCTACAAGGAGCAGGCCCAGTCCCTCTCCGCTCGCCTTGGCGCCCTGCGCGATGTCGAGCTCAAGCGTGACGATCGCCACGTGCCCGACGAGTCTGTCGAACCGATTCTCTCGGTCCGTGACTTCTGCATTCAGTTTGAGCATCACGGTGATATCAACGTCGTCGACCATGTCAACTTTGACGTCCGTCCTGGTCAGACCATGGGCCTGGTGGGCGAGTCCGGTTGCGGTAAGTCCATCACCACGCTGGCCATCATGGGCCTGACCGATGAGGACGAGCATCTTTCCGGCGAGGTCCTCTGGGAGGGCCGTGACCTGCTCAAGATGAGCAAGAAGGAGTGGTTCGGCCTGCGCGGTACCGATATCGCTATGGTCTATCAGGACGCCCTGTCCTCGCTCAACCCCTCCATGCTCATCTCTGCCCAGATGAAGCAGCTCACCAAGCGCGGCGGAACCCGCAGCGCCGAGGAGCTCCTGGAGCTCGTCGGCCTCGATCCCAAGCGCACGCTCGAGAGCTATCCGCACGAGCTTTCCGGCGGCCAGCGTCAGCGTGTCCTGATCGCTATGGCCCTTACCCGCGACCCCAAGCTGGTCATCTGCGACGAGCCCACGACCGCTCTGGACGTTACCGTCCAGAAGCAGGTCATCAAGCTGCTCAACGATCTTCAGGCCAAGCTCGGCTTTGCCATGATCTTCGTTTCGCACGACCTGGCGCTGGTCGCCGAGGTCGCCCATAACATCACGGTTATGTACGCCGGTCAAGTTATCGAGCAGGCACCCACCAAGGAGCTGCTCACTAACCCGATCCACGAGTACACCCGCGGTCTTCTGGGTTCCGTTCTGTCCATCGAGAGCGGTTCGGGCCGCCTGCACCAGGTGCCCGGCGCCGTTCCGAGCCCGCGCGATTTCCCCAAGGGCGATCGCTTCGCGCCCCGCTCGAGCCACCCGCGTATTGGCCTGGACACCCGTCCGGTCTTCAAGCGCGTGCCCGGCACCGAGCACTTCTATTCCGAGCTCCCCGACGAGGTGCTCAAGGCAAATGGTTTGACCCCTCACGCGGAGGTGATGTAGATGAGCGAGACCGCAGTAAACGGCGTCGAGCCGATCATCTTCCTTGATGACGTCCACGTCACCTTTAGGACCCGTACCGGCTCGATTCTGCACCCCAACCTGGTTCACGCCGTCCAGGGTGTAACGATTAAGCTCATGCCCGGTCAGACGATTGGCATCGTCGGCGAGTCCGGTTGCGGTAAGTCCACCACCGCTAACGTCATGTGCGGCCTGCAGGCCCCCACGAGCGGCAAGGTCTACTTTAAGGGCAAGGACGTTACCAAACGTACCGCCGAGGACCGTCGCCACATGGGTCGCGTTATCTCGGTCGTGTTCCAAAACCCGGCCACGGCGCTCAATCCCCGCATGGTCGTTCGCGAGCAGCTGCTCGACCCCATGCGCGTCCACAACCTGGGTACCGAGGCCGAGCAGGAGAAGCGCGTCAAGGAACTCTTGGAGCTCACCGGTCTGCCCAGCTCTGCCGCCGAGGTTCTTCCCGGTCAGCTTTCGGGCGGCCAGCGCCAGCGCGTCGCAATTGCCCGTGCCCTGTCGCTGAACCCCGATGCCATCATCGCCGACGAGCCCACCTCGGCTCTGGACGTTTCGGTCCGCGCGCAGATTCTGAACCTGCTGACCGACCTTAAGAAGGAGCTCGGCCTGGCCATGGTGTTCATCAGCCATGACATCCAGACGGTCCGCTATATCTCTGACGACATCATCGTTATGAATGGCGGCAAGATCGTCGAGCAGGGCGAGGCCAAGCAGGTCTTCCAGCATCCCCAGGACCCCTACACCAAGATGCTGCTCGGCGCTGCGCCGTCGCTGCTGCACCCCAAGCTCGGCGAATAGCCTCGCTTTCCCTCCCGTGCGCCCGGTTC
>URWC01000050.1 GCA_900551555.1 uncultured Collinsella sp. | reverse complement strand
CGCCGATGTGGCGCTCGGCCGCGTGTGGAGCGAGCCACCGACCCTCAACGACGTGTTCCTCGAGATCACCGGCCGCGAGCTGCGCGACTAGGGGGCAGTCATGTTCAACACCATCATCACTACGGTCAAGACGCTGCTGCGCCGGCCGAGCACGTGGGTCTGGGGCGCTCTCTTTCCCATCGTACTTTCCACGATGTTCATGTTTATGTTTGCGAACCTCAGCTCCGACGGCACGGTCGACCCGGTGCCGGTGGCCGTCGTGGCGGACGAGGCTTGGGACGCTTCGACCTTTAAGGGCGTGGCGACGTCGCTTGCCAAGGAAGGCGGCGATCAGCTGCTCGAGATCCACGAGCTCGACGACGCAGCCGATGCGAACCGTGCGCTTAAGGCCGGCGAGGTCGCGGGCATCTATGCGGTCGACGATGCGGGCACGCCCAAACTCACGTTGCTTTCGAGCTATGGCAGCTCGCGTGCGACGTCGGTGCTCACCGACCGCAGTATTCTGGAGACGGTGGCAAGCTCGTATACACAAAATGCCGAGCTCATGTCCCAGATTGCCCAGGACAACCCGGCGGCGCTCGCCGACCTGGAGGCGGTTGCGCGCGCTCTATCGCTCGAGGGCGGTACCCGCCGCGTAAGCCTGACACGCACCACGCCCGATGGCACGGTCGTCTACTATTACGCGCTTTTTGGCCTGGTCGCGATGATGTCTGCGGAGTTTGCCGCCTTGAGCGTCGTCGACCTGCAGCCCAATCTGTCGGGCCTTGGCGCACGTCGCTGTGTGGGCGGTCTTTCCAAGACGGCATCGCTGACCGGCATCTTTGTCGGCTCGTGGCTGGTCTCCTTTGCCTCGATGACGATCGCGATCGGCTACGTGCGCCTGGTCGTGGGCGTCGACTTTGGCGGGCGCGAGGGGCTGTGTCTGGTGGGTGGCGCCGCTTCCGCGCTTGCCGCCACGGGCTTGGGCCTTTTTGTGGGCACGCTTCCCGTTAAGGGCGGCAAGGCGTCCAAGTCCGGCATCCTCACGGGCTTTGCTACCACGTGCGCCCTGTTCGCCGGCCTCTACGGCGAGCCGGCGATGGCGCTTGCCGACGACGTCGCCCGCGCCTGCCCGGCCGAGTGCTGGCTCAACCCCGTCAAGCTCATCTGCGACATGTTCAACCGCCTGTATTTCTTTGAGAACCTGGGCCCCTTTGTCGTTCGCGCCGGCGCGCTGGTCCTTATGGCGCTGCTGTTCGTTGCCGCCGCCACGCTGACCTTTGGAAGGAGCCGCTATGAGCACCTTTAAGACTGCGCTTCGCATGGCGCTGGCGCACCCGTTCTACCTGCTCATCTATACGGTGTTCATCTCGCTCATGGGCGTATTCATCGCGGCATCGGTGAGCTGGAACTCGTCGCAGCTCACCGAGTACGAGCCCTACGATGCCAACGTGATCGTGGTCGACCGCGACGACAGCGACCTTTCGCATGCGCTCACCAAGCACCTGGGGTCGCGCTTTGAGTTGGTCACGGGCGTCGGCGACGATACCTACGATCTTGCGGACGCGCTCTCCAAGAGCAACAGCGCCAAGGGTAGCGCCGACTGCGTGTTCTTTATCCCGGAGGGGTTTGAGAACGACCTGGTCGCGGCCGCCCGCGCGGGGGAGGCCCTGCCCAAGCTCGATGTGACCTACGGTGCCGGCACCATGGCGGCGGCGCTTTCGTCTGCTGAGGCCTCGCGCTGGATTTCGCTCGCGGGCGCTGCAGCGGCCCTAGAGCCCGCCGCCTCTAATGGTAGCGTCGCCAAGGCCGCCGAGCATGCCGCCGCCAAGCGCGCCGAGGTCCAGATTGAGCAGGTCAAGGTTGGTTCGACTGCCGCCGCCATGCTCAAGTCGTATTTCAACTTTGGCGCGTACGCGATTATCTCGTCGGTCATCGTATCGGTGGGGCTGGTGTTCTCGGGCATGAACGAGCCCGAGCGCGTGCGTCGTATGGATGCCGGCCCAATCTCCGAGCGCCGGCGTTCGCTCGCCGTGTTTGCGGCCGCCACTGTGATCACCGTCTGCATCTGGTTTGTGTCGAGCATGATGGGCGTCGTGGGCTTTGCCGGCGCGGTTGCCGAGGTCGGCGTGGGTCGTGTGTGCCTGGCGCTGGCGGCGACGTTTGCCCTGGCGTGCACGCCTCTGGCCGTTGGCTTTGCCCTTTCGAGCCTGGGTGCGCGTGAGGAGCTGCTCAACGGTGTGGGCAACCTGCTCGGCATGCTCATGACGTTTTTGGGCGGCGCCTGGATGCCGCTGTCGCTGATGGGCCCAGCCGTGCAGACCGCGGCGCATTTTGTGCCGACGTATTGGGTGAACGACGCGATTGGCAAGGCGCTCGCCGCGGACCTGACGTCCACCGTGCTGGGCGACATCGCTTGCGATCTGGGCGTCACAGTGCTCTTTGCCGCGGCCATCGCCGCCGTAGGCCTAGCCCTCGCCCACAACAAATCCCACGCCTAGACACCTACTCATTGGGGACAGACTTAAACGACCAAAAGTATTCATTGGGGACAGACTTAAACGACCAAAAGTATTCATTGGGGACAGACTTAAATGACTAGCCATCGGGGGCAGATAAGGAGCGTCCCCAACTGCCGGGTGGCGAAAGAGCGTCCCTTGTGACTGGTCATTTAAGAACGTCCCCAATGACTAGTCAAATCCCGCGCCTAGTCTGAAATAAATCCTAGGCCTCGCCCCAAAATAGTTCGCCAAGGTTTACTATTACGCTCATAAAGTAGTACGAGGTTAACAATGGGGGATACCATGGCAACGCAGGAAGCCTACGTCCAGGTTAAGGATCTCAAAAAGCACTACGGCGACGGTGATGCGCGCCTGACGGTACTCGATGGCATCGACGCGTCCATCAACCGCGGCGAGATCTGCGTCATGCTGGGACCCTCGGGCTCGGGCAAGTCGACCTTTCTCAACCTGATCGGCGGCCTGGAGGATGCTGACGGCGGCTCCATCATGGTGGACAGCTGCGACCTCATGGTGCTCAAGCCTGCCGACCTGGGCGAGTATCGCCGCCGTGAGCTGGGCTTTGTCTTCCAGTTCTACAACCTGGTGCCCGACCTCACCATCAAGGAGAACATCGAGGTCACGGCGCACCTGTCCAAAAACCCGCTCAATGTCGACGACCTGCTGCGTTCGCTGGGCCTTTACGAGCACCGCAACAAGTTCCCGCGCCAGGTCTCGGGCGGCCAGCAGCAGCGCTGTGCCATCGGCCGCGCACTCGTCAAAAACCCGGGCCTGCTGCTGTGCGACGAGCCCACGGGCGCGCTTGACTATAAGACGTCCAAGGAAATCTTGCAGCTCATGGAGGATGTCAACCGCACCTACGGCTGCACCATCATCATTGTCACCCACAATGCCGCCATCGCGCGCATGGCCAATCGCGTGCTGCGCCTACGCGACGGGCACATCGTCGAGGATGAGCTCAACGAGTCGCCCGTTGCGGCCGCCGAGCTCGATTGGTAGGCGGCGCCATGACACCTCTCGCAAAACGTCTCCCGCGCGAGCTGCGCCGCAATATCGGCAAGTACCTGGGCATCTTTTTGCTTATGTGCGGAAGCATCGCTCTCACCTCGGGCTTTTTGCTCGCAGCGCATTCCATCGGCTGCCTTATCGACGACATGCGCGATGCGTACACGATTGAGGACGGCCGCGTGACCACCTCCTTCGAAGCCACCAAAGACCAGCTCAAGGCGGCCGAGGATGCAGCCGGCGACGTCGGCGGCGTTACGCTCTACAAGAATTTCTCCATCGACGCCATCATCAAAAAGACCGCCGGCGACGACGGCACCAAGCGCACGCTGCGCACCTATGCGCACCGCACCAAGGTCGATATCGCGTCCTACTGTGAGGGCAAGGAACCCAAGGCGGACGATGAGGTAGCCATCGACCGTGTCTTCGCCACCAACAACGACCTCGCCGTGGGCGATAAGGTTGAGCTTGAGGGCCGCACCTACATCATCTGCGGCATCATGACCCAGCCCGATAGCCAGGCGCTGTTCCTCAACAATTCGGACTTTACGGTGAACACCATCACGTACGGCGTGGCCGAGGTTACCGATGGCGGCTTTGCCGCGCTCGAGGACGCCGGCGGCGCACCCGCCTACACCTACTCCTTCACCTTTACCGATCGCGACCTTTCCACCGCAGACCGCATCGACGCCGAGCAAGATATGGTCGAGGCGCTGACCGATGCCGATGCACGCGTGGACGATCTGATCGACGCCGATTCCAATCAGGGCATTGGCTATGCGCGCGACGACGTAGACGGCGACTCCATGATGTGGATGACGCTGCTCGACATCATCATCGTGATCATGGCGTTCGTCTTTGTGGTCCTTACCGACGCCACCATCGAGGAGGAGAGCGCCATCATCGGCACGCTGCTCGCCAGCGGTTATCGCCGTCGCGAGATCGTCCTGCACTACCTGGCGCTTCCCGCCATCGTGGGCGTGGTCGCGGCGCTTTTGGGCACTGCGCTCGGCGTTGTGTTCTTTACCGAGCCCATGCGCAGCCTCTATTACGGCTCGTACAGCCTGCCGCCCTTCCAGGTGTACTGGAGCTGGGAGATCTTTGTGAAGTGCGCCGTGGTTCCCGCCGCCGCGCTCATCCTCATTACGCTGGTGGGCCTGCTCCGCAAAATGGGCAAGACGCCGTTGCAGTTCCTCCGTCACGAGGCGGGCGGCAAGTCGGGCACCAAGCGCGGCCTGCAGCTGCCGGAGCGCATGGGCTTTGTCTCGCGCTTCCGCCTGCGCATCTTCCTGCGTAATCTGGGCAACTTCGCCACGCTTTTCGTGGGCATTGCGTTTGCCTCGCTGCTACTGCTCTTTGGCCTGGCGATTCTGCCCACGATGACGCACTACGCGGACAACCTCGAGACAAGCCTGGTCGCCGAGCACCAGTACACGCTCAAGGCCCCGCTGGAACTCGAGGGCACCGCCGAGGAGCGCGAGCAGTGGTCGGCACTCGAGCGTTTGCAGTCGGTTGACGGCGCACTGCTTTCTGCCGCTCAGGATGCCGATGACGAGCTTGAGGACGCGGCCGATGCAGCGCAGGCGGCAGCCGATGCCGCGACCGCATCTCCGTCTGCCGAGAGCCTGACTGCGGCGCAGGATGCGCTTGCAAACGTCCAGGACAAGAAGGATGCGCTTTATGCGCGCCTCGATGACCTTGCCGATGCCCTCGGCTGCGACCGCGACGAGGCTATCGACCTGATCGACAAGGCCTCTAAGATCGACACTGACAACGACGACATTCACCCGGTTAACACGACCGATAACGATGCGGGTGCAATCGCGCAGGCCGAGAAATACGCCGTCTACCAGCTGCAGTACGACCGCGGTGATGGTAATGGGCAGGAGACGATTTCCGTCTACGGCATTTCATCCGATTCGCGCTACTGGAAAGGACTGGACGTCGGCGGCGGCTGTGTCGTCTTTGGCGGCGGCCTGCTCGACAAGTTTGGCTGGAGCGAGGGCCAGAAGGTCACGCTCGACGACAAGTACGAGGGCGAGCATTATTCTCTTGAGTGCGCGGGCAAGGACTGTGCCTGGGGCTCCAAGTCGGACATGAATATCTATATGAGTATCGACGACTTTAACGAGCTGTTCGACAACGACGCCGCCTACTTTAACGGCTATGTGAGCGACGAGAAGCTCGACCTCGACGCGCGCTACTTTGCCGGCGACACCACGCCCGACGACATGCGCGCCGTGGGCGACCAGTTCATCGGCATGATGAGCAAAATGATCGGCATGATGGTTGGCCTCGCGGTGTTTATCTTCCTGCTGTTTATGTATCTACTGACCAAGGCTGTGATCGACCACAGCGCCCGTTCGATTAGCTATATGAAAGTCTTTGGCTATCGCGATAGCGAGATCTCGCATCTGTACATCCGCTCGATCACGTTGTGCGTGGCAGCGTCACTCGTGCTGAGCCTGCCGGTCATTATTGGCTCGCTCACGGCCATCTTCCGCTCGATGTTGCTCGCCTACAACGGCAATATCGAGATCTACGTGCCCGCTTGGTCCATGGCGGCGTGCGCAGGAATCGGCTTTGCAACCTACCTGGTCGTGGCGCTGTTGCACATGCGTTCCATCAAACGTGTGGGCCTGGCCGAGGCACTCAAAGTCCAAGAGTAGTCATTTAAGAACGTCCCCAATGACTAGGTGCCGTACTTGACTTTAACTCTGCTTTAACTGGTACCATCCTCTATGTCTGTAACGCCATATAGACCGAGGGGATATATCTATGACCGCAACTGCACCCGCAGCACCCGCCAAGGTGTACTTCACCAACCTGCGTACGCATGCTCGCGAGAGCCAGCTCGACAAGCTCAAGCGCCTCATCCGTCACGCCGGTATCGAACAGATCGACTTCGAGAACAAGTTCGTCGCCATTAAGATTCACTTTGGCGAGCTGGGCAACCTGAGCTTTTTGCGCCCCAACTACGCCCGCGCCGTCGCCGACGTCGTGAAGGAGCTGGGCGGCAAGCCCTTCCTCACCGACTGCAATACGCTCTATGTCGGTAGCCGCAAAAACGCACTCGAGCACATCGATACCGCCTACCAGAACGGCTTTACCCCGTATGCTACGGGTTGCCAGATCATCATCGCCGACGGCCTCAAGGGTACCGACGAGGCGCTCGTCCCGGTCGAGGGCGGCGAGTACGTGCGCGAGGCCAAGATCGGTCAGGCGCTCATGGATGCCGACATTGTGATCAGCCTCACTCACTTTAAGGGCCATGAGCAGGCCGGTTTTGGCGGCGCCATGAAGAACCTGGGCATGGGAGGCGGCAGCCGTGCCGGCAAGATGGAGCAGCATGCCGCCGGCAAGCCGAACGTCGCGACCGAGCACTGCGTTGGCTGCCATGCCTGCGAAAAGATCTGCGCGCACAACGCTATCTCGTTCGACGGCACCCGCGAGCGCGAGCTTGCCAGCGGCGCTACTCGCACGGTGCACGTGGCTGCCATCGACCACGATCGCTGCGTGGGCTGCGGACGCTGCATTGCGGCATGCAACCAGGACTGCATCAAGCCCGGTTATGAGGCCGCGGCCGACGTGCTCAACTGCAAGATCGCCGAGTACACCAAGGCCGTCGTCGACGGCCGCCCGAGCTTCCACATCTCGCTTGCCATGGACATCAGTCCCAACTGCGACTGCCATCCCGAAAACGATACGCCTATCGTCAACGATATCGGCATGTTCGCGAGCTTCGACCCGGTCGCCATCGACCAGGCCTGCGCCGACGCCGTCATGGCGTCTGAGCCGCTGCCCAACACCGAGCTCACCGATAGCGCGGCCAAGATGGAGCATAACCACGAGCATCTGGAGGGCGAGCAGGCGCACGACCCCTTCTGCATTACGCATCCCGACACCGACTGGCGCGTGTGCATCGCGCATGCCGAGAAGATCGGCCTGGGCACGAGCGAGTATGAGCTCATCGAGGTCAAGTAGCACCTAGCTATTAGACAAAACAAGCGCCTTTGTAGCACAACTGTTAGTAAAAGCCGCCCGTGAGCACAGTGCCCACGGGCGGCTTTTCGGAAGTGCTAGGGGGTCAGATAGACCAGTAAACCGTACTATTTGCCTAAAAATACTCGTCGAGGAAGTCGTCGACCGTATTCCAGTAGAGCTCGGGGTCGACCTGCGCGCTCTTGGCGTGGGTGGCACCATGGATGGTGAGCTTTTGCTTGACCTTGCTGGCGCATGCGTCGTAGTTTTGGTCGAGCATGTCGTACGGCACAAAGGTGTCCTGGTCGCCGTGGATAAACAGCATGGGAACCGTCGCGTGTTTGAGTTGCTCCACACTGCTCGCCTTATGAAAGTCGTAGCCCGCGCGCACGTTGCACACCAAGTTTGCTACATCGAGCAAGGGAAAGCTGGGCAGGCCGAACACGTCCTTGAGCTGCAGAGAAAACTCGTCCCAAACACTCGTATAGCCGCAGTCCTCGATAATGCACTTCACGTTTGCGGGCAGAGATTCCCCCGCGACGTTCATGGCGGTTGCCGCACCCATCGACTCGCCAAAGACAAGAATGCGCGCCTCGGGGTCGGCTGCAACGATCCGTCCAATCCATGCAACGACATCGAGGCGCTCGGGCCAGCCCATGCCGATATAGTCGCCGCCGGAGCGCTCGTGGGCGCGGGCGGCGGGTGCGAGTACGTTCATGCCGCGGTCGTGGAATCGCTTGACGTATCGAGCCATGCCGATGGGCTCGTTGGTATATCCATGCAGGCAGACGGCGTAGTCGTGTGCGCTCTCCGACGCAGCAAAATACCAGGCGGCAAGCTCGGTCCCGTCGTCCGCGGTGAGGTTGCTGCTCTCGCGATTCTCTTTAAACCATGCCCGCGCCTCGGTATCCTCGGCATCCGGCTGCTCACCTTCTTTGTCGTTCTTGCTATCCTGCATCATCTTCATGGTGTATGGCGCGCGGGGATTCAGCGCGAAGTCAAACAAAAAGTTGCCGGCAAATCCGAGCAGCGCAACGACAACCACCAGTGCAACGATGCCGGCTATCTTGAGCTTTCGATGGGAACGTGCGTTTTGAGCCATGCGGTATTCTCCTATAAGATGTTAATACATCAACATTTAATGCAAGCGCATTATGGACGTTCGCCGTTGATGCGTCAACAGGCAAAGAATGGGTAAACAAAGAGTCACGTATGGTGCAAATTTCGCACGTACCTAGACGCTTTGATATAGTGTTGAGAACTCTTTACGTTGGAGGATGTAACCGGCATGTCCGATTCGAGCGACAGTTCTAAGCCGCGACCCAAGACCGCGGCCGTTCCACACTACACAGTGGGCGAGGAGATCATGAACTCCGTCACCCATGGTGTCGGCTGCCTGCTGGGTATCGCGGGCCTGGTGCTCCTGATCGTATTCGCCGCCCTGCGCGGCGGAGGCCCGGCCCATATGGCCGCGGCGATTGTCTATGGTGTCAGCATTATCCTCGAATACCTAGCCTCCACGCTCTACCACGCGATTCAGCCCGCGCGCGCCAAGCGCGTGTTTCGCATCATCGACCACAGCTGCATCTACCTGCTCATAGCCGGCAGCTATACGCCGTTTTGCCTCATCACGCTCGCAAACGACGGCGGCGCTGTGCTGTTCTTTGCCGTATGGGCCATCGCCATCATCGGCATCGCCCTCGAGTGCTTCCTACGCGAGCGCCAGCCGCATTGGGTAAGCGGCCTGGTCTACCTGCTGATGGGCTGGCTCGTTGTCTTTAAGCTGCCCGAACTTGTTGCGCTGCTCAACCCCGTGGCACTTGCCCTGCTCGCCGTCGGCGGCGTGTGCTACACCGCGGGCGTGCCGTTCTATATCGCCAAAAACGTGCGCTATCTGCACAGCGTGTTTCACCTGTGGGTGCTCGCCGGCAGCATCTTCCAGTTCATGGCGGTGATCCTCTTCGTAATCTAGCGACCACGCCTGCGCGCCCGCGTTCTCGTTTGGGCGCCGGTGCAATTGCCGTATCCGCCATCAACGTTTTAACCTGACGTCCCGAATCTTGGAGGTTCGAGAAACTCCCGATGGACATAACCATCTCCCTTATCACCACCCTCGTTTTGACCCTCATCAACGGCTACTTCTCTATGTCCGAGATGGCGCTCACCACGGCCAAGCGCGCCGTGCTGGAGCACGAGGCCGAGGAAGGCGACAAGCGCGCCGAGCGTGCCATTAAGCTGGCTGCCGACTCCGACCAGCTGCTCGCCACCATCCAGGTTGCCATCACGCTCGTGGGCTTCGCCTCGTCCGCCGTCGCCTCGACGAGTCTGTCCGACCCGCTCGCCACGTGGCTCATGAGCTTTGGCATCGCGCCGCTCTCCGCCATCGCACGCGGCCTGGCGCCGGTCATCATCACCGTCGCGGTCGCCTTCGTGTCCATCGTGATTGGCGAGCTTGTGCCCAAGCGCATTGGTCTGGCCAATGCCGAGGGCGTATCCAAGCAGGTCGTGGGACCGCTTTCCGTGTTCCAGAAGATCGCCCGTCCGCTCGTGTGGCTGACTGGCGCTTGCTCCGATGGCCTGGCCCGCATCCTGCGCATCAAGAGTGCAGACGACCGCCAGAACGTCTCGGAAGAAGAGATCAAGTACATGGTCTCGGAGCAGGACGACCTGCTCGACGAGGAAAAGCGCATGATCCACGAGATCTTCGACCTGGGCGACACCGTTGCCCGCGAGGTCATGGTGCCGCGCGTGGACACCACCATGTGCGAGGACGACGAGACGGTCGCCGACGTGCTGTCCACCATGCGCCAGACCGGCTTTAGCCGCATCCCCGTTTATCACGAGGATCCCGACAACGTCGCCGGCATTGCGCACATCAAGGACCTGATTCAGCCCGCGCTCGACGGCAAGGGCGACCAGCCCATCGCCGGTTTTTTGCGCGACGCCACCTTTGTGCCCGACACCAAGGACATCCTGCCTCTGCTGTCCGAGATGCAGACCTCGCACGACCAGATCGTGGTGGTCGTGGACGAGTACGGCGGTACGGCCGGCATTATCACCATCGAGGACATCGTCGAGGAGATCGTCGGCGAGATCGAGGACGAGTTCGACCCCGACAACAAGTATCTCACGCGCCTTTCGCGCCGCGAGTGGCTCGTTGATGGGCGTTTTTCGTGCGATGACGCGATTGAGCTTGGTTGGCCGCTCGAGGAAAGCGATGATTATGAGACCATCGCCGGCTGGATTTTGGAGCTTTGCGACTCGGTGCCCGACATCGGAGAGGTGTTTGAGGTCGCGGGGTACAAGTTTAAAGTGCAGTCGATGCGTGGCCAGCGCATCTCGCTCATTCGCGTGATCGCTCCGGCCGAAACCGATAAGAAGGATTCCGAGTCTTCGGCAGAGAAGCCGGCGGCGTCGGGTGCGGGCTCTGTGGATCCGCACGATGGCGACGAGTAGGGCAAGGAAGAGTAGGGGAGAGTTATGGCAGGCCTGTTCAACATCCTTAAGGTCACCGTCAGCGAGGACAAGATCTGCGCGCATGTGCTGGTGAACCCCGGCATGCCGCTCATGACCTCGGAGGATATCGAGGCCACGGCGCGCGTGTATTACCTGGTGCCGGCGATTGCTAAGCACCTGTGCCTGGGTGATTCCGGTCGCGAGTTCCAGGACTGCATGGGCCAGACCGAGCTCTGCCACCTGCTGGAGCACGTGACGGTTGAGCTCATGAACGAGACCGGGCTTGCCGGCAGCATCTCGTGCGGCCGCACGCGCGTAAGCGAGCACGACGAGCGCGTTTTTGAGGTTGAGCTTTCGTGCCCCGACGACGCGCTGGCCATCGGCGCG
>URWC01000049.1 GCA_900551555.1 uncultured Collinsella sp. | reverse complement strand
GCCGGTCTGGTCTCAGCGGCCCCGGCACGGGCTAAGTTTCCTGCTCTACAGTCCTGCTCACGACGGAGGCCACATTAAGTGGCCTCCTGTTCGTGCGGAACTCGCGATAAACTTAACCCCCACACCCCTCACGCGGCGGGCAACCGTCGTTGGGCTTATCGCTGACACGATTAAACCGCTTGCATATCGTCTGCTGGCTTGGCACGGTACAATACTTGCAGCTTTAATTCATGAATTAGTGGAGTTATTGATGGCAGAATCTCGTGCGGAGCGTAGGGCTCGTCGTGCTTTGGTGGAGGCGGTTGAGGGGTCGAAGGAGGAGAAATCTTCTACGAAATCCAAGTCTTCTAAAGCTGCAAAAAGCAAATCGGCCAAGGGCAAGGCTAAGGCCAAGCGTCCCGGCTCTCGTCGGAACGAGGATAAGGCATCTCAGACTCGTTCCAAGCGTTCGCATAAAGATTCGGCTTCGTCTGCGCGTAAGGCCGTTGATCCCAAGTCTCCTTGTTCCATCATGAAAGCTTGCGGTGGGTGTACGGCGCTCAATCGTCCTTATAAGAAGCAGCTCGCCGCCAAGCAGGCTGCTATGGAGGGGCTTTTTGCTTCGCTTTGTGAGCGTGAAGGCATTGCTGTAGATCCTATTCGCGGTATGGGAGTCACCCTGGGCGACCCGGGCAAGTATCCTTCGCCGCGCGGTTTTCGCCATAAGGCCGCCACTCCGTTTGCTCCTGGTAAGGAGGGTGCTGTCCGCTGCGGCTTCTTTGAGCGCGGTTCGCACAGAATCGTTGCTGTGCCCGAATGTCCTGTCGAGGCGCCGGGCGCTCGTCAGATTCTCAACGGCATCGCGCGTGAAGCTGAGCGCCTGCACATTCCCGCCTTTAACGAGGACAAGCATCTGGGCTTGCTCCGCTATGCCGTCGTCCGCTGCGGTTGGCGTACCGACCAGGTCATGGTTACGCTCGTGACCGCCCAGCGCGACCTACCGCATGCGCAGGAGTTCTTTGAGGCCGTCGCCGCACTCGATTCGCATATTGTCACCGTCGCCCAAAACATCAACGGTCGCCCCGGCAATGCCATCTTGGGCGAGGAGACTCGTATCGTCTATGGCGCCGAATGCATGCGTGATCAGCTGCTCGGCTGCGAATTCGACATCTCCCCCACCGCGTTTTATCAGACCAACCCGCAGCAGACCGAACTGCTCTATCGGCTCGCTATCGACGGTATGGATCTGCACCAGGGCGATGTGCTCATGGATGCCTATTGCGGTAGCGGAACTATCGGCCTGTGCGCAGCCAAAGCCGCCCAGGACAAGGGCGTCGGCATTATGCTGCTTGGCGTGGAGCGCAACCACGCCGGCATTGCCGACGCACGTCGTAATGCCGAGCTCAACGGCCTCACCCGCAGCGCTTGGTTTATGGCTGACGATGCCACCGACTACATCCTAGATGCCGCCGACAACAACGAGCGGGTCGATGTCCTTTCCATCGATCCGCCGCGCGCCGGCTCTACCCCCGAGTTCCTCGAAGCTGCCTGCGCGCTTAAGCCGCGCCGCATCACCTATATCAGCTGCAACCCCGTGACTCAAGAGCGCGACCTGCATCAGCTTCTCGACGGAGGCTATCGCCTGCTCAAGATCACGCCCGTCGACATGTTTCCTCACACCGACCACACCGAAACCGTAGCGGTCCTCGAACGCCGCTAACCAACCTCAGTAGATTTTTGGGACAAGAAAGGGGGCGACCCGTCTGGGCCGCCCCCTTCGCTTGGTTTATAAATTCCGCTACATCCCCTTGCACAGGTCGCACACGCCGGCTGCCGCCATCTCGCGCAGCAGCGTCTCGCGGTCGCGCGTCACGATCAAATCTAGCGGGAAGTGAATCTCGTCGAGCATCTTGCGCGCGTGATCGAGCTTGCCAATGGCCATGCCAATGTGGGCATCGGTTGACACGCCAATGCCCACGCCCAGCTCGGCGCAGCGCTCGGCGATCTTGCGGCATACGGCCCAATGCTCAGTGTCGACACCGTGTTCAAGACTATGGTTGTTGATCTCGATAATCTTGTGCTTGGCCTTAGCTGCCAACAGCACCTCGTCGATATCGAACGGCACGCCCGAACGCCCGTGTGACCCAGCATGAACACCTTGGGGTACTCCAGGGCATTGATATACATCTCGGTCGTCTGGGCCAGCGTCGCGCCTTCAGCAATCTGTGGATTATGCACGCTCGCAACCAAATAATCCAAATTTCGCGTAACCAAATCGAACAGCGAATGCTGACGGCTGTACGAATCACCGGCAATATCGAGCGTGACAGGAGTGTCCTCGCCAAACAGGCTTCCGTCCAGCGAAACGATATCGGCCTCGGCACCACGCAGCACCAGCACGCCGCTCCAAATGCGCGGCCAGACATCCTGGTTGATAAAGAATTGGTAACTGCGCAGGTCATTGGGGCAAGCCGTAACCATAGAGCTCAGATGGTCGGCAGATCCGAGCACCTGCAGGCCACGCTCTGCCGCCCAGTACACATTCTCCTCAATGGTCGAATATGCATGCGCAGAGAATATCGTATGGGTATGAATGTCACAAGAAAGCAGGTAGGGCATCAGGTCTCCTTATCTGGCACGGCCGTCGCTTATATTCATTGTACGCATAGCCTTCGATAGTCGTAAAACCACTCCATCCCAAAGACACAACGTCCATGACAACGGGGTCTGGCTTAACACCAAACCCCGTTTCACGTAAAACATTGTAGGCAGAGCGCTTTACTTTTAACGATACTCGTCCGCCAACTGTTTCCAAGCGGGTAGCGAATTGATAATCGTTTCGTAACTCACGCAATAGCCCAGGCGGAACCAACCCGGCATACCAAAGCTGTCCGAGGGAACCGCAAGCAACTCATACTTCTTTGCACGCTCGCAAAACGCATTCGCATCGGGTTCCAGCGCCTTCACCCACAGGTAGAATGCACCATCCGGCTCAACATAGGTGTAGCCGTACTCCGCTAGTGCGTCGGTAAGCGCGGTGCGGTTGCGCGCATAGGCCTCGACATCGCTCGGCTCATCGATGCAATCGATGATTACGCGCTGGAAGAGTGCCGGTGCGCATACAAAACCTAACGTACGGGCAGCACCCGCAACAGCCGGCATCAGACGGGCAGCCTGCGGATTGGTGTTGGGAACCAAGATCCACCCCACGCGCTCGCCCGGCAGCGACAGCGACTTGGAATACGAGTAGCACACGATGGTGTGCTCGTAGATCGAGGGCACCCAAGGCACCTCGGCACCGTACACAATCTCGCGGTACGGCTCATCCGAGATGAGCATAATCGGATTCTCGGGATCGCGCTGAGCGTTGGCCTCGCGCAGAACATTGGCCAGTCGCGTCAGCGTGTCGCATGTATATACGGCACCGGTCGGATTGTTGGGAGAGTCAATGATGACGGCCGCCGTCTTATCGCTGATCGCCTTGAGCACGTTGTCCACGCTCAGCTGGAACGTATCTTCATCGGCGAGCGCCTCAACACACGTACAGCCGGCCTTCTCAATCCAAACGCGATACTCCGGAAAGTACGGGGCGATAACAATAACCTCGTCGCCCGGGTTCGTAACGGCGTTGAGCGTGCAGGTGAGCGAAGCCGCGGCACCCACCGTCATAAATACGTCTTTGCCCTCATAGCTCGTGCCAAAGCGGCGGTTGAGCGATTCGGCCACAGCGGCACGACATTGCGGCAGGCCCGGTGCGGGCGTGTAGCCGTGCAGCTGGTCGCTCGGCAGCTCCAGGGCCTTCTTAATCGACTCAGCCACAGCAGCGGGTGCCGGAACGCTCGGATTGCCCAGCGAAAAATCGAATACGTTTTCCGCACCGATCTGCGCCTTGCGCTCAAGGCCATAGCTAAAAATCTCACGGATGATGGAGCTTTCCGCACCGCGAGCATACATAGTTTCGTTGATCATCTGTTCCCCTTTCGCATAGGCGCTATTGTACGCTTTAGCCGAGCACAGTGCCGCAGCAATGTTGATTGGGGACAGACTTAAATGCGTGAAAACGCTCATTTAAGTCTGTCCCCAATCAACAGACGGCCCCATATCGCTCAAAAGAAAAAGCCTCCGCAGGTTTCCCCGCGGAGGCTTTCGCCACAAAGACTATTTGTCGGCGTCGGTGTCGGCATCGACGACGGCATGGTCATCGTCAGCATCATCGGATGCGGCTTCGGCATCCTCCTGCATGGCCGCCTGCGCAAAGGCCGCGGCATCAGCCGCCAGCTCCTCCTCGCTCATTCGAGGCACGCGCTTCTTGGTCGGCATGCCGGCCGCCTTGGCATTGCGCTCCTCCTTGGCCGCCAGGATATCGCCCTCGCGCTCAAGGTAGGCATTCCACTCGTTGTCGAGCAGGGCGTTCACGGCGTCGCCCTCGACGGTCTCGCGCTCAAGCAGCACCTTCGCCATCAGATCGAGCTGATCGCGACGGGCGTCCAGAATCTCGACCGCACGACGATGGGCCTCACGCATAATGCGCTGGACCTCGATATCGATGCGGCGCGCCGTCTCCTCGGAGTAATCCTGGTGATCGGCGTAATCGCGACCAAGGAACACCTGATGTTGCGCCTCGCCAAACACTTGCGTGCCCAGCTCCTCGCTCATGCCCAGGCGCGTGACCATCTCGCGCGCCATCTTGGTTGCGCGCTCCAGATCGTTGCTCGCGCCCGACGTGATGTCATCGCACATGAGCTCCTCGGCAACGCGACCGCCCAAGAACACGGCGAGCTCGTCGAGCATCTCGTTCTTGGTCTTGAGGAAGTGGTCCTCCTGCGGAAGCTGCAGCGTGTAGCCCAGCGCCTGGCCGCGGCTGACGATCGAGATCTTGTGGACCGGATCGGAGTGCTCCAGGATGTGACCCACCAGGGCGTGACCGCTCTCGTGGTAGGCAATCGTGGTGCGCTCGGCCTCGGTCATCACGCGACCCTTGCGCTGCGGTCCGGCAATCACGCGCTCCATCGATTCCTCGACCTCGTCCATCGAGATCACGGAACGATGGCGGCGGGCAGCCAACAGCGCAGACTCGTTGAGCAGATTTGCCAGATCGGCACCAGTGAAGCCAACGGTCATCTGGGCGAGCTTCTCAAACTTAACGTCCTCGTCCATCGGCTTGTTCTCGGCATGCACGCGCAAGATCTGCTCGCGGCCCTTCACATCCGGACGGTCGACCGTAACCTGACGGTCAAAACGACCGGGACGCAGCAGCGCCGGATCCAGAATGTCGGGGCGGTTGGTGGCGGCGATCAGGATGACCGACTCGCTTTCCTCAAAGCCGTCCATCTCGACCAGCAGCTGGTTGAGCGTCTGCTCGCGCTCGTCGTGACCGCCGCCCAAGCCAGCTCCGCGCTGACGTCCCACGGCATCGATCTCATCGATGAAGATGATCGACGGGGCCTGGGACTTGGCCTCCTTAAAGAGGTCACGCACACGGCTGGCGCCGACACCTACGAACATCTCGACAAAGTCGGAACCCGAGATGCTAAAGAACGGCACGCCCGCCTCGCCGGCAACGGCCTTGGCCAGCAGCGTTTTACCGGTGCCCGGAGGGCCAACCAGCAACACGCCACGCGGGATCTTGGCGCCCAGCTTGCGATAGCGATCCGGATCGCTCAAAAAGTCACGGATCTCCTCGAGCTCCTCGACTGCCTCGTCCACTCCGGCAACGTCTTCAAACTTGACGTTGGGGCGTGTGGCCTCGTTGGTCTTGGCGTTGGTCTTGCCAAACTGCATGTTCCTGTTGTTGGCGCCCATCATCTGGCGCATAAAGTAGAACATGATGGCGATAAGGGCGATCGTCGGAAGCACACTCATCGCCAAGTCGCCCCAAAAATCGGGATCGTTGGTGTTGACGATGTACTTGGTATCGGGGTGCTCCGCCATGAGCTCGGCAAGCGAATCGGAGCCGACATAGGTCGAAGAGAAGCTCTTGAGCTCGCTCGTATCGCCCTTGTCCTTTTTTGTCTTCCAGTAATGACCCGTCACGCTTCCGTCTTGAACCGTATAGGTCAGATCTTCGACGCAATCCTGCTTGATGGCGCTGACCATCTCGCTCGTCGCGAGCTTAACGGTATTGCTGGAGCTGGCAAAGCCGGAACCCTTATTAAAGAAGGCATAGCCCAGAAGCGCGCAAGCCAAAAGAAAATACAGCCAGCCCGTACGCGTGGGCTTCTTGCCTCCGGGCATCCCCGGGATCTTAGGCTCCCGGGGAGTCTGGGAATTGTTATCGTTATGGTCGTCGGGCATCTTACGAATAAACCTCCGGTTTCAAAATGCCCAGATACGGAAGGTTACGATAGCGCTCGGCATAGTCGAGGCCGTAGCCCACCACAAAGGCATCGGGGCAATGGGTTCCAACATACTTGGGCGTGATGGCCGAGGTGCGGTCCTCAACGTCCTTCCACAGGAAGGCAGCGACCTCCAGCGAAGCGGGCTTGCGGCTCTCGAGGTTCTTCATCAGGTACTTGAGGGTCAGGCCCGAGTCCAGAATGTCCTCGACGATCAGCACGTCGCGACCACGGATGTCGATATCCAGATCCTTAATGATACGCACGATGCCCGAAGACTTCACACCGTCGCCATAGCTCGAAACAGCCATGAAATCGATGTTGGTCGGTAGCTCAATCTTGCGCATCAGGTCGCCCATAAAGACAACGGCACCGCGCAGAACCGCGATCAGCACCAGATCCTTACCCGCGTAGTCGCGAGTGATCTCCTCGCCCAGGCGAGAAACGATGCCGTCGATATCCTCCTGCGTAAACAGAACCTTCTCGATATCCGGATGTTGAGAAGCCATGACAACCCTTTCTTGTGCTTAATCGCCCACACACCGCCGTATGGACGCGAACTACACATTCTAGCAGCGCACGGGGTATATTTTCCAGCCCGCGCACCATCAGCGCGGGAATACCGTCAACGCCGCACAGAATAGCTGGCGTAGGACGCTATTCCGCATCGACCACACGAAGCAGATATGCCACGCGCGTTGCGGCCGTGCACTTAAAACGCTCGTCCGCGCGAACTCCGGCGACCCACACCACGGCACCTCCCGGCGCCGTCCTCACCATGGGCACGCCGGCGCGCTCGGAAACGGGAATGCGAGCCTCGCCTAGCAAGTCGGATACTTTCTTGCTTCGGCCACTCATCCCTAACGGGCACATCACGTCTCCCGGTGCGGGACCGTCCACCCACAGGCGCGCCAATCGCGCCTCGACAGGGATCTTGCCACGCGAGCCCGCCAGGATCCGCTCACTATCGCTGTCGGCAAAACCCAGGGCAGCCGCGTCTACCAAAGCTGTCACTTCCCCGGCAGCCGCAAGCTCACGGGCGCGACGCACGATATCGCATCCCGGCTCAACGGCCATCGGTTCTGTGACCAGCATACGTCCCCCGCCCAACGGCAAACGACCGGGTACGGTAACCCAGTCCGCGACCAGGCCCTCGCGAGCCGCCGGCGCCTTAAACGCCAGCATGCCAAACTCAATGCGTGCGTCAATCCCCGCCGGAAGCGCGACCGAGCCGGCGCCCTCGGCAACGCAGGAAAGGACTCGCTCCACATGTCGCATCTCTGGACGAGCGTCCGGATCGATGCGCTTAATCGCCAGTCGCACGATGCGCCGCGCGATTACCACCTCGGCCGCAGCAAGGCGTCTGGCATCGAGCACTAGCGCGCCCGCCGCCTCCTTGCGCAGGCAGCTTCGAAACGCCTGCGCCGACAGCTGGGATAGAAACGCGTCTTCGTCACCCAAGATCTCACAGGCGGCGCCAATCGTCTTGCACACGCTCGCATTACGCTGTGCCACCACTGGCATTACCCGATGGCGCACGTAGTTTCGCAGATACGAGATATCCTCATTGCTCTCGTCTTCACGCCACGGCTGACCATGTACCTGTAGATAGCCCACAAGCTCGCCATGAGTTAGGTCGAGCAAGGGACGCACCACGATATTCCTCCGGCGAGGAATGCTCGATAGACCAGCGGGCCCCGAACCCTTAATCGCGTTCATCAAAAACGTTTCCGCGCGATCCGAAGACGTGTGCGCGGTGCAGATACGAGCCGCCGTTCGCGGCGCCCCCGTCTGGGCGCAGAGTTCGCGAACATACCTCCGCGCCGCGGCATAGCGCACCTCGCGGGCCGCGGCCTCAATATTGCCCGACCCCCCATCAAAATAAGCGTGCTCCACACACAGCGGTAAACCATATTGCGCGCAGAGCTCACGCACAAAGGCCTCGTCGCCATCGGACGCCTTGCCGCGCAGATGATGGTTTACATGCAGCACATGCAGGCGCTCGCGAGCAATGGGGGCAACACCGCGTCCGTCTTGGATATCCAGCTTTGATGTGCACGCCATAAGAAGCAGTGCCGTCGAGTCCGCGCCGCCTGATACCATGAGCACGACAGGAGCTGCCTGCTGCCTCGTCCGGGTCTCATCGACTGCCCCAGGCACGGCATGGTGTCCGTAATGCTGTGATACCGTTGGCATTCGCTTCCTCCTTTATTCGTCCGCACCCATTGTATCCTTTGGAATCTTATGTCTTGCCTGCACCTTCATATCCTCGGCAGTGGCTCTAAAGGCAACTGCGCACTCATCGAGGGCCCGCAGGGGCTCATTATGGTCGATGACGGACTGTCTCCCCGCGAGACATTAAAGCGCATGGCAGAACTGAGGCTCTCGGCAGACAACGTCTCGGCTCTTCTCATTACTCATGAGCATAGCAATCACATCAAGGGCCTCGATGTCTGGTGCAAGCACTGGCACGGCCCCCTCTTTGCCAGCAGGGGCACTCTTTCGAGCAAAGAAAATCTTTCGCATCTGCCTGTCGAGGAATTCGATCCCGGTGACACCCTATCCATTGCCGGCATCCACGTGCAAACCTACTCAACGTCACACGATGTCATCAATCCAGTCGGCTATCGATTCGACACCCTCGATGATTCCATCGGCTTTGCCACCGACACCGGAGAGCTATCGAGCCAAGCCATGAACACCCTCAAAGATTGTCGAGTCCTCGCACTCGAAAGCAACCACGATGTGACCATGCTGCGCGAGGGAGAATATCCCCGCTTTCTTCAGGAGCGCATCCTGTCTGAAAGGGGACACCTCTCCAATGGCCAAGCCGCCGAAGCCGCGCGCGAACTTGTTACCGATCGCACCGAACAGCTCATTGCCATGCATATCAGCCAAGATAACAATCGTCCGAGCCTTACCGTCAAAAGCTATGCCAATGCTCTGGCCGCAACCCTGGATGACGAGGTCGGCAGCTCCGCAACCCTTCTCCAAGGATCGCGAAAACTCTCGATACGCCCTGCGAGTCAGTATCAACCGGCAACCATTCAATAGACTGTCCTAAACAACAAAAGGGGCCGGGAATCGCTTCCCAGCCCCTTTTGTTGTCTTTTAATAGCGAAGAACACCAACGAAGTTATTCGATGGAGATCTTCGTAACGTTCTTCTTCTCGACGATCTTGGGAACCGTAACGGTCAGGATGCCGTCAGCGTACTTAGCCGAGAGGCCCTCGCTCGAAGCGTCCTTAAGATACACGCCACGCGTCGCGCTGTACGAGCTGAACTCCTTCTGCAGAAAGTTCTTGCCCTCGTTCTCCTCGTCTTCCTCGACATTCACGCTAATGGACAGACGGCCCTCGTTAAGCTCGACATCGATATCGTCCTTGGCGACGCCGGTCAGATAAGCCTTGACCTCATAGCCATCGCCCTTATCCTCAACGTCAACGGGGAACGCCTTAGAGGCAATCGAGCTGTTCGCTAGGTCGCTCATATCATCAAACAGATCGAACAGCGAGCTTGCAGAGGGACGAACGCCAAAAACCGAACGATAAGGAACCATGCTTGCCATGTTTACCACTCCTTTATAGGACTGCCGAGTCATCTTCCAGGTGACTGGGACTTCTTTTGACGCTCTTATATATGCCCACCCAGTGCTCATATATACATCGACTATAAAGTTTTTTGAGTCCAGTACTATAAGCATATCTAAGTGCGTATGACTTAGGTTTTAGGAAGGTTAAGGTTCTTTGAACCAGAGCTTAAATACCGAGTATGTCCCCAGCTACAAATAACAAGGGGCTTACAATGAGCGCGTACACGTTGTTGGTAACGAGCTAAAGGGCATCATGGACGACCAAAACCAGAACAAAATGTTTATGCCGACGCAGGGGGAAGATACTTCCACGCAGCCGCCACGGTTCCATCGTCCCCACATCTCGCAAGAGCCCATTAATGATCCGGAGCCCGAGTATGTGACGAGAAATCGATATCAAACACTCGAGGATGCCCAAACGGGGCGTAAACATATGGGCGTCGCCTCGGGAGACCCTGTATATCTGAAAGACGCACCATTATCTAAAAACAGCGCAGCTAGTGATGAGCCGATGAAAGCATCCGCCACTCATCAACAAAGAGGTCCTCGACCAAAGCAAACCTTGACGCATTCGGCTCGCTATCTCGAAACGCCAAAACAGGGAAAATCAATCTTCGTTTCATCAAGTAAACGACGCAAGCAGCATCGACTGACAATCCTGCTTTTGATCATTGTGGCCATAGCAGTTGCCCTTGTTATTCGATTTATCTTCTTAAAATAAAGGCTCAATACCAAAAACGATAAGATCGTCTGGTGTAATAGAGTCATTTACGCCCCATAAACGCAAAAAAGGGGGAGGCCGCGAGGCCTCCCCCTTCTCAGTTCAAGCGTACGGCTCGGTGCCGTCCACCGGTCAGCGGCGCCCTGGCCTCCCACGGGCTGACCCCGCAGTACTCTCGGCGCGATGGGGCTTAGCTTCCGGGTTCGGAACGGGACCGGGCGTGCCCCCCATGCTCTGGCCGCTGACCGGTGGGCGGCGCCCACCGTTACGGTGTCCGGTGTCTCTCACGTGCCCTGGGGGCCGCATGGCGCATAGGGGAGATGACTCGGGGGCATCCTCGTGCCCGGACCGCGCATGGAGCGCTCAGTCCCGCGGGCCGCGAGGTGCGGTTCCGGAAGAGCTCGGGCGATTAGTGCGGCTCGGCTGAGGACGTCGCCGCCCTTGCACCTGCCGTCTATCGACCAGGTAGTCTACCTGGGCCCTTACCGGAAGGAGAACTAATCCCTGGAACGGCTTCCCGCTTAGATGCCTTCAGCGGTTATCCGCGCCGCACGCGGCTACCCGGCCGTGCCGTTGGTCGACAACCGGTTCACCGGAGGTGCGTCCACCCCGGTCCTCTCGTACTGGGGGCAGCCTCCATCGATTCTCCTGCGCCCACGGAGGATAGGGACCGAACTGTCTCACGACGTTCTGAACCCAGCTCGCGTACCGC
>URWC01000048.1 GCA_900551555.1 uncultured Collinsella sp. | reverse complement strand
CGCTCAAGCAGGGCGGCAACCTGCTGCTCCTCGACGAGCCCACGAACGACCTCGACGTCGAGACGCTGTCCTCGCTCGAAGCGGCGCTGCTCGAGTTCCCGGGCTGTTCGGTGGTCATTAGCCACGACCGTATGTTCCTGGACCGCGTCGCCACGCACATTCTGGCGTGGGAGGGCACCGACGAGAATCCGGGCAACTGGTATTGGTTCGAGGGCAACTTCGAGGCCTATCAGGCCAACCGCATCGAGCGCCTGGGCGAGGATGCAGCCCAGCCGCATCGTATTCACAGGAAGCTCACGCGCGACTAGTAGCAAGTAGAAAGGCCGCCACCAAGGGCGGCCTTTCTTGTAGCAATTGCACTGCAGCTATGCCCTGGCTGCTGGTTTGATTCATAATCAAAGTTATCTCTTTGGGATTAAAGCCCGTTTTTGCTATGAGTGATTTTCTAATTCCGTTTAAAACGTAAAGACGCATTGGGTTGCAAGGACATAAGCAAATCGAATTGAAATATAACCAGTGCTGTAACGTTACAAAAAAGATTATAGAATAGGAGTACCTTATAAGTCGCTTCTCTAGAAAGAAGAACATATGCTTTCGCGTCGTCGTTTTCTGCAACTTGTCGCGTCTTCAATTGTCGCCTTAGCCGCACGTCCGAAAGAGGTTTTTGCTTCGACGGGCAATATTGATGGTGAGCAGATACAATTTACTTCTGAAATTGCGCAAGAGCTTGCCGATAAATATATAAAGGGACTCCTCGGCTATTCGTATACGCCTTCTGACCCTATTCCTTTTGTAGATGTTGATGGGTCCCCGCTTGGTTACATTGTTCCGGTTGTGACATCCAATAGAGCCGCGGGCTATTTGGTTTTAGATGCTTCAGATGATGAAATACTTACGGGATATCGTTTTGGAGACGGCTTAGTCAGCCCTATGGATCGGGGAGGAGATCTTGGTGTCGAGTCTTATTCTTTCAATAACCCAGTCGTAATGATCAATCCATTCGAATTCGGCGTGCAATCTTTGGACGGTTCAATAACAACAAATTGCGGAAGAACAATCCCGGCTGTTTCCATAGAAGGACGGCCTGTCGTTTTATCGAATAAACCTTCAAGCTGGAACGATGTTGTAATTTACGCAACTCAAATGCAGGATTACACAGTATCTGGATTTCGTTCCATTTCTCAGTTTATGTCATATGATGAAAGCGAGATTAAGAGGCTTACCGCCCACTATGCTTGTATGGTGACAGCTTTTTCGAACGTTGCGGAACTGTATGGCATTGCCAATTTATATAGCGACCCTTCGCAATATATGCAGATATGGAATTACACCAATACCCATGCTCTTTCCGATGAAGAACAGACTGTTCCCGGCGTTGTTTTGGGTGGAACGCCGATATCAACCTGTGCAACGGGGTTTACAAATTACTGCGCAAGCAGAGGAAGTACTCTTATCGCCCGCACTGTCTCCTCTCCGGCTATCGCGAGCATTCAAAATGAGATTAACTCTAATAGACCGAATGTTTTACATGCGAGTTTGTACAACGGATCAGCCCATTCTGTAACAGCGGAGGCTTACGCCACACTTACTGGTAAGAAAACTGGAGAGACAAGGCAGATGATTGGCATAGCGGACGGCTGGAATTCATCTTTATCCTTCCTGAAGTATGATCAGAGCTATTATGCGTGGACTTATGGAACGACTTTTTCGAAGTAGGGCGATTCGTCTAGCCCTGTCTTTGGTGCTGATGGCTTCATTGGTGGGCTGTTCAACAAAGGAAGAGATATCGCGCGGAGGTTCCGGAGAAGTGACTGCGACAGACTCAGGTTCATTAGAAATAGCTGGCGGGCATGCCGATGTGATGTTACAAGGAAAAGGCGTGCTTAGGTCGATTGATGCTGAAGACGCTGTCTGCTCAATAGAGGATTTGAAGACAGGTGAAACTGCACCGTACCGAGTCTCAGATAATGCTGCGAATATGATTGAGTCGATACCGACTGGAGCGCAGGTTTCTTTTAGATACTTTGCTCCGCAACTTGAGGATGAGCTTGCTTCTCTGGTGTCTATATGCACCGATGACAACTAAAAGGCCTGAATTCAAAAGGCCTCGGATGGTCAATTGGCTATCCGAGGCCTTTTTTACTCGACCGGGGCTTCGACTTTATCGATGGTCCAGGTGGCTCCGAGACCGCCGGTGGTGTTGCGGCGGATGCGCACGGCAACCTCGTGGCGCTCGCCGTCCTGCGTGTAGCGCAGGGGGAAGCTTGCGCGGTTTCGCGCGGCCTCGATGGTACCGCGCTCGCGGGCGATCCAGTAGTACTCGCCGACAATGCCGAGGGTATCGGCGCCGTAGGGGAGATAGGTCGACAGCTGGTGCAGAAGCGGGCCGGGGCAGAAGACCTCGGTTGCGAAATCGACGGGGAAGTCCTCGGGGATGGCGGGCGCTACGGGTGCGGGGGTTGGGGCCTCTGCGAGTACCGAAGCCGGTGCCGGTGCGGGAATTTGGTCGCAAGCAGAGGCGGGCACGGATTCGATGACGGGTGCGAACTCCAGCGTCGTCTTCGGCTTGATTGTGGAATCTGCGGGCTTCACGGTGACGGGCGCGTCTGCAGCTTCAGTTTCAACCTCAACCTGCGTCGCGCTCTCATTCTCGACGCTCGACTTTGCCTCGATGGGCGTGGATGCCATGGTGGTGATGCCGGCATTGGCATTCTCGGGGTCATAGACGACCGTGAGCGAGATGGCGGGCTGCGGCGTCTCGGGTTCCGGCGCCGACTCGGTAGCGTCTTGATCTGTGGGCTCGTCGGACTGATCGTCCTCGGCCTTGTCACCAAAGACATCGCTGTTTTGGAACGCAGGCGGCTCGGGTTGGTCAGCGGCTTCTTCGGTTGTCGACTTGGGCGCTTCGTTGAGCTCCACAGTGGCTTCCTGCTCGGATATGACTTTGGGATCGGTCGTGGCGGCGATTTCGGTTTCGGCTTCTGCCGTTACCTCAATAGCGACTTCGATCTCTGTCTCGGGCTCGGGTTCCGGCGCGGCTTCAACCATGGCTTCGGGCTCGGGACGCTTAACGTGCTTGGGGCGCACGGCCTTGAGGTCCTTCTCACCGCGCTTTTTCTTTTTGTAGGACTGCTTGGCGCCCTTGGCGGTCTTGGGCTTGTCCTCGCCCTTGGCAAGCGCAGCATCCCAGGCCTCGTTGGCGATGACCGTGGCATACAGGCGGCCGCCTTTAAAGACGGTCAGCTTAATGCAGTCGTCGAGTTCCTCGAGCAACTCGCGCGTGGACTCGAAGCCCAGGTCATAAGCGGTCATGTCGCCAGCGGCGAGCGCCTCCTCGACCTGCGTCATAAACGTTTGCTTGCCACATCCAATCGCATCGCGCAGCAGGCGATACAGATAGATGTGGTTGCCCAGCGAAAGCGTGGGCCTAATTATTGTCTTGCTCATGGCAAATCTCCTCTTTACACATGTAAAGCATCTTACCATCGCATGGCGTTCGCCATGGCGGCGCCCAAGGCAAACGGGCGCGAACCGCTTTCGATTCGCGCCCGTTGTACAGGTCGGTTATCTATGAGAGGCAAACGTGCTTAGTTGCCCGATGCCGTGCCTTGGCTCGAGTTGTCAGATGCCGTGCCGGAAGCGGTTCCGCTCGAGCTGTTGGTGTTGTTACTGTCTGCCGTGCCCGTTCCCGACGTGGTGTCGCTCGTCTGGCCTCCCGTGTTCGGCTGTGAACCGTCAGTCGTTTGGCTTGAGTCGGTCGTGCCGGACGGCGTGCCACTGTTGGCCATAGAGGAATCGGTGCCCTGCGATTGGTTTTGGGTGTTCGAGGACGAATTGGCAGAGGTAGGACTGTCTTGCGTGTCGTCCGTCTGTGCCTGCTGATCCTGCGGCTGAGTGTTGCCATTTGCATCGCTCTCGGTCGTGCGCGACGACAGGATTGGCTCGGGACGCTCGCCCAGACCCTCACCGGCAGTGGTGATAAGGATGGCGCCGGCGCAGGCGATGACCGCGACGATGGCGATGGCGATCGAGAAGACGATGACCTTCTTTTGTGTCTGGCTGCGCTCTGCCGCCGCCTTGGCGCGCAGGCTGTTGGGGGCGACGCGCGCCGTGGTCGCGCGTCCCGCAACCTGGCGCATCTCCTGCGTGGTCGCGGCGCCACCTAGGTGCTCCTCGACATCGGGCTCAACGGGCTCGTAGGCGCCGGCAGGGTAGTCGACAGCGGCATGCGTGCCCTTGATTGCTTCGGCGCTGGCGGAGATAAAGTGGCGATAGACCTGCGAGGACACAACAGTGATGACTGAGCTCACAGCGGCACCAATCACCGAGCCGGCAATGCCGATCTTTGAAGCAAGCGCCACGCTCGTGGCGGCAGCTGCGGCGCCGGCGATGATCTGGGGAATGGAAATGTCGTCGAACAGGCCCTTTTTGGGCGCGATGGCCATGGTCTGTCCAATGGAATGGTTCTCGTGTACGCCGTTGTTGAGCGATGCCGGCGTCATGACGCGCGTGCGCGGCGCGTCGGTGTACTTGGTTGTCATACGGGGTCCTCCCGGTGTAAATCTGCTTCGTTTCGTGTAGCCATCAGGGTACCCACCAGATGTGAATCGTACGTGACATTTAACAGATACCATCAACTCATCAATTGCTCACCAAGTTGGTGGGATGCGGTTCCACCCGGCGGTTGAACTACAATAGGGCTTGCTAATTGTGTTGAATAGCGTTTACGCACGGGAGCATTCTTATGAATCTTCACCTTTCTCAGTCTGATGGCTTTTTGCGTGTGGCGGCGGCCTCGCCGCGGATTCGCGTGGCCGATGTCGAGGGCAATGCCGAGGTTGCGCTGGCGGCTGTTCGCGATGCTGCCGGGCGTGGCGTTCGCGCGCTGGTACTGCCCGAGCTTAACCTGACCGGCTATACCGCGGCCGATCTGTTCCATAACCGCACGCTGCTGCATGCCTGCGAGACCGCGCTGGCACATGTTCTCGATGAAACCCGTGAGCTGCCGATTGTCTTTACCATCGGTCTTCCCGTTGCAGTTGCCGAGAATATTTACAACTGTGCCGCCGTGTGCTGTGCGGGCGAGCTTTTGGGCCTCACGGCCAAGAAGTATCTGCCCAACTATGGCGAGTTCTACGAGCGCCGCTGGTTTGCTCCGGCGCCCGCAGATCCCGTGTGGGTCGAGTTTGCCGGTCAGGGTCCGGTTCCGCTGGGTTCGGGACTTGTCTACCGCTGCTGTGATGAGGGTGCCGAGGATATGGTGCTGGGCGTTGAGGTTTGCGAGGACCTGTGGGTACCGGCGCCGCCTTCGACCGAGATGGCGCTTGCCGGTGCGACGGTGATCCTCAATCCGTCGGCTTCGGACGAGATTATCGGTAAGGCGGATTACCGCCGCAGCCTCATTTCCAACCAGAGCGCGCGCCTGTATTGCGCCTATGCCTACGCGGACGCGAGCGAGGGCGAGTCCACGACCGACATGGTCTTTGCGGGCGAGAACCTCGTCTACGAAAACGGCTCCAAGCTCGCCGCGACCAAACTGCTTACCTGCGATATGGCCATCGCCGACGTTGACCTTGACCGCCTGGTTGCTGAGCGCCGTCGCTCGACGACATGGACGCGCGCGGACGATGCGCCGGAGGCCGTGACCGTCGAGTTCTCGTTTGAGGGCTCGCTCGCCGAAGAGCCTGTCCTGCGCGATGCGCTCGGCATAGACCGCGTTTTCCCGCGCGCGCCCTTTGTGCCGGTCGACCACGGCGACTTGGCCGAGCGCTGCGAGACGATCCTCGATCTGCAGACTGCGGGCCTCAAGACCCGCCTTGCCCACACGGGTACCAAGGCTGCGGTTATCGGCCTTTCGGGCGGCTTGGACTCCACGCTAGCGCTGCTTGTGACCGTGCGTGCCTTCGATGCACTGGGGCTGCCGCGCACTGGTATCACAGCCGTGTCCATGCCCGGCTTCGGCACGACGCATCGCACCAAGTCGAATGCCGAGTCGCTCGCTCGCGACCTGGGTGTGAGCTTCCGCGAGGTTTCGATCCACGCGGCTGTGGAGCAGCACTTCAAGGACATTGAGCATGATCCAGCTGTGCAGGACGTGACCTACGAGAACAGCCAGGCGCGCGAGCGTACGCAGATTCTGATGGATCTGGCCAACCAGGCTGGCGGTTTTGTCATTGGCACGGGCGACCTGTCGGAGCTGGCGCTCGGCTGGGCTACCTATAACGGCGACCACATGAGCATGTACGCCGTCAACGCGAGCGTGCCCAAGACGCTTGTGCGCCATCTGGTACGCTATGCCGCCGATGTCTTTGGCGGGCGCATTGCCGAGGTCTTGCTCGATATCCTCGATACGCCGGTGTCCCCCGAGCTTCTGCCGCCCACGGGCGACGGCGAGATTGCGCAGAAGACCGAGGATTTGGTGGGCCCGTACGAGTTGCACGACTACTTCCTCTACTACCTGCTGCGTTTTGGCTTTGAGCCGGGCAAGATCTACCGCATGGCGCTCAAGAGCTTCGAGGGCGTCTACGACGCCAAGACCGTCCACACGTGGCTACGTACGTTCTACCGTCGCTTCTTTGCCCAGCAGTTTAAGCGCAGCTGCCTGCCCGATGGTCCCAAGGTGGGCTCGGTGACGCTCAGCCCGCGCGGCGATTGGCGTATGCCGAGTGACGCTAGCTCGCGTCTGTGGCTTGCGCAGATCGACGCGCTCAATCCAGTTGACTAAGGTTGGCTAAATTGAACCAATACGGGGGTTGCAAGCGTTACACTTTTGCAATCTGATGGCCCGTATCGCGCGGCGCTCTTGTCGGAGCGCCGCGTTTTTCATATCGAAAGGTGGCACCATGCAGGCATCGCAGCGTCTCGACCGCTTTGGCGCGGAGGTCTTCGCCTCGCTCAACAACAAGCTTCTCGCGCTGAAGGCTCAGGGCAAGACCATTTACAACATGAGCGTGGGCACGCCCGACTTTAAGCCGTACGACCATGTGGTCGAGGCGCTCACGCAGGCAGCCCAAGATCCCGAGATGTGGAAGTATGCCCTGCGCGACCTGCCCGAACTCAAGCAGGCCGTGTGCGATTACTATGGGCGCCGCTTTGGCGTTTCGGGCATTACGCCGTCTATGGTGCAGTCGTGCAACGGCACGCAGGAGGGCGTGGGCCATTTGGGCCTGGCCCTGCTCGATCCGGGTGACACCATTCTGGTTCCCGATCCGTGCTACCCGGTCTTTGAGGCGGGTGCCAAGATCGCCGATGCCAAGCTCGAATACTATCCGCTGGTTGCCGAGCATAATTACCTGCCCTATGTGGCGGGCATCGATCCCGAGGTTGCCGATCGTGCCAAGTATATGATCGTGTCGTTGCCCGCCAACCCGGTCGGCTCGGTGGGTACGCCCGAGGTCTACGAGGAGATTATCGCCTTTGCCCGCGAGCATGATCTGCTCATCGTCCATGACAACGCATACTCCGACATCGTGTTCGACGGCGAGCCGGGCGGCAGCTTCTTGCAGTATCCCGGCGCGCTCGAGGTGGGCGTTGAGTTCTTCTCGCTCTCCAAGTCGTTTAACGTCACCGGTGCCCGCATCGGCTTTTTGGTCGGTCGCGAGGATGTGGTCTCTGCCTTTGCCAAGCTGCGCGGCCAGATCGACTTTGGTATGTTCTTCCCGATTCAGAAGGCCGCCATCGCGTGCCTGAACGGTCCGCGCGATGAGGTCGAGGCGCAGCGTCTGAAGTACCAGGAACGCCGCGATGCCCTGTGCGACGGTCTTGAGGGCCTGGGCTGGGAGCGTCCCAACGCGCATGGCTCTATGTTTGTGTGGGCCAAGCTTCCCGGTGGTCGCACCGATTCCATGGCGTTTTGCGAGGAGCTCATGGAAAAGGCCGGTGTTGTGGTGACGCCGGGCGCGAGCTTTGGCCCCTCGGGCGAGGGGCACGTGCGCATGGCGCTGGTCCTGCCGCCCGATCAGATTGCTTTGGCTGTCGAGGCCATTCGCGAGGCGGGCCTGTATTAGAAAGCTTTTTTGGCTCGTCAATAGTTCGAAACCGATTTCGTGCAGTTATTTTACGAATACTGCAAACAATTTCGGTAAACGGTCGATTTTTGGCTGCGAATAGGAGCATAATCAAAGTCCCGATTGGATGTATTGGGATTACGGCAAGCCGCTCGGGTCGTTCCCGGGCGGCTTGTTTGTGGAGAGAGATGGGAGTTTCTAATGGTTAACGAGAAGAAGGTCGCTATTGTCGGCTGCGGTTTCGTCGGTTCGTCTTCGGCGTTCGCACTGATGCAGAGTGGTCTGTTCTCCGAGATGGTCCTCATCGACGTGGACAAGAACCGTGCCGAGGGTGAGGCCCTGGATATCGCGCACGGCATGACGTTTGCCGAGCCGATGAAGATCTACGCCGGCGATTATTCCGATGTCGCCGACGCCGCCATGATCGTCGTCACCGCCGGTGCTGCCCAGAAGCCCGGTGAGACCCGCCTGGACCTGGTCAACAAGAACGTCAACATCTTTAAGTCCATTATCCCCGAGATTAAGAAGTCCGGCTTCGACGGCATCCTGCTCATCGTCTCCAACCCGGTCGATGTTCTGACCTATGCCGCCATCAAGATGTCCGGCCTGCCCGAGGGCCATGTCATCGGCTCCGGTACCGTGCTCGACACCGGCCGTCTGCAGCAGATGCTTGGTGCCCACGTCGAGGTTGACCCGCGCGATGTCCAGGCCTATGTCATGGGCGAGCACGGCGACTCCGAGTTCGTCGCTTGGTCCAGCGCCCAGGTTGCCGGCGTGCCGCTGAACACCTTCTGCGAGCTTCACGGTCATCTGGAGCATGAGGCTGCCGAGAAGCGCATCGCCGAGGACGTCAAGAACTCCGCCTATACCATCATCGAGAAGAAGCACGCCACCTACTACGGCGTCGCCATGGCCGTCAAGCGCATCTGCACTGCCGTCATGCGTGACGAGCAGACCGTTCTGCCCGTTTCCTCGCTCATGGTGGGCGAGTACGGCCTGTCCGATCTGGCCATCTCCATGCCGACGGTCGTTGGCCGCGACGGCGTTGTCTGCCGCGTTCCCGTGCCGCTGAACGATGACGAGCAGCATGAGCTCACCGCCTCCGCCAAGGCCCTCAAGGACATCATCGACAGCGTCGACTTCTCCTGCTAAATCAAGCTCTTTTGGGCAACAGGCTACAATGAAAGGCGTCCGGGCCACACGGTCCGGGCGCCTTTTTGGTGCGAGGGGGTCAGGTTACTTTGCACCACCCCAATGCACCATAGTTGATGGGAGGGCCATGTCGGATTCGCCTAATTTTTTGACCTATGCCCAGACGGCGTTTGATCCGTTTGAGGAACGGCCGTTCTGCGCGGTGGATAGCCTGGTCTTTGCGTGGTTGTCCTATTTGCGTTTGCCGGGTGATATGGCGGAGCTGACGAACTGGCAGGGCCTAGACGTACGCGAGCTGCTGCGCGCCGAGTGCTACCAAGACATGATTGGCGACCTGTGGGATCCGGAGGGGAGCCGTGCCCTGTTGGAGGCTGTGGCAGCAAGCCCTCGCTACCGTGGCGTTCGTGTTTGCGGCTATCGTAGCGTGAGTGATGCCGAGACAACGGAGCAGTTTGCGGCCATGACGTTCCGATTTCCGGCGGGGTTTAGCTATCTTGCCTTCCGGGGGACCGACAGCACGATTGTGGGCTGGAAAGAGGACTTTAACATGGCGTTCCGGTGTCCTGTGCCGGCCCAGGAATCCGCGGCGCGTTATGTAGACGAGGCGGCGGATGCGATTGACGGGCCGCTTTTGTGCGGAGGTCATTCCAAGGGTGGAAACCTTGCGGTGTACGGTGCGGCGATGTGCCCCGATGTCGCCCGTGAGCGAATCGAACGGGCGTATTCCCATGATGGTCCGGGCTTCGTCGAGGAGTTTCTGAGCGGCAACGCCTTCGCCGACCTATCCGGTCGAATCGACAAGACGCTACCTCGGTCGTCGATCTTTGGCATGATGTTCGAGACACAGGAGGACTATGCCATCGTTGAGAGCACCGAGTTCAGCCTGCTTCAGCATAATCCCTTTAGCTGGGTGGTTGATGGTCGCGACTTCGTGTACTGTGAGCGCCTGTCCGCCGGTGCTCGATACGTTGATGGCTCCATTCGCGAGATGCTGCTTGCGGTGTCGCCTAGCGAGCGCGAGCGTTTTGTAGATGCGTTGTTCTCCGTGCTTGAGGCTACGGGTGCTGAGCGGTTTGCGGATATCGCTGGGAATCTGCGCGAGAGCCTGCCCGTGATGCTCCAGGCTGCGCAAGGCTTTGACAAGGATACGCGACGCTTTGTCTCGCAGACTATCGTTGCGATTCTTAAGTGTGCGCTTCTGCCCAAACGTCCCCAGATCGACATGCCCGCTGCCGGCAAGAGCTTGGCAGAACAGCTCGAGGCTTGGCAGTCCGAGCTCCTGCGCTAACCATTGGTGCAAAGCAACCTGTCCCCGATGCACCAATCTTCGATGCGCCTGGGGCGGGATCGACCGCTATACTGGTTCGTGCCGAAATCGATCTAGAACGGAATGCCGTATATGAAAATCAATCACGCGATTCTGCATATCCTGGACTTTGACTCTGCCGTCAACGTTATGAGCCAGCGCGAGCTCGATATCGAGAGCCGCACCGTGCGTAATTTCGTAACCACGCACCTGCGGCGCGCTCGTACCTCGGCTGATAACAAGCGTGCCACGTTTGCCGAGAACTCCGCATTCGGCGGCGAGCTCAAGGGCTATTTCTTTGGTGAGCGTGAGTTCGTGGACCTGTCTCAGCAGATTGCGGAGTTCATCTCTTCCGAACTTACCAAGGCCGAGAAAGCCGAGTCCACTGACGTGCTTGTGGCGGACTTTGATGACGATGAGGATGCCCGCTGGTTTGCCGTGATGCTGCTGGGCTCCAAGCAGGCTTTTATGCACGAGGTGGGTCGCGAAGAGGGCGAGGTGCGCAACGACATTGCGCGCCACTACGCCATTCTGCCGAATCCCTCGCAAAAGGTGCCGAGCTATGCAATCGTGCGTGCAAGCACCATGGAGATCGGCTATGTGGATAAGAAGCGCAAGATTGCCGGCGAGGATCGCATGCTCATTCCCGATGGCCTGCTGCAGTGCGACACGGGGGTATCGGGCAAGGAGGTCATCGACACCGTGACGCGTGTGGTCGAGGAAGTCGCCGAGGAGCACGGTGCCAACACGGCTGTAGCACTCGCCAAGGTTAAGGCTGCTGTTGCCGAGAAAGTTGAGGATGACGAGGAACTGCCCCCTTGGGATATCGTCGATGAGGTCTTTGAGGACGAGCCGGTTATCAAGGAGAGCGTGCGCGCGGCACTGACTGAGGAGAAGGTGCCTGAGCGTGTGCCCGTGGAGCGCAAGCAGGTCGAACGCGCGGCGGTGCGCAACCACAAGATCCGTACCGACACGGGCATCGAGATCAGCTTCCCGGCCGAGATGGGTTCGAATTCCGAGTACATTGAGTTCGTCAATGAGCCCAACGGCCTCATCTCCATCGAGCTCAAAAATATCGGTAGCATCGAGAATCGATAAGTTGCGTTGCGCCTACAGCGAGAAAGCAAAGGCCGAAGCCCTTCGGGACTTCGGCCTTTTTTGTTTTCGGCTTGGTTGCTGACATTACCCCGCAGGTTGAGCA
>URWC01000047.1 GCA_900551555.1 uncultured Collinsella sp. | reverse complement strand
GGGAGGCCTCGCGGCCTCCCCCTTTTTTGCGTTATATACACGTTGTACTTTGGGGCCTAGCTCCCCCGTATTCGCTCTTACTGTTTGGCTGTATTTTGAGTTCTTCTAGTGTATTTGAGCGATAATTACTCGCATTGGCGTTAGGGAGGGCTTGATGTTTACCGTATTTGTCTTGGGCAATATTGCTTCGGGTAAGTCGACTGCCTGCCGCTATTTCGAATCTCGTGGCGCTATGCTTATCGATCTGGATGAGCTTGCAAAATCTCTGTATGTGCCGGGCTCTGATATCGTCAATACTCTCGCGGATGAATTCGGTTGGGATATTTTGGATGAGGAAGGCGGTATTCGCCGCAGCATCCTCGCTTCTCGAGCTTTCGCTTCTCCTGATTCGGTCGCACGACTCAATGGCATCGTGCATCCCGTTCTGATTGAACAGCTTTCGCTGAGGATTCTCGATCCGGTTTGTTGTACGGTTTCATCTCCCCGTTACCCCTTTGCGGTGGTCGAGGTTTCTGCTCCGACTGGTTTTGAGGATGCATTTGGCTTGGCTGATGAAATTTTGGTCATCAGCGCCCCTTTGTCAGTTCGTCGCGAGCGCGCTATTCAACGTGGCATGGAGCCATCTGATTTCGATGCCCGTTCTGCTTGCCAGCCCGAAGAGTCTGTGCTGTGCAATCTCGCTACAACTGTGATTGACAATGCGGCAGACGATAACTCGCTCTTTGAACAACTGGACGCATGGCTTTCGCGCCATGGGTTCGGGGATGTAGTGGATAAGGAGGAGGCCGATGCCTAAGACACGTTTCCTTACGTGGTATCGCCTTATACCGCTGGCTGCCGTTTTTGCCTTCGGCCTTATCTCATTCGTTTACTCGTATGCTCCTGCCGCTTTCTTTAAGCCACTGTATCCGATTGACTACGAGGCGTATGTAAAGCAATCCAGTATTTCGCATAATCTGGATCCGTATCTGGTGTGCGCTGTCATTAAGTCTGAATCGAATTGGGATCCCGAGGCCGAGTCGAATCAGGGTGCTCAGGGATTGATGCAGCTGATGCCCGAGACTGCCCAGGATATGATCGCCAAGGGCCTTGTCGACGGTGGCGAGTATTCGGCCGACAACCTTAACGATCCGGCTACGAATATCGAGTTTGGCTGTGCGTATCTCTCGTATCTTCTAGCGTATTTTAACGGGTCGACTGACAGTGCCATTGCCGCCTATAACGCCGGCATGGGCAATGTCGACGGATGGGCGCAGCAGAGTACGTCGCTTCATAATGCAATCACCTTTCCCGAGACGCAGGCGTATCTGATTCGTGTCAATAATGCCTGGGTTCGCTACAAGACCCTCTATCCCGATCGGTTCGTATAGGACTATGCCTGCCGCCTGCGTATACTGCAGATATATGAGTTAGGAGTATCCATGGCGGAATTTGAAGTAGAACGCGTTGGTGGTGAACTTAAGCGCTTTGGCGTTGAAGGCTCTGACGTGCCGTTTAAGGTCGTGTCTCCCTATGAGCCTGCCGGTTCCCAGCCTAAGGCCATTGAGTCGCTTGTGCAGGGCGTGAGGGACGGAGACCGCTATCAGGTTTTGCTGGGCGTGACTGGTTCGGGCAAGACCTTCACGATGGCAAAGACTATTGAGGCCCTGGGAAAGCCGACGCTGGTCATGGCTCCGAATAAAACGCTCGCCGCTCAGCTTGCGAGCGAGCTCAAAGAGTTCTTTCCCAATAACGCTGTGGTCTACTTCGTCTCGTACTACGACTACTATCAGCCCGAGGCGTATGTGCCGCAAAGCGATACATATATCGAGAAAGACTCCTCGATTAACGAAGAGGTCGAGATGCTGCGCCATCAGGCGACCGCGTCACTGCTCTCTCGACGCGATGTGATCGTCGTCGCATCAGTCTCGTGTATCTATGGCATCGGCTCTCCAGAGGACTATGCCGGCCTAGCTCCAAACGTCGACAAGAAGGTTCCGCTCGAGCGCGATGACTTTATCCATGCACTTATCGATATTCAATATGATCGCAATGACTATGACCTGGCACGCGGCACGTTCCGCGTGCGCGGCGATGTTGTCGACGTGTATCCGCCTTATGCCGAGCATCCGTTGCGGTTTGAGTTCTTTGGCGACGAGGTCGAGCTGATTGCCGAGATCGATGAGGTCACCGGCGAGATGCTTCGTGAGTACGAGGCCATTCCCGTATGGCCGGCATCACACTACGTGACCGAGAAGCCGAAGGTCAAGGCGGCTCTGAAATCGATCAGCGAAGAGTGCGAGAAGCGCGTGGCGGAGCTCAAGGCGACCGACAAGTTGCTCGAGGCGCAGCGTCTGCAGCAGCGCACCGATTATGATCTTGAGATGCTCGAGACGATGGGCTTTTGCAACGGCATCGAGAACTACTCGCGTCATCTGGACGGTCGCAAGCCGGGTGAGCCGCCGTTTACCCTAATCGATTACTTTCCCAAGGATATGCTCTGTATCATCGATGAGAGCCATGTGACGGTGCCGCAGATTCGCGGCATGCACGAAGGTGATCGCTCGCGTAAGGTGACGCTGGTGGAACACGGTTTTCGCCTGCCCTCGGCGCTCGATAACCGCCCGCTTCGTTTCGATGAGTTTGAGGCAAGGATACCCCAGTTTATCTATGTTTCGGCCACGCCGGGCGATTACGAGCTGCGGGTTAGCCAGAACGACGTTGAGCAGATTATTCGTCCGACCGGTCTGCTCGATCCCAAGATCGATGTGCGTCCGGTTCGCGGTCAGATTGACGATCTTGAGGACGAGATTCGCGAGCGCGTTGCCCGCAAGGAGCGCGTGCTGGTGACCACGTTGACCAAGCGCATGGCCGAGGACCTGACCGACCATCTGCTTGATGCGGGCATTAAGGTCAATTACATGCATTCTGATACGGCGACAATGGACCGTGTCGAGATCCTGCGAACGCTGCGCGAGGGCAAGATCGATGTTCTCGTTGGCATCAACCTGCTTCGCGAGGGCTTGGATCTTCCCGAGGTCTCACTGGTGGCAATTCTCGATGCCGATAAGGAAGGCTTCTTGCGCAACCGCCGTTCGCTGATTCAGACGATTGGCCGCGCGGCCCGTAACGCCGATGGCGAAGTCATCATGTATGCGGACGTTGTGACCGATTCGATGAAAGAGGCCATCGAGGAGACGCGGCGCCGCCGCGAGATTCAGATGGCATATAACGAAGAGCATGGCATTGTGCCCAAGACGGTGCGCAAAGCCATCAACGACATCTCAAGTTTTATTGCCGAAGCCGAAAAAACCGTGGGTTCCAAGGGGCGCTCGAAGGGCGACTCCCTTGGCCATGGCGCATTCTATACGCCCGATGAGTCGGGCGAGGGAGGCGTGCCGGAAACGGTGGCACCCGAGCAGACACTTGCGGAGCAGTTGGAAGAACTGCCGCATGACGAGCTTGTGCGAATCGTCGAAACCATGGAAGAGGATATGCGCAACGCTTCTGCCGCCATGGACTTTGAGGAGGCGGCGCGCCTGCGCGATGCCGTCGTTCAGATTCGGGCGATGCTCGAGGGTGCGTCTGAGGACGAGACGATCGAGCGCTTACGTTCGCAGGCTCGCAAGGGTTCCACGTTCGCATCGGGCAGAAAACGCCAGGGTGCACGGTTTAAGAAATAGCGAACAGGCCCCGAGTTCCCTGTGGAGCTCGGGGCCTGTGTCTTTTGCGTGCTGGAATTCGTGCGCTAGAGGTCTGCGATCAGGGCTTCGGCACAACGAATGCCGTCGGTGGCCGCGCTCATGATGCCGCCGGCATATCCAGCTCCCTCACCGCAAGGGTAGAGGCCCGGGGTCGACACGGCATGGCACGTTCGGTCTCGGGTGACGGTAACCGGTGAGCTTGAACGAGTCTCCACGCCGGTAAGAACGGCATCGGGGCGGTCGTAGCCTCGTAGCTTTTTTCCGAGTAGGGGAAGTCCCAGGCGGAGCGACTCGACGATATGCTGCGGCAGGGCTTCGTCAATTGCCGTCCAGGTCACACCGAGCGGATAGGTGGGCTTTACCTTTCCGGGCGCCTTGCTGGCGCGTCCTGCGAGGAAATCTCCGACGAGCTGTGCCGGTGCGTTCCAGTTGGAACCGCCTAGGCGATAGGCGGCCGCCTCGCAGGCGCGCTGGAGATCGATGCCGGCGAGCGGGTCATCGTTGGGAAGGTCCTCAGGCGTGACGTTAACGAGCAGGGCGGCGTTTGCGTTGCGTCCGTCTCGGGCATTGAGGCTGGCGCCGTTGACGCATAGGTGGCCCTGCTCGGAAGAGGCGGCGACAACCTGCCCGCCGGGGCACATGCAAAACGAGAACACGCTGCGGCCGTTGGGAAGATGGGCGACGAGCTTGTAGGGGGCTGCTCCGAGGGCAGGATGTCCCGCCGAGGCTCCATATTGGGCTCGGTCGATGTCGCGTTGCGGATGCTCGATGCGAACGCCCATGGCAAAGGTCTTTTGTGCGAGGGCCACGTTGTGGTCCTTAAGGAGCTCAAAAATATCGCGAGCAGAATGCCCGCAGGCGAGGATGAGGTGCTTTGTCTCGATTGGCTCGCAAGCGGCGTCTTGGGACGATTGGACATCAATACCGGTAATGGCGCCAGACGCGTCGATGTGAATGTCGACGAGCTTTGTTCGATAACGGACGACACCTCCGAGCTGCTCGATGCGCTGGGATATAGCGGTGACAACCGTGGGAAGGATGTCGGAGCCAATGTGCGGCTTGGCATCCCACAGAATATCGCGGGGCGCGCCCGCCTCGACGAAGGTTTCGAGGATAAGGCGATGGGCGGGATTTTTTGTTCCCGTATTGAGCTTGCCGTCCGAGAAGGTCCCCGCGCCGCCCAGGCCAAACTGGATATTGCTCTCGGGGTCGAGGATGCGCTCCTTTAGAAAGAGGTCGATCGCATGCGAGCGGCGAAATGCCGGGTCGCCGCGCTCGATGAGCAAGGGCTTAAGACCTGCTTCGGCGAGCGTTAGCGCAGCGAAAAGGCCAGCGCATCCGGCGCCGACAACGACAGGGCGTTCTTGAGGTGCGTCGGAGACGGGGGTGGGGAATGAAGACCCATCGTCTTCTATCGCGCGTACGCGCGAGCGGTCACGCTCGGAAACGCTGTCGACCGCTTCTCGCTCGAGGTGGGGACTGGTCAGCTCAACACGAAAGCTCAGGATAAAATGGACGTCTCGTTTTTTGCGAGCATCGATTGACTTGCGATGGAGCACGATGGACTTGATCTCGGAGTCCTTGCAACGTAGGACGCGCTTGGCGACTCGCTTGCCGACAATGAGGCAGGCATTTTCATCGCTGGCTTCATCGAGCGACGCGTTGACTTGGGTGATTTCGATCATCGAGGTCTCCTTAGAGGCAAGAAAGAGGCCGTCCGGTATCCCAGACGGCCCGAATGCGTTTTTGATTATAGACTGCGCGGTTACAGGCTGCTTGCAGCGCGAATGCCCGAGAGCCATGCCCACGCAAGGTTAAAGCCTCCGCAATCGGCGTCGATGTCGAGCGCTTCGCCGCAGACGTAAAGCGGGGCGTCGACAACGCTGCGCGCGCGTAGACTGGGTGTTGAGATGCTCTCGACAGATATGCCACCACGCGTGACCTGCGCCGAGCGCTCCTCGGCGGTTCCCTCGACGAGCAACTTAAAGTGCTTGAGGATCGAGACCAGGTGGATGACATCGTTGGAGCCTGGATGGCACTGCTCGAACGCTGTGCAGACGACGCGGGAGAGTTGCGGGGCAAGCATACCGTCGAGCCAACGGGGATTGCGGGGCGAAAAGCCGCCGAGCAGTTCAACGCGCCAGTTAAGCATATCGAGCAACTCATCTTTAGAGAGGTCGGGGAAAAAGTCGAGCAGGATCGTATCGCCGCGTTGTATACGACGGGAGAGGTTGAAGACAGCGACGCCCGAGATACCGAAGGTTCGAAACAGGACTTCACCGTCTTCGTGCCAGAGCTCATTATGATTGCGGGCGAGCGTCAAGCGGGCGCGGACGCGCAGGCCATCCAACGTCTTGAGTGCCGTCCGATCGCCGACGACCGTTGCCGATACGGGGCAGAGGATGGGGCGCAGCGAAGTGAGGGGGAGGCGAAACGTATCGGCGATACCGATGGGGTTGCCGCCCGTGGCGATAATTACGGCATGTGCCTGCAGGGCCTCGTTCTTGCGAGGGACATCGGCGAGCGCTTTCCGAAGCGAGCGGAGCTCCGATTTTCGGTCGTCGTGCTTTTTTGCCTTGAGCGCCCGCGCTGGACGGTCTATTTGGAGTGCCCAGCCTTCGGAAGCTTTGTGTGCCGAGGCAACGTTGGCTCCGCAGATTAAGGTGATACCCAGGCGGTTGCAAACATCGAGAAGTGCGTCGCGCACCGATTCGGCGCGAAGGGAGCGCGGGTACAGCCGGCCTTCCTCGGAGGTTGTCATGATACCCAGCGAGGAGAAGAAACCCATAAGCTCTTGTTCGGGCTGGGGGCCCATGACGGATTCGACGAATGCGGGGTGGTTATACCGCTGAGGATCAATCGATTCGTTGGAGAGGTTGCAGCGGCCGTTACCGGTCGCAAGGAGCTTAAGGCCACAGGCGACATCGCGCTCAACGATGCAGGCACTTTTGCCAGCGCGTGCGGCCGTAACGGCGGCGGCGAGACCCGAGGCCCCACCGCCGATTACCAGGACGTCATAGAAGGCGCTCGTGTTCACTTAGGCCTCGTCGGTCTCGTGCGGGGTAATAATCTCGACGGCAGAGACGGCCTTGGGCAGCATGCCATCGGGCAGCGCGGTCTCGACCTCGCCCTTATCGCAGGCCTCGGCGAGTGACGGATTGATGGGAAGCTGGCCCAAGATTTCGAGGTTGTAGCGCTCTGCGACTTCGGGGAGCTTGCTCTTACCAAAGACCTCGATCTTCTTGCCGCAGTCGGGGCACTCGATATAGCTCATGTTCTCGACGATGCCCAGAATGGGGACGTTCATCTTCTCGGCCATGTTGACCGCCTTGGCGACGATCATCGAGACCAGATCCTGCGGGCTCGTGACGATGACGATGCCGTCGACGGGCAGCGACTGGAAGACGGTGAGCGCGACGTCGCCTGTTCCCGGAGGCATGTCGACCAGCAGGTAGTCGATGGGGCCCCACGAGGTCTCGCTCCAGAACTGCCTAATGGCGCCTGCGATGACCGGACCGCGCCAAAGGACGGGGTCGGTCTCGTTTTGGAGCAGAAGGTTGGAGCTCATGACCTTGACGCCGTGCTCGGAGATTTCGGGCAGCATAAGGTTGCCAAGGGCATGGACGTGGCGTCCGCTCATACCGAACATCTTGGGGATAGAGGGACCGGTGATGTCGGCATCGAGGACGCCGACCTTGTGGCCGTGACGGGCAAGCTCGGTGGCGATGGCACCGGTGACAAACGACTTGCCGACACCGCCCTTGCCGGAAAGCACGGCGATGACGCGTTTGACCTCGGACAGCGTGTTCTCCTCAAATTGCGACGGCGACGTTTGTCCGCCGGCGGCCTGTGCGTGCTCGCAACCCATGTATGACTCCTTTGTATATGTTGGGGCCGGGGCCCCGTGATGTGACACGAGCGTCATTGTACCCTCGTTTGCGAGCGGGAGTCATTTGCGATGCATTTGGGCCGAGCGTGCTTGCAATACGATGGGTCCAAGCGAATGGGCGGGCTTACTGAACTTTGCTGGCGAACTCGAGATATTGTATGCGCTGCAGCTTGTCGATCGTCGAGGCGTATGGGCTGTCTTCAGATTCCAAGTCGTAGCGCAGCCCGTCGGCACCAAGGTAGCCGGCGACATTGATAGTGGGCACATCTGACCTTGTTGCAAGCAGAGCCTTTTGATAGTCGGTGAGCGGGGCGCCGATCTTATTAAGGGTAATGGCTGCAATCTCGTTTGCCCCGACGGTGTCGTAGACGTTGAGCTCGGTATTGCCGGCGATTTCATAGTTAGCCCAGACAAAATATGTCGACTGATAGATACGGAAAGCGTGGCTTGCCGTATCTTCCTGAGGGTACAGCTCGTCGTTGAGAGCCGTTGCGGCGCTCGGCTGATGGTCGCCAAAAAAGACAAGGACAACCGGTCTGCCGATATTGCGGAGCTCGTTGATAAAGTACTCGAGGTCCCGGTCGGATGCGTTGATGCAGGTAAGATAGGTGTTGAGTGCGCTATTGGCGCCCTCGCTGGCTCCCTCGACCCAATAGTTTGTCAGCTCCTCGGCGGGAACGGTGCCATAGTCGTAGCCGCCGTGATTTTGCATCGTGACGTCAAAGATGAACTGCGGGGCTTCGTCGGTTCTAAGCAGGTCGAGTATCTTGTCGTAGGTGGCGTAGTCGCATACGCCGGAATGGTAACAGGGCGCACCTTCGAAATCGCCGATTGAAAGAAAGTCTCCAAAGCCCAGCTGCTGATAGATTTTATCTCGATGGTAGTTGACGGGGTTTTGCGGGTGCATAGCGGTAGCGGTATACCCAAGCTCCTTAAGGTCCTTTGCCAGGCTGTTGACGCCATTCATCTGATACAGCTGATAGGGGATTTTGCCTAATCCGACAAAGGCCGTTGTCGCTCCGGTCAAAAATTCGAATTCGGAGTTCGCCGTTCCGCCACCGGCGACCGAAGCGAGCATGGTGCCGCGAACAAGTGTGTCGGGAAGCGAGTTGTAGAATGCGGGGCCGGTGTACCCGGCCGCCTGGAGCTGCTCAAAGCACGAAAGATCGCTAAAACTCTCGTTCATGACGGCAACAATCGTCGGCTTGATTTCATTGAACTGGGCAACGGCCGCCGCGCGCTGCTCGCTCGAGCCATACGTGTTGTCGTAGGCGGCGGCGAGCTCCTGCTCGATGCTCTGCGCCTCATCGGGCGTATAGTCTTCGGGCCTCTCAATAGGCAACTCGTTGACCATTTCGGTGAACGAAGTGATAAAACCCTGAGACGCATACGTGGTGATGGGCTGCCAACGGTCAAATCCAAAATCCAGCGCCTGCTCCAAGTCGATGCTGGAAAAGCCCGAGAGCCCCACAACGGTCACTAGCAGAAAAGCGCAGAGGTTAGCGGCGATTGCGGGGAAGACATGGGTGGGCGTACGGAGCTTTCGCGGTCGGATAAGCGAAAGAAGCCCCAGGGAAATCTCCAGCAGGGCGAGAGAGGTTACGATTCCGGCGGTAAAGGTAAACTCGTATCCCTCGCTCACTTCCATTGCAGTGCCAAGGGCCAAGATATCGCTTGGCAGGATGGCTTCGCCTTTAAACGTTATGACGAAGTGCTCGGCAATGCCAAGGATGCAACAGACGACGGGCACGAGGGCCATGACGCCCCCATGACGCTGTCCCAGCAGATAAAGGGAGAGCAGAACCGTCGCGAGCAGCCCGACGGAAAACCCGAATGAGTTGGCGGGAATGTGATAGAACGTTTCGTTGCAGGCAATTTCGAGTGAAACGAACGAGAGCGCTGAAACAGCGGCGATGACAAGGATGTCACGGCAAATACAGGCAACCGTTCCCGTCTCAAGATCGGTTTGGTCAATAAGTCCCGAAACCAAGGGCTCGACAAGAAGTATGACGGCGGCAGCACCGAGCGCCGAATAAGAAAGGACCCATAGGGAACTGTCCTCATTTACGAGCAATTGATTCGTAATCCATGCAGCTACCACGCCGAGCGGGATGAGGAGCGTCGCGCACCAAAAGACGCGGGCAATGGGCGGCTTTTCATTGTGTTTGATTGAAAAATACACGCGCACGACGACGGTGGCCACGATAAGGACGGCGACGAATATGGGCAGATTGGCCATGTCGCTCGAAGTGATTTCAAGGGGGATATCTTCGGTCATGGACGTTCCTCTGTTACAGCAAATTAAGTTCAGTAGTAGATTACTGTAACCTTTCCACGGCATTTCGAGAAACAAAGCACCCGATACGCAAAGCTAAAGGTCTGCGAATCTTGTATTACGAACATCTGTGCGCGTCGAGTGCGCTAAACTCATCGACAGTATGATTCGATGCAATAGGAGGCAAGGAGCTTCCATGTCTGATTCTTCTATCGTTATTCGCGGCGCTCGTGAGCACAACCTCCGTGATATCGATGTTTCCATTCCGCGTGACCAACTCGTGGTCATTACCGGTCTTTCTGGCTCGGGCAAGAGTTCGCTGGCATTTGACACTATCTATGCCGAGGGCCAGCGTCGATACGTCGAGAGTCTTTCGAGCTATGCGCGCCAGTTCTTGGGCCAGATGGACAAACCCGACTTGGATTCAATCGACGGCCTTTCGCCGGCGGTGTCGATCGACCAAAAGACGACGTCTAAAAACCCTCGCTCGACGGTTGGCACCGTAACCGAGATTTATGACTATCTGCGCCTGCTGTTCGCCCGTGTAGGCACCCCGCACTGTCCCGAATGCGGCCGCGTCATTGAGCGCCAGACGACCGACCAGGTTGCCGACAAGGTCTTGGCGGCGGGGGAGGGCCGCCGCGCGTTTGTGCTGGCACCGGTGGTGCGCGGGCGAAAAGGCGAGTACACCAAACTGTTTGAGGACCTTCGCGCCGAGGGCTTTAGCCGCGTGCGTGTCGACGGTGAAGTGCGCTCGCTCGACGATCCGATCGATTTGGATAAGAAATTCAAGCACGATATCGAGGTCGTGGTCGATCGCATCGTGATCCGTGAGAATTCTCTGGGCCGTATCGCCGAGTCTGTTGAGCAGGCGACCGCGCTGGCTCACGGCAATGTAAACGTGTACATGCTGCCCGATCGTGATGCTCCCGAGGGGACCGAGGGCGAGCTGCTGGAGTATTCGTTGGCCTTGGCGTGCCCGGAGCATGGACACTCCATTGACGATCTTCAGCCGCGTGATTTTTCGTTTAACGCTCCCTATGGCGCATGTCCTGAGTGCGACGGCCTGGGCTTTAAGAAAACCGTTGATGCCGAGGCGCTGATCGAGGACCCCTCGAAGTCCATTGCCGACGGAGTCTTTGGTAGCCTGTTCGGCAATTCGAACTACTATCCGCAGATTTTTGCTGCGGTCTGCAAACACTTTAAGGTGAGCACCGATACGCCGTGGGAGGACTTGCCCCCTCGCGTGCGTCGTGCATTCTTGGATGGCCTGGGCGATACGAAGATCTCGGTCGACTACCAAAAGCTCGACGGACGTCGCAGCCAGTGGGATACCAAGTTTTCGGGCGTTCGCAACATTCTGTACGAACGCTATACCGAGACGACGAACGAGAACACCAAGGCGCGCTTGGAGAAGTACATTCGCGAGGAACCGTGCTCGAGCTGCCACGGCGCTCGTTTGCGCCCTGAGATGCTCGCCGTCACCGTGGGCGGCAAGTCCATTTACGAGGTTTGTTGCCTGTCGTGCCGTGAGTCGCTCGAGTTTTTTGAGGGCCTGGAGCTCACCGAGCGCCAACAGTTTATCGGCGGGCGCATCGTCAAGGAAATCCTGGAGCGCTTGCGTTTTCTGGTCGATGTTGGACTCGACTATCTGACGCTCGATCGTGCCTCGGCGACGCTTTCTGGTGGCGAGGCGCAGCGTATTCGCCTGGCAACGCAGATCGGCGCGGGTCTCATGGGCGTGCTCTATATTCTGGATGAGCCCTCGATCGGTCTTCATCAGCGTGACAACGAGCGCCTGATCAAGACGCTCGAGCGCCTGCGCGATATCGGCAATACCGTTATCGTCGTCGAACACGACGAGGACACGATGTACGCGGCCGACCACATCATCGACATCGGCCCGGGCGCCGGTAAAAACATAAAATTTCTACGTTTTTCCA
>URWC01000046.1 GCA_900551555.1 uncultured Collinsella sp. | reverse complement strand
TCACGCTGAGCGAGATGTGGCTGAGCGCCTGTTCGGTCTGCGTGCCATAGGAGAACGAGACATCGTCGACGTTGATGATCGTTTCCATGGATACCTTTCATAGTCATTGGGGACAGTCTTAAATGACCAGTTGTTTAAGACCGTCCCAAAAAAGCTCGTTGTTTGGGACGGTCTTTGGTGGTGAAGCACGGAGACGGCTTTACGAGGGGCCCCAGGTTGGCGCGAAAGAGGAGCGAAGCGTACTTGGGTACGCGAGCGACGAATGAACGCCAAGATGGGGTGGCTCGTAAAGCCGAGTGGGTTAGTTGAGCCTAAGGGCCTTCTGGATGGGCAAGTAGAGGGCGCCGACCAGAATGGCGTTAAAGACGGCGGTCATGGCGACGACGGGCAACATGGCGGCGGCGAGCTCGCCGACCACGCCGAGCATGGCTATCTTGATGACCATGAAGATGACGCCGGAGACAAAGGTGGTCAGGAAGGTTGCGACAATGGCGATCGCGGGCTTGACCTGACCGTCCTTGCCGGCGGCGTTGACGATGCCGGCCATGAGCATGGCGGCGATGCCCTCGGCGGCAAAATCAACGAACGGCGAAGTGGTGGTGATCTGGATTACGGCAGCCGAGATGAGGCCAATGACGAGCGCCTGGCCGATGTTGGGGCGAACGACCAGGATGGTGAGGCAGAAGGCCGAGATGATGAACTCGGGGCTGATCATGCCGCCCGAGATGCCTGAGATGGCCTTGCCGACGGTGAAGTTGAGGATGAAGCCTGCAGCGAGCAGGATGGCGAGCAGGACAAGGGCGCGGACGTCGAGTTTGCCGCGGTCGGCGGTCTGGACGGTGCGGGGCTGGGTGGCGGTGGTGTTCTGAGACATGGTGAAAATCCTTTCGGAAGGGGGGTGCAAGAGAAAAGCGGGGGCGCGTGATGCGAATGCGATCGGGCTCGAGATAGAAAAAGGCCCCCGGTCGAAACCGGAGGCCTTCCAATCACCTAGAGCTCAAAAACAGGCGTGAGGGACTCACTGTCGACCGATCGTATTCGCATCACGCCACCACCAGTTGTTGAGAGAGTTCATCGTGTTCTTCATGTTGGTGGCTCCTTTCGTGATGCCGTGGCGCGGTCGCACCTAGTTGCTGTTTCGCTGCACTATAGCACAGCGAAGTGTGTGCGGGGAAATCTTTTTTAAAAAGATTTCGGGCGGGTTTCCCGCCGGTCAAAAGAGCGGGCTGAGCGGGCGAGGCTGACATTGCTGCCTCGCCCGCTCAGCTAAGACGTTACTCCTTATTGCGACGGTAGAGGAAGTAACCGCCCGCGGAGATGACGGCAACGCCAGCGATGGCGAATGCAGCCACCACGCGGCCATCAAAACGATCGCCGGTGGTGGGCAGGCCGCCCTTGGTGTTCGTTTTGTTGGTGGTTACTGTGGTCGTGGTGTCCGACTTGCCAGGCTTCTCGGGCTTGGTGGTGGGCTGCTCGGGCTTAGCGGGCTGCTCGGGGGTGCCGGGCTGCTCGGGGGTGCCGGGCTGATCCGGGGTGACCGGATCGGTGGCAAGAGCATCCTTGGCGTAAGTGATGGACACCTTGAGGCCGTTGGTCTCGGTGTTCAGGTCGCTCGGGGTGAAGGGCTTGCTGAAGTCCTCAGCCTTCAGATAAGCGCGCATCTCCTGAAGCAGGGCCTTGCACTTGACATAGGTGTTCTTGGTGGCAGCGTTGCCGGCCTTGTTGGCCAGGGCGGTACGGGCCTCGGTGCCCTCGGTGGCCTGCATGACCTCGTCGACTTCCAAGTTCTGCTCGACGAGCTCGTTCTGGAGGGCGTCGAGGTAGGTGCGAACGCCGGTGCCGAGCTGCTCACGGTGCTCGAAGCACAGGGAGCTGATGTCCATGAGGACATAGTTGATGGAGTTCTCGGGCTCCTCGTTGTTCACGATGTCCTCCTCTTCGCAGTGATCGAAGGAGACGGTCTGGTCGCTGTAGTACGGGCTAACCTCGGTGAGCAGTGCGGAGTAGTAGGGGATGGCGACGGAGTAGGCGGCGCGGGAGAGCATCTCCCACTGGATGGTCGCGATCTCGGGGTCCATGCCCTGACGGATCTGGAAGAGATTGACCTCGGTGTTGGTCTCGGTACCAATGGCGTAGGCGCCGTCGGTGTTGGCGTTGAGGCCCGGGACCTTCTCGCCGCGGTTGCCAAACGCGCGGATCATCTCAAAGGTGTTCCAGTCGGACTTGCCGGGCTGGAAGAACAGCGGCTGCGCCTTGCTAACCAGGGCGCCGGTCGTGGCACGAGCATCTTCGCGCTCGTCCTTGACGATCTCGTAGTCGGTGCCCTCGGTGAGCGGCACACCGAAGTAGGCGCGACCCTGGACATAACGGGCCCAAGAATGCATGGCCTTTTCGCTAATTGCCTCGCCGTAGGTCTGGGCAACGTCAAATTGACCGTCATCGAAGTACTTGGCGAAGCCATTCTCCTTAGGCATGGACTCGATGGTCGCAGAGTGGAGACAGTTCGCGGTGTCGGTGAGGTCAACCTTGTAGTTGAGGTTGCCGATGTTGGGGTTGAGCGAGGCGATATCGTCAGTGAGCCTCATGGCGATCCACTGGTGGCCGGAAAGTGCGGCAAACAGCCAAGTCTCGTTGCTGTCGGCGATGATAATCTGATCGTTGCCGCAGGCGCCCTGCTCGTCGATGATCTTGCCGAGGAGCTCGACGCCCTCACGTGCATTGGCGCTTTCACCTAAGATAACGCTGCCGTAGCTGTACTCGCCAATACCGGTTTTGGTCAGGGGGTCTGCTGCCTCAGCATCAGCATTCATGCCGGTGGTCAGCGTTGCGGAGCAGGACACGCCCTTCTCATTGATGCCTGCCTCAGAGTAGGCATCATAGCGCCCGTGCCACTGGGAGGGATGGTCGCGTACATAGGTGTAGCGATACGTGGTCTTGGTCGAGGTATACATGAATGCGGACTCGTCCGAGCCGTACGTATGCCCCGGGCCGTGAGAAGGCTCAATGCCAAAGTGCTTGAGGTAGCGCTTATCGAAGTCCTCGGCGCGGCCATAGTACGTGTCACCGTCGGCCGTAAGGTTCTTGCCCATGTACATCTGCGTGCAGGCGAGCGCAGATGTCGGCATGGACATGATGGTTGCAGCTCCAAAGGCGAGGCCTATGCCAAGCTTTTTGAGCGCGTTGACGGGGTGAGTTTTCCTCATTTTCCCTCCCAGCGTGCGAAAGCCCTCTGTCGCCAGTGGGCTTCAGCCAATAAAGACACCCCATTAGCGTAACGAACTGGAAACAATATTCATCTATGAAAGAAACTTACTCGATAAGCGTGATGAAATATGCGATGAGCGGTTAATAATACTCTATTTGTAGCTTTAGTTAAATAAAGAAGACCTGCAATTACTACAGTTAAATAGAGTGTCGAAAATGGTCGAAATAAAAATCCCCCGCTGTTTGACAAATGCATAAACAGCGGGGGAGACGATAATTGGATGAATATCATACCAATGTGGAATTACTTCTTCCGACGGTGGATCACGTTGATCGCATAGCCTACGAGCATGGCCAAAACGATGACGATAAAGCCGATCAGGGGATTGTCGTTCATGGGGTCCTCCTATTTACCAAGCGGTGAGAATTCGTCGACGATGAGGTCGAGGCATTGCGGAAGTGCGCGGGCACCAAAGACGCCCGAGTTGCTGGAGATGATCTCGCCATCGAACTGCATGCCCAGCGACGGGGTGCAGGTGATCTTGGCTTCCTTGGTCTGGATGATCTTGAACTGCGGGCGCCCGAGTACCTTGCCGGCGGGGTCAAGCGCAGCGGTGATCACGGTAGGCAGCAGCTGCACGGTGCGTACGGGTTCGATGACCGCAATGTCGACCATGCCGTCGTTCATGCGGCAATCGGGGAACAGGTTGATGTCGTTTTGGATGACCGAGGTGTTGCCGGCCATGCAACAGATGCCGTCGAGCTCCTCGACAATGCCGTCGTGCTCAATCGTAAAGTGCGCCACCGTGGGGTTGGGCGTGGCGAGCGCGGAGAGGAAGTAGGCGATCTCGCCGATGTCGTTTTTGGTGGGAGCGGCCTTCATCATGATCTCGGCGTCGAAGCCCGAGCCGGCGATGATGATAAAGCCGTGGCGCTTCTCGTTGCCGTCCTCGTCGAGCCAAAAGAGCTCGCCCATGTCCACTTTGACCGTGCGACCGGCGCGGCAGGCCTTGGCGAGCGCCGCCGCCTCAGGGGCATTGCCGATGTTGTTGAAGAACAGGCAGGCCGTACCGGAGGGGAAGACGAGCGTGGGGACACCGCATCCGCGCATCTGGTCGAGCACGTTGGAGACGGTGCCGTCGCCGCCCGAAACGACCACGCGATCAAACTCGCGCACGTCTGCCACGGCGTCCTCGGGCTCCATGCCATCGCCGATAAAACGCATCACGACCTCGTCGCCGCTCTGCGCGAGGGCGTGCGTGAATGCGTAGATTTCATCTGAGCTGGGGCCCGATGCCGGGTTGTGGATGATAAGGCAGCGCATACTTACGTTCCCGTTCTGTGACTAACCGAGTATAGTTGTAAGGCAATGCCGATATCCTACCCGTGTTTTTCGGGCCTAACCTTATTCGATGGGTTGATATGTACATTTCCACACATCAGGCTCTACTCGACTTTTGCCAACGCGCCCGTGAGTTCGACGCAATTGCCGTCGATACCGAGTTTTTGCGCGAGCGCACGTTCCACCCGCGCCTGTGCTTGGTCCAGATTGCCACCCCTGCCGAGAGCGTCGCGGTCGACCCTCTGGTAATCGACGACCTATCGCCGCTGGCCGAGCTTATGGCAGACGAGAGCGTGACTAAGGTCTTCCACGCCTGCTCGCAGGATATGGAGGTTATGCTCCATACCGTGGGCGTGCTGCCACGACCGATTTTCGATACGCAGGTCGCCGCTGCCTTTTTGGGCGAGCGCCAGCAGATTTCGTATGGCGCGCTTGTTCAGACGTTTTGCGGCGTCTCGCTGCCCAAGACCGAGTCGCTGACCGACTGGTCGCGCCGCCCGCTGACCGATAAACAGATTGAGTATGCGATCGATGACGTCAAGTACCTGATCGTCGCCTATACCGAGATGATGAGCCGCCTGCGCGAGCTGGGCCGTGTGGATTGGGTGCTCGATGAACTGCGCCCGCTGGCAGACGAGTCGCACTACCGCGCCGACCGCCACGAAGCGTTCCGCAAGGTCAAGCGCATCAACTCGTGCAGCCGCCATCAGTTGGGCATTGCGCGCGAGCTTGCCGCCTGGCGTGAGGACCGCGCCGAGCGTCGCAATATCCCGCGCAAGTGGGTCATGTCCGACGATACGCTGCTGGCGCTCGTCAAGCGCAACCCCGTGCGTGTTGAGGAGTTCCGCAGCATTCGCGGTACCGATCAGCTGGGGGAGCGCGATGTGGACGGCGCGCTCATGGCCATCAAGCGCGGCGCAAGCTGTCCGCACGATCGCCTGCCGCTCTTGGTGCGCGGACATCGCCAGATCTCTCCGGAGCTGGAGAGTGTGACCGACCTTATGTATGCGCTTATTCGCCTGGTTGCCGAGCGCTCGGGCGTGGCGACCTCGGTCATTGCCTCGCGCGATGACCTGGCCGACTATATTGAGCATCCCGAGCAGAGCCGTCTGCGCGAAGGTTGGCGTTTTGAGCTTGTGGGCTCGCGCCTGGACGATTTGCTCTCGGGCAATATGGGGTTGACGGTCAAAGATGGCAAAATTGAATTGCTGTAAGGAAGCCTAGCCGTTTGAGTGGGTAGAATGCCTCCAACGTGTAACTCGATTCGGAGGAATTCGCATGCCCTATTACTATGGATACGGCTTTGGTATTGACCCGCTGTACCTGCTGGTTGTCCTTGTTTGCACAGTGCTCGGTCTTGCCGCGCAGAGCTATATCAACTCGACGTATAAAACCTGGTCCATGGTTCGTTCGGACGGCGACACGGGTGCTACGGTCGCGCGCCGTATGCTTGATGCCAACGGCTGCAATGCCGTGGGCATCAAGGGCGTGGCCGGCGAGCTCACCGACCATTACAACCCGCAGGATAACAACCTGTACCTCTCGGATGCCAACCGTTCGGGCGGGTCGGTCGCAAGCGTTGCCGTCGCCTGCCACGAGGCAGGCCATGCCGCCCAGCGTCAAAGCGGTTACGCCATGATGAAGGTGCGCACTGCCCTGGTCCCGGTCGTCAACTTTACCCAGAACACCTGGACCATCGTGCTACTCATGGGCCTGTTTATGAACATTGCCGGGCTCACGACCCTCGCGTTGATCTTCTTCTCGTTTAGCGTGCTGTTCCAACTCGTTACGCTGCCGGTCGAGATTGATGCCAGCCGCCGCGCCGTGGCGTACATCGAGCAGTCGGGCATGAGCTCCAAGCAGGTCAATGGTGCCAAGAAGGTCCTGACGGCAGCCGCGCTTACCTACGTTGCTGCAGCGCTCACTTCGATCATTCAGCTGCTCTACCTGATGGCTCGCTACAACAGAAACTCCAACCGATAACAAATTGGCTTGACAGGCGCCGCGGAGATTTGTGTCCCCGCGGCGCTGTACTATGTGTTGGACTCGAATTTGCACGGGGCCGAAGCCCTTGTGCACGATGACGAAAGGAGGCTGCGTGGCAGGCTGGAATCTAACCGGCAATGCCGTTTCCGCCGAGTTCGACGGTTCGGATGAGCAGGAGCGCAAGGAGCTCAGCGTGAGCCAGGCGGTAGAGATCGCTGCCGGTGCGCTCGATGCCATTCCGCAGCTGAGCGTCCTGGGCGAGGTTACGGGCTTCCGTGGCCCCAATGCCCGAAGCGGCCACTGCTACTTCCAGATTAAGGACGATTCGGCCGCCGTTGACTGCATCATTTGGAAGGGTGCCTATCTCAAGCGCACGTTCGATCTGCGCGACGGCATGCAGGTGAGCTTTAAGGGCAGCTTCAATCTCTATAAGGCCACGGGCCGCATGAGCTTTGTCGCTCGCTCGTTTTCGCTGGCGGGGGAGGGTCTGCTGCGTCAACAAGTGGCGCAACTGGCCGAAAAGCTACGTCGTGAGGGCCTGATGGATGAGGCGCGCAAGCGTCGCATCCCGGTGTTCTGCTCGCGTGTGGCAGTCGTCACCTCGCTTTCGGGTGCCGTAATCGACGACGTCAAGCGTACGCTGCGCCGCCGCAACCCGCTCGTTGAGCTCGTCTGCGTGGGCGCCAAGGTTCAAGGCGAGGGTGCGCCGGCCGAGCTCATTGAGGGCTTGCACCGCGCCGCTGCCATTACGCCGGCGCCCGACTGTATTTTGCTGGTGCGTGGCGGCGGCTCCTTTGAGGACCTCATGACCTTTAATGACGAGGAGCTTGCCCGCGCGGTGGCGGCTTGTCCTGTGCCCGTGGTGACCGGCATTGGCCATGAACCCGATACCTCGATTTGCGACATGGTGAGCGACCGCCGCGCCTCCACGCCCACGGCGGCGGCAGAATCGGTGGCGCCGGCTATGACGGAGTTGGCCGATGTGCTCGAGGCGCGCCATCAGCGTCTTGGCGCCGCGATGGCATCGATGATTGGGTCGAATCAGGTTGATTTGGAGATGCTCGATCAGCGCGGTCGCCGTGCCTGGGATACCTATACGGCTCGCTTGGGCGACGCACTCGATGCGGCCGCATGCCGCCCGTGCCTCAACGATCCCACATTTATGGTCGAGCGTCGTGAGTCAGAGCTTGCACTGACTGCCGATCGCCTGTCGGGCGCCATGGTACGCTCGGTCGGAGCTTTCCGATCCAGCTTTGAACGCCTGCCCGAGCGTCTGGTTGCAAGTACCTCGGGGCTCGATGGCAAGCGCCATGCGCTCACGCTTGCGAGTTCCCGTCTGGAGCATCAGGGACGTACGATGCTCAGCAAACCCGCGTCCGACTTGGGCCGAGCTGCCGCGTCGCTCGATGCCCTGTCGCCGCTCAAGGTGCTTGCCCGCGGCTATTCCATCGCGTACAGCGATGATGGTGTGGCTACGAGTGCCAAGACCTTTAAGCCCGGCGATGCCATTCGTGTGCGCATGGCAGACGGCAACGTGGCAGCAACGGTCAATACGGTCGAGTAGGCCGCGTTTCATAGTGATAAACCTTTAGGAAAGGAAACAGATATGGCAGAGAAGACCCCGGTCGAGCGGCTTACGTACAAGCAGGCCTCGCAGGAGCTGGAGCTCATCATCCGCAGCTTGGAGTCGGGCGATATGGAGCTCGAGGAGTCGCTCGAGAGCTATACCCGCGGCGTCGAGCTCCTCAAGAGCCTGCGTACTCGCTTGTCCGATGCCGAGCAGAAGGTCTCGGTGCTCCTGAAGGACGTCGACGGCAACGACGTGCTCGCCGACGGCGAAGCCGCCAACACCGACGACAACCTCTCGTTCTAACCATCCCGACCAAATATAATTACCTTGGTTTGTGAGAAAGGAATCAGCCATGTGTGACTGCATCTTCTGCAAAATTGCCAACCACGAGATCCCCTCGACCGTTGTCTATGAGGACGACCAGGTCATCGCGTTCGACGACCTCAATCCCCAGGCGCCGGTCCACACGCTCGTGATTCCCAAGAAGCACTACAGCGACATCGCCGACAACGTGCCCGCCGAGACCATGGGCGCCATGGCTCATGCCATCCAGGAGGTCGCCAAGGTCAAGGGCCTGAAGGACGGTTTCCGCGTCATCTCCAACAAGGGCGTCAACGCCGGTCAGACCGTCATGCACTTCCACATGCACATCCTCGGCGGCAAGAATCTGGGCGAGAACCTCATCTGAGGGCGCACGGCCCGTCGCCTTGGCTGCCTTTGGAGTAACCTATGCAGTTTTCTCAACTCGAATACCTTCAAGCGGTAGCGAACTATGGCGGCGTGCGCAAAGCAGCTCGTGCCGTTCATGTGAGTCCGCAGGCCGTTTCGTCGGCAATCAAAAAGTTGGAATCTGAATATCAGATTGTTTTGCTCGACCGATCGGTGGGGGAGGCTGTTTTGTCTCCGGCGGGCAGAGAATTTGCGCGTCGTGCACGCGTGATCCTGGCACAAGTCGACGATCTCAAAAAGTACGCTCAATCGGGGAACGGCGGCGTTTCGCCCGACGGCCACTTTCGTCTTTACGCCCCCTGCCTTCATGGGCGGGGGCGCCTTTTTACCGAAAACTGGTATGACTCGTTTGAAAGCTCGCACCCTCAGATTCACCTTGATGTGTGGCATCAGCCAACGGCTACATGCTTTGAATCACTTGTGCTTGGAATTTCGGACGCGGCTATCTCGTTTGAGGAGCCGCGGGACAGCGTCCTTTCTTCGAAATACTTGGGTGAAAAGGAGCTCAAGGTTCTGTCGTGCCCAGCGGGTCATCAATCTGTGGGTGCTATGACCGTTCGTGAGTTACTGGGCGGCAGGCTCGCTGTTCCAATTAATTTGTCACCCTGTCTCAATGCAATCAATCAATGCCCCGAAGCTCAGCTGGTTAATTTCCGCTTCCGCGACGTCGAATACGGAAACAGGGCGCAGGCTGAGTTTCTTCAAGTCGGGGGATTGATATTGAGTTTTTCTGGCTCTTCTCTCGCATCAGATGGATTGGAAGTGAGCGAGTGCTCCATTGAAGGCTCGCATGACGTAGCCTTGCCCATCTACTTTTGCTATCGACAAAATGCCTGGACCGATCGACACCAGACGGTATTTCTTCACCTATTGCGTCATCTCGTTTCGTGAGGCTATTTGGTCTCGCGTCGTCAAGTGAATGTTGACGCCTTGTAACACATGACTGACGGCTTTGCCGTCATGCTTTTCCAAGATTTCGGTTTGGGTTATTGGCTCTTGGAGGGCGGAGCATGAAAAACCGTATGGTTTTGCTTTATATGACGTTCGTTTTTCTGTCGAACTTCAGCACCATTTTGTATTTTCTGACGGTTTACCTTGAATTCGTCGGATTCTCGATGGTAGCGATTTCTAGCATGATGATTGCATATCAAGTGAGCAAGTTCATCCTTGAAGTTCCCACTGGCTATATTGCTGATAGGTTTGGACGAAAGGCGAGCGGTCTCGTTGGCGTTGTGGGAATGCTTGGATACTACGCCGCCCTGCTTCTCGTCCGTTCTCCTCTGCTTTTAATCGGCGCGTTTGCTCTCAAAGGTTTTGCCGTTGCATGTGTGAGCGGATCCATAGAAGCGATTTACATTGACAGCGTCTCTCAGGACCAGCTCGTAAGACTTAATGTCGTTGAGCGATTTGTTTTCTATGCCTCTTATGCCATCTCCGCTTGTGTGGGCGGTTTCATTTCGTCCGTCGGCGCATATCTCATTGGTCTTTCGGCAGATGTGATCGCAATGGTGTTAACGTTGGTTGTCGTTGCCTGCATTCCTGAGATGCGAAGAGGGGGCACTGCAGCGACACCTGGGCATGGAATTAGCCCGAAGATGATCGGTGCTGCTATTGCGGGCAATGGCATTCTTCGGTCAGCGTTCATCATGGACTGTTCTCAAGCATTTGCCTTCGTCGCTCTGGAAGACTTCTTCTCACTGTTGCTTGCAGGCCGTGGAATGAATGCCGTCGCTTCGGGCGTGACCATTGCGGTTCAGCTCCTTGTCTCCGCCTCCATAGGGTTTATTGTGCCCAGTGTGATTGCTCGTGTCGACAAGGGCCGTTTTGCGCGTATTTGTGGCATCGTGCGCTTTGCCCTGACTGCTCTGTTTTTGATTCCCCTTACTCCGGCCAATTTGCTGCCCGTGTTCTATGTACTGCAGACGGTTGCGTACTCGTTGTTTGCCCCAATCAAATACTCAGTTTTCCAAAATGCTGCCGATTCATCGATGCGTTGTTCACTGATTTCGGTTCAAAGCCAGATGGTGGCGGTGGGTGCCGTTCTTTTCTATCTGGTCAACGCTGTGTTGAGTGACGTTGCGGGCATTCGAGTCGTATTGCTTGTCGCGCTCGGGATTTCTTCTTTGGTTTATATTCCCGCGCTCTTTCGTCTTACAAGCCAAAGGACATGAGCATTTAGGCTCCGATAACTTATATATCAACGCAATAAACCCGAGCACGAGGGCGTTTGGGTTTATTATTGAAGCGTATGTAACCTGGCGGCGCCACACCGCCTGTTAGTAGGGAGACACATGAACGTTCTGGTCGTCAACGCAGGATCTTCGACCCTTAAGTATCAGGTCATCGATACCAAGTCCCACAAGGTGTCCGCAAAGGGCTCCTGCGAGCGCGTCTGCTTTACCGGCGGTACCTTCACCCACGCTGCCAACGGTTCCAAGAAGGTGACCGAGAACATCGAGTTCCCCGACCACAAGGTCGCCATCGAGGTCGTCCTGAAGGACCTCGAGGCCAACGGCGTCAAGATCGAGGGCATCGGCCACCGTATCGTTCAGGGTGGTTGGTACTTTGGCGATTCCTCCCTCGTCGACGAGGACGTCCTTGCCAAGATCCGCGAGGTCGCTCCGCTCGCCCCGCTGCACAACAACCCCGAGGCCAACGTTATCGAGTACTGCCTTGAGCAGTATCCCGATTTGCCCAACGTCACGGTCTACGACACCGCTTTCCACTTCAACATGCCCGAGGTTGCCAAGACCTACGCCCTGCCCAAGGACGTCTGTGACAAGCTGCACATCCGTAAGTACGGCGCCCACGGCACCAGCTACCGCTACATCTCCAAAAAGGTTGCCGAGATGACCAACGGCGAGGCCCGCAAGGTCGTCGTGTGCCACATCGGCTCCGGCGCTTCCCTGTGCGCCATCGAGGACGGCAAGTGCATGGACACCACCATGGGCTTGACGCCGCTCGACGGCGTCATGATGGGCACCCGCTGCGGCTCCATCGACCCTGCTACCGTGTGCTACCTGCAGCGCGAAGGCGGCTACACCTTCGACGAGGTCGACGAGATGATGAACAAGAAGTCCGGCCTTTTGGCTGTGACCGGTGGCAAGACCAACGACTGCCGCAACGTTGAGGAGCTCGCCGCTGCCGGCGACCCC
>URWC01000045.1 GCA_900551555.1 uncultured Collinsella sp. | reverse complement strand
ACGGCGCTCGGCAAAGGTCTCCTTCTTTGCGGGTGCAGCCGTCCCGGCGGCATCCTCGTCCGCATCGGAATCGTCATCGACGGCAGCCTTCTTGGGCTTGACCGGGGCCGACGCGGCTTCGCTTACCGGATCGATGATCTCGGACTGAACAACGGCCGTCATCTTTTCCTGCGTCTCGCGGAACTGACGGATGGCACGGCCGATCGTGCGGCCCATCTGCGGGAGCTTATCCGGGCCAAACAGCAAAAAGCCGAAGACCACGATGATCGCGAGCTCACCCTCTCCAATACCAAACACACATACCTCCAAGGCTCGATGTGAGTCGAGCCCGCACCGCGCCATTCGGCCGGAACTCGTCTATTCATTCGGTCAAGTATAGCGCCCGGACGCCAAAACGTCCGAGCGCATCACAAACATATGCCAAACGGCACGCCCTTTTGGGGGCAAAGATTATGCCGCCGTGATCGAAATCTCCTGGTCGACGCCCAGCAGCTGAACCACGCGCATCACCTGGGGCTGCACATTAGTGCAGCTAAAGCGCTTACCGTGGTCGACCGCGTGGTGCGCGGCGCCCACGAGCACGCCAATGCCCGTCGAATCGATGTAGCTCACCTGGGCAAAATCGAGCTCAACGGCCTCAGTGGGCTGCTCGAGCGCCAGGTCGATAGCATTGCGCAGGCTATCAGCGTTAGAGATATCGATCTCGCCGGTTACCTTAATGGTGTAGATCTCCGGCGTGGGGTTGGTGGAAATACCCAAATCCATGTATACGCTCCTTTACGTATCGAAAGTGCGGATAGTACTGGGCGCGGACTTGCGGGGCCCTAGGCGTTAGGCGCGCTCGGCACGAGCAAGCTCGGCAGCGACAAGCTTAACGGCCAGCACCAGCACGTCGAGCGCGGCCTCCAGGTCATCGACCGTGGGATAGCTCGGCGCAATACGGATGTTGGTGTCGCGCGGATCCCTGCCATAGGGCCAGGTGGCACCGGCCGGCGTGAGCTTGACGCCCAGGTCGGCGCAAAGCGCGGCGACCTTCTGGGCCGAGCCCTCGGGACCATCGAAGCTTACAAAGTAGCCGCCGCGGGGGTGCGTCCAGGTGGCACAGCCCGTATCGCCCAGGCCCTCGGTGAGCTTGCGCTCAACGGCCTCAAAGCGCGGACGCAGGAACTCGGCATGCTTTTTCATGTGCTCCTTGACCGCCTCGATGGTGGGAAGGAAGCGCACGTGGCGCAGCTGGTTGAGCTTGTCGGCGCTGATGAGGCCGGCCTTCAGGCGCTTGGAGAACTCGGCGATGACCGCGGGGCTCGCACCGATGAAGCCGATGCCGGCGCCCGGGAAGGTAATCTTGGACGTCGAGGCAAAAGCCACCACGCGGTCCTCGGTGCCCGCCGCGCGAGCGAGGTCGAAGATATTGGCGAGCTCGTCGGTCTCGTCGTACAGGTCGTGCACGCAGTAGGCGTTGTCCCAGAAGATGCGGAAATCGGGCGCGGCCGTGGGCATCTCGACCAGGCGACGCACGGTGTCCTCGCTAAAGGTGATGCCCGTGGGGTTGGAATACTTGGGCACGCACCAGATGCCCTTGATGGAGTCGTCGGCGGCAACCAGACGCTCGACCTCGTCCATGTCGGGGCCGTTGTCGGTCATCGCGACGGGGACATTCTCGATACCCAGGTCGGCGGTGATGCCAAAGTGACGGTCGTAGCCGGGAACAGGGCACAGGAACTTGACTTTCTTGCCGTCGTGCGCGGCCTCGTAAGCCTCCCAAGGCTCGCTGCCGCACGAACCGCAGCGCCAAAACATGCCGGCGATATCGTGCTCGATCAGAAGGCTCGACGAACCCAGTACGAGCGTCTGCTCGGCAGGGCAACCCAGGAACTCCCCCGCCAGCTTGCGTGCCGAGGGAATGCCCTCAAAGCAACCGTAGTTTGAGCAGTCGACGTTGCCGTCGTGCAGATCGGCATCGGCATTGAGGATATCGAGCATGGGTCGAGAGATGTCCACCTGGGAGGGCGACGGCTTGCCGCGGGCCATGTCGAGCGCCAGGCCCTTGGCCTTGACCTCGGCGACCTCGGCTTTGAGCGCCTCGATGGCGGCATCGAGTTCGGTGGTTTCCATCTTCTGGTAGATCGTCTGCATGGGTGCGACCTTTCGCGAAGCGGGACGTTGCAGTTCGTCTAAGTATAGACCGCCACCGCCGCAACGGCATGAAGCCGTGATAGATTAAGTTCATCGCAATGAATTATGAATCGCCGCGCATGCCGGCGTGGGGCGCCCAAGGAGGCACTATGGAATACGGATCGTTCCAGGCCGAGGAATTCGGCGACCTGCAGCGCCTGGTCGACGGGCTGTTTTACGACCGCCGCGCCATCGACCGCCTGGATCTCATCGTACAGGCCGAGATCTTGGACCTGGCGCCCGACCTCATGGAAATCGTCAACCTGCTACCGCCCGGCTACTACGACCGCCAATCACTTTGCGACCAGCTCAACTCCGCCTTGGCCGCCCACGGCTGGGGCGCCGTCTACGGCACCGTGGAATAAACCTAGTCATTTAAGAACGTCCCCATTGACTAAAACGCCGCTTGTGATGGTGTCCACAGGCGGCGTTTTCAAACTTGTATATGCTTTTACTTGTCTTTGGGCGCGAGGTGTTTGCAGACCACACTCATGTAGATCATACCGAGCACGGCAGCGGTGACCGAACCGGCAAGGATGGCGGCCTTGGCGGCCAGGACCTCAAACTGGGCCGTCGGGAAGGCAAGGCCGCTGATGAGGATCGACATGGTGAAGCCGATGCCGCCCAGAATGCCCACACCGGCAATCATGTGCCAGTTAACGTTATGCGGCAGCTCGCAGACCCTAAACTTAACCAGGGCAAACGTCATGCCAAAGATACCAATCGGCTTGCCCAGCAGCATGCCAAAGTACACGCCGAGCGTCACCGGATCGGTGAGCAGCGTGCTCATGTCCACGCCCACTAGGCGAACCTGTGCGTTCACGAACGCAAAGATCGGCAGAATCACAAAGTTGACCGGCGTGGAGATCAGACGCTCCATGCGGATGAGCGGCGGGGTCACGCGGTGCATGACGCGCTCGACCCTGGTGGTCGAGACGGTAAAGTCATGCTGGCCCAGGATGTGTGCCTCGTCGTCGTAGCGGTCATCAAGCAGCGGCAGGCACTCGCCCAACCAATCGGTGAGGCTATCGAGCTTGACGCCGCACTTGGCCGGGATGGTAAAGGCCAAGATGACGCCGGCGAGCGTGGCATGTACGCCGCTCTTGAACATGCAGAACCACAACAGCAGACCCAGTACCGAATACGGGGCAAGGCGGTAATGCTGCGTCTTGTTGAGCCACACGAGCGCGCAGGTCACAAGCGCAGCGGCGCCCAACCAAAACGGATTGGGGCTCTGACCGTAGAAGATGGCGATGGCGGCGATGGAGATAAGGTCGTCGGCGATGGCGAGCGTCGAGAAGAACACGCGCACGCCGTTGGGCACGCGGTTGCCCAAAAGCGACAGCACGCCCAGCGCAAAGGCAATATCGGTTGCCATGGGGATGGCCCAACCGTTGCGGGCGCCGGCATGGTTAAAGATCAGGTAGATGCAGGCGGGAACGACGACGCCGCCCACGGCCGCCAGCATGGGAAGCATGGCCTGACGCGGATTCTTGAGCTCGCCGACCGTCATCTCGTACTTAAGCTCAATGCCCACCAACAAAAAGAAAATCGCCATGAGGAAGTCGTTGACGAAAAGTTCAACGGTAAGACCGGCCGTAAGGTTGCCCAGACCCACATACAGCGGGGTCTCCAAAAAGTGATGGATGGCCTCGTAGGCATCGGTATTGGCGCAAATGACGGCGGCGATGGCGGCGATGACCATAACCGCGGCGGAAATCGTGCCGTTCTCGGCGATGCGCTCCCAAATGTCGTGGCGTTCAAAGCGCTTGCGCTCACGGACGTTGAACAGCTGCTCGGTTGCTGCCATGGGCGGCTCCTTTCACGGGAAAGCTCCCGTCTTAAAAAAGCACGGCCCGCCCAAGTGGCGGCGCCGCGCTCCAACGTATTACGCTTGCATCTAGCCTACCCTGCGCGACAAGCGCACAAGCGCGGCCGAAAAGCGGAACCATAGGTTGAACATTATTTGCTCAACGGCACGGGCACGCCTGTCCAAGAGACGACGCGGCGCATGCACAAAAAACGACCGGAGCGCGGGGCGTCCGCGGTCCGGTCGTCGGTGTTAGGTCAAAAGAACCTAGCAGGCGGCCATGATGGGGGCAGCGACCTGCTTCTTACGGGAGAGGACACCCGGCATCCAGACGCCGCCGTGCTCGTCGGCAATGCCCAGGCCCTTCTGAGCAGCCTCGGTCTCGCCCTCGAGCAGGACCTGCGAGCCCTCCTCCATGATGTCGGTGATGCACAGGACGATGCCGTCGGCACCCTTCTCGGCGGCGTAGGCGCGCATGGCCTCGCGGATCTCGTCGATCATGCCGAGTGCGCGGGTCTTGTCGACAGTCTCGTACTGGCCGATGAGCAGCTTCTTGCCGGCAGGCTCGAACATCTTGATGTCGTTGCCGACCATCTCGGCTGCGATGAAGGAGCCGGACGGACGGGTGAGGAAGACCTCCATGCCAAACTTGACCGGGTCGACGCCCACCTGCTCGCCGAGCTTGGCGGCAACGGCGCGGTCGACATCGGTGGTGGTGGGGCTCTTGAGCATGAGCGTGTCGGTCATCATGGCCGAGAGCAGCAGCTTGGCCTGAACGTCGGAAAGCTCAACGCCGAGCACGCCGGCGAGCTTGGTGACGATGGTGCAGCTGGAGCCCCAGGGCAGGCAGATGTAGTGCAGCGGGCCGGCGGTCTCGAAGTCGCCGATGCGGTGATGATCGACAACGCCAAAGACCGTGGCGTCCTTAAGGCCGGCGACGGACTGGGCGGACTCGTTGTGGTCGGTGAGGACGACGAGCTGGCCGGCCTCGACGGACTCGATCACGCGGGGCTCGGCGATGCCGGCGTCGGCGAGCAGCTTGGCGGACTCGGCCGGAAGCTGACCAAGGGCGCAGGCCTCGTAGGTGTTGCCGGCATACTCAACCTGGTTGAGCAGCTGGGACAGGACGACGGCGCTCATGATGGCGTCGTTATCGGGGTTCTGGTGACCAAAGACAAGAACGTTTGCCATGGATATCCTCCACTTGATATGTGTACTTGGACGTAGCTATGGTAGCACGCCGATGCCGAGCCTTCGCAGACGGAAGGGCCACGGCATATTTTGGGGCGCAGGCACGGGGGCCAAGGCTGTCCCTTTTGCACCATGTTGGTGCAATGTAACCTGTCCCCCTTGCACCAGCTATTTACCGGCAGCGCGCAGGGCTACGTAGGCAGCACCGATGATGCCGGCGTCGTTTCCGAGCGAAGCGACCTTAATGGGCGTCTCGCGCGAGGCGGAAAGCGCGTACTGCTTAAAGTGCTCGCGAACCTTGTCGAGGTAGACATCGGCCGAGGCGGAGGCGCCGCCGCCGATGAGGAACATCTCGGGATCAACCACGTTGGCAATAAGCGCCAGTGCGCGGCCGAGATAGTCGGCCATGGTATCGGCCGCGGCCAGCGCGAGCTTGTCGCCCTCGCGACAAGCCTGGAACACGTCCTTGGAATCGGAGGGGCCGGTCAGCTCGATGGGCTCGACGCCCGCCTTCTTGCACTCGGCAAGGTAGTTGCTCACCACGCCGGTGGCGCTGGAATACTGCTCCAGGTGGCCATGGCCGCCGCAGCCGCAGGTGCGCTCCTCGGCCGGGTTCAGGCACATGTGGCCAATCTCGCCGCCAGCACCCACAACGCCCGATACCACGTCGCCGTTAACGATAACGCCGCCGCCCACGCCGGTACCAATGGTGACCATCACCACGTTCTGCACGCCCTTGGCAGAACCGAGCCAGGCCTCGCCCATGGCGGCGGCGTTGGCATCGTTCTCATACTTAACGACCGCATCGGGGCAGTGCTCCTGAATGGCGACCCTCAGCTCGGGCAGGTTAATGGCAATGTTGGCCTTGACCTTGGCATCGCCCGATGCCGGGATGGGGCACGGAACGGCCAGGCCAATGCCTGCCACAAAGGCACGCGGAATCTGTGCCTTGGCGACCACCTGGTCGATAGCCTCGGTCACCGCGGCAAAGCCCGCAGCGTCAACGATGGGAGGCGTGGGCACGCTGGCCTTGGCCAGCAGATTTCCGTCCTCGTCGAACAGGCCCTCCTTAACCGAAGTGCCGCCGACGTCGATGCCGATGTAGTACTGCTTGGGTTCCATAGGGGCCCACCTTTCTCGTTTAAACATTGCCTGTATGGTACCGCTCTCAAGGCAAAAACCTACCAAAAAGGGACAGGTTTGTTTTGGCAGGTTTTATCTGGGGAAGCGCGAATGGTCGCTTAATAGGTCGCGCAAGACCTTCCCCAAATATAAAGGCGCCGGGAGGCGGAGACTCCCGGCGCCCGTCAAAGGGACTGTGTTGTCTGTTGGACCGCACGGTCCATCGCGGCGATAACGCCGACTAGGCCTGAAGTGCCTGCAGTTGCTTGTGAACCTCGATGAGCTCCGTCGCCATGACGCGCATGGTCTCGGTACCGGCCATCTGGTCCTCGGCATGCAACAGAATCAACGGGGCCTCGCCGTTACGCTCGCCGTTGGCCTCCTTCTTCAGAAGCCCCATGTGAACATCGTGGCCACCGTTATAGGCCTCGTCGCCCTGCTTGATAAGCTCCTCGGCGGCGTCAAAATCGCCCTCCTTGGCCTTTTGCACGGCATTGATGTACATGCTCTTGGCGGTACCGACGTAGCTGATGATCTCGAAGCAGGTCATCTGCAGTTCGTTCATATCCTCCATGCGGAGCACCTAGCCCATCACGCTGACGCAGTGGTCGATGATGCCGGCAGCGTTCATGCGGCCGTAGTCGACCATGTTGATGACCTCGACCGGAAAACGACCGGCGGCCTCCTTCTCAAAATCGCCCTTGGTGTAGCCGATCTGCGGACCAAGCAGCAACATGTCGCACTCGTCCAGGTGATCGTGGGCCTCGTTCATGGGACGAGCCTCGACCTCAATATCCAGACCACGGTTTGCAACCTCGGCCTGCATCTTCTGGACCAGCAGGCTCGTAGACATACCGGCATTGCAGCAGAGCATGATCTTCTTCATGGTTTCCTCCTTATAACTGCGCGGCGCGCAGACGACAACTGGTTGTATTCCTTGCGGCTATTGTGCCCGCTCCCCTGTATCTTTACGCAAGGGAGAGAGCCGCGGGCACCGGCACCGCGTACCGGCGCCCGCAAAGGTGAAAGGGACGAACGTTAGGCGTTCTACTCGGCGAGAGCCTCCTGCTTGGCGATTGCCTTCTCGGAAATCTTCATAAAGGGCAGGTAGACGGCCATGCCAATGACAATCTCGAGAGCCTGCCACACGCCGGCGCGCCAGTCAAAGCCCGTAGCGAGCAGGGCATTGATGACGGGAGGCATGGTCCAGGGCACCTGGGCGATGCAGGGGCTGATGATGCCTGCGCAGGTAAGGCCATAGGTGATGCCGATGAACAGATCGGGAAGAAGGACGAACGGGATCATGAGCGGCAGGTTGTACACGATGGGGTAACCGTAGATAACCGGCTCGTTGATGTTGAACAGACCAGGCAGGATAGCCATCTTGGAAACGGTCTCGGAAGCCTTGTTCTTGGAGAACAGGAGCGTGTCGAGCAGAAGCATGAGGGTGCAGCCCGAGCCGCCGATGAGGGCGAAGCTGTTAACGATCTGCATGTTCATGTAGTGATCGGGCTGGATGGTGCCACCGGCGGCAAAGGTAGCCATGTTGTCGACGATGAGCATGGTCAGGATCGGCTCGACGGTAGCGCCAGAGATGGTGGACTGGTGAATACCGACGCAGAACAGCAGGTTAGCAAGGGTGTAGATGAGGATAACAGCCCACGGACCGGCGTTCATGATGTTCTTGAGCGGGTTGGAGATGCACGTGGAGATGATGGCGCACAGATCGGTGCCGGCGCACACGGCGAGCAGGGCTGCTGCAAGAGCGAAGATTGCGAGGTTGAGCAGCATCGGGATCATGACGTTGAAGGAGTTGGAGACCGCGGGAGGCACGCCCTCGCCCAGCTTAACCTTGAGCTTCTCGACGCCAGAAATCTTGATGAAGAGCGAGACGGAAAGCAGGGCGATGATAATAGCCGAGAACAGACCGTTGGTGCCGGTGTTGGCAGTCGAAAGGGCGCCCGTGACCTCGGCGGAGGTGATCTTGTCGGTGAGCAGCGGGCTCGTGGCGGCAAGCGAGGCGGTGATCTGCTGCGGCATCATGATGACGAAAGCAGAGATAGCGACGACCACGCAAGCGAGCGGGTTATCGAAACGCTTGTTCTTAGCGAGGCTGTAGCCAATCAATCCGGCCAAGATAATGGCAGAGACGTTGAGGGTGCCCAGCGTAATTGCCGAACCCCACGTCTGAAGGTTGGCAAGGCCCGCCGCATCGAGCGGGAACAGAGGGAACACGACGTTGTTAATGAGAACCGCGATACCCGCAAGGATATAGAGCGGCGTGATGGTCGCGAAGGCGTCACGCAGGGAACGCAGGTGAACCTGGTTTCCCACCTTTGCAGAGACCTCGGCAAACTTGTCGAGGAAACTCTTTCCGTTGTCACTGGCCATGATTGCTCCTAACTTTCAAATCCGGCCTTTTCCTATGCGCACGGTGGTCTGTCGCCCTCTGCCACCAGATGTGCCATGTGTTGCGCGCGGCGGCGCGCGGTCTGGGCGTTCGCCCGGTCGCTAATCAACCACGTGGGTCGTGGCGACCTGTTTGAGCCAGGCTGCCGACTTCTTAAGGCGGCGCTTATAGCCATCCATCAGATCGACCTCGACAAAGCCGTAACGATTCTTAAAGGCATTGGCCCAAGACCAGTTATCGATGACGGCCCAGTAGTGATAGCCCCGGCATTTGGCGCCCTCGGAGATTGCCTTGGCAACCCACTCCAGGTGCTGGCGCACAAAGTCGACGCGGTAGTCATCCTGGATGGTTCCTTCGGCATCGCGGTTCTTGTATTCGTCCATGATGCCGATGCCGTTCTCGGAAACGAACCACTCAAGATCGGGGTAGTTCTTAGCGCAGTCCATGCCAAAGTCGTAGAGGCCCTGCGGGTAGATCTCCCAGCCGCGGCTCTCGTTCATAACGGCGTCGGGCCACACGTACTCGTCGGCAAAGTGCGGCAGACCGTACTGGTCGATCTTGCTCGCCGGCGCCTGAACGCGCGTGGGGTGGTAGTAGTTGCAACCGAGCCAGTCGACAACACCCTGCTTAAGAATCTCTTGGTCGCCGGCACGGAACGGAAGCTTAACGCCGCCCTCGGCCAGGCTGTCGAGCACGTCGGCAGGAAGCTCGCCCTTGGTAATAAGGTCGAGCCACCAGCGATTGTTGATGCCGCTGGTCATACGCACAGCCTCGAGGTCTGCCTCGCTGGGGTTCTCCTTGGTGTAGACCGGGGTAAAGCAGTTGATCATGCCGATCTTGGCATCAGCGCGAACGGCGCCCTCGTCATAGGCGCGACGGTAGTTGGCCACGGCCAGCGCGTGCGCCAGCGAGATGTGATACTGCACGGTGCGAGCGCGGCTAAAGTCGTGGAGCTGCGGGAACCACACGCCCTCCTGATAGCGCTGCTCGGGCTCGACGATGGGCTCGTTAAAGGTGAACCAGTACTTGATCTCCTGGCCAAACTCGTGGAAGGCGACGTCGGCGTAATGTGCGTAAGCCTCGACAACCTCACGGCTCTCCCAGCCGCCACGGTTAAAAAGGTAGGTGGGCATGTCAAAGTGGTACAAGTTGACAAACGGCTCCAGGCCGGCTTCGCGAGAGGCGCGGAACAGCTCGTGATACCACGCGGCGCCTTCCTCGTTGAGGTTGCCGTCGGCATCGAGCAGACGGCTCCACTGGATGGAAGTGCGATAGGTATCCAGGCCCAAGTCCTTCAAAATGCGAAGGTCTTCCTGGTACTTGGCCATAAAGTCATTGCCGGCGTAAGAGCCAACGCGGTTGTAGAACGAGCCCAGATCCTGGATGGACCAGGTGTCCCACAGGTTCTCGAGCTTGCCGCCCTGGTTCCACTGACCCTCAGTCTGCGGGCCGGACATAGCAGCGCCAAAGAAGAAGTCGTTGGGCAGCTGATACTGTGCCATCAAAGTCCTCGCTTTCGTGTTCTAGAGCTTCCGGTTGGAGACGTGTTTGCTTTGGCAGGTTATCCGGCGCGGGCGCGCACCGGTCATACCGATATCCAACCCGCCAAAACAAAACCGTCCCCAAACGGTCGATCCTGTTCTGCGGAAAGATTCCGTTCGTTGCTTAAACTATAGCGCTCTAATTCTAAAAGTAAAGCGTCTTTTTCTTTTTTCTTTCTCGAGCTTCTTAGATAAAGGTTATATGGGTGCCTTGTTAAGGGTTATACTTACTTGCGTATTGATATATGTCGGAAAGGAGGTTCAATGATTCCCAAATACGAGGCGATAGCTGCAGATATTCGTCGAAGCATCGAGGATGGCACTCTTAAACCGGGCGACAAGCTTCCCACCGTCGTTGAGTTCTGCGAGCTCTATAGCGTTTCCAAAATCACCGTCAAACGAGCTATCGAGCAAATCACCGAGGAAGGTCTTATTACCAGCCGACGCGGATCGGGTACCTACGTTAAGGACACGGCGGGACTTCCCGGTCAGGCGTTTTTCCAGGGCAAAAACGACCGTGCCCAGGGCTTTTCGTATGAGCACCGCGGGGAGAAGGTGACCTCGGTGGTCTACGATTTCTCGATTGTTAATCCACCAGCGGACATCGCAGCCCAGCTGGGAATTGCCGAGGATGACTTTGCCTATCACATCGTGCGCGTGCGTCAGGCCGATGAGAAGCCCATCGTTATCGAGTACACCTACATGCCCCTCGAGCTGATTCCAGGCCTTAAAAAGAAGGACCTGTACGGATCGGTCTACCACTTCATCCGCGAGCAATGTGGGCTGAAGATTTCGAGCTTCCACCGTACCATTCGCGCCGTGGCAGCAACCGAGGAAGAAGCCGAGCGCTTGGACACCAAGCCTGGCTCTCCCCTGCTCGAGCTCACCCAGATTGGCTTTTTGGACAGCGGCGCCACCTTTGAGTATTCGGTCTCGCGCAACGTTGGCGACCGCTTTGAGTTGCACAACGTAACGTTGGCATAGGTTTTTGTAGTCATCCGGGCGCTCGCTTTGAGCTGTTTTGTGCAGCGCCCGCGCAACACAATGGGGGTATGAACATGTCCGATTTGATTAAGCTGACGCCGATCTTCCACGAGAAGATCTGGGGCGGTCGCCAGCTCGAAACCGTATTTGGCTACGACATTCCCGATGGACCCATCGGTGAGTGCTGGGCCATCTCGGCCCACCCCAACGGCGACTGCCAGATTGCGGAGGGCCCGTATGCAGGCCACACGCTGTCGTGGCTGTGGGCCGAGCACCGCGAGCTCTTTGGCAACTGCCGGGGCAAGGAGTTCCCACTGCTCATTAAGATTCTGGACGCTAAGGACGACCTTTCGATCCAGATTCATCCCAACGACGAGTACGCCGCCGAGCACGAGAACGGCAGCCTGGGCAAAACCGAGTGCTGGTATGTACTGGACTGCGAGCCCGACGCCACGATTATCGTCGGCCAGCGCGCGCACGACCGCGCCGAGGCTGCACAGATGATCGAGGAGGGCCGTTGGGACGAGATGCTCAACGTGCTGCCGATTCACAAGGGAGACTTTTTCCAGATCGACTCCGGCACCGTTCACGCCATCAAGACCGGCACGCTGATTCTGGAGACGCAGCAGTCGAGCGACGTGACATATCGCCTGTACGACTACGACCGCCCCGGCACCGACGGAAAGCTGCGCCCGCTGCACATTAAGCAGAGCCTCGACTGCATAAACTTTGACGCTCAGGCTCCGACCGACGGCACGGTGACCGCGCCCGAGGTGGATGGCGTGACCGAGCTCGAGTCCAACCCCTGCTACACCGTCGATCGCGTGCGTGTCGACGGCAGCAAGACCTTGGAGCAGCGCTGGCCCTTCATGTGCCTGTCAGTCATCGACGGCGAAGGCACCGTCTGCGGCGACCCCGTCCACAAGGGAAGCCACCTGCTGGCTCCGAGCACCGTGGACCAGATCGAGCTCGAGGGCAAGATGGAACTGATCATCTCGCATCTCTAGGTCGCACCAACAACCCAAACGTAACAAGGGGCTCCCCCGTTCTTCAACGGGGGA